>NZ_JBVJGW010000015.1:0-217219 GCF_055587105.1 Streptomyces sp. NPDC048461 | reverse complement strand
TGGCGCCGTGCCTGGTCGTGCTGTCGGGGCGCCCGTGTACTGGACGTACTCGGTTGCCCTGGCAGTGCGGCCGGGCGCGGTGCCAGGCGTCGCGGACCCGGCAAGATCCGAAAGAGACGGCCTGGGGCGGGGCGGCCCCCGCCGCCGGGGGCCGCCCCGCCGACCGGCCCCCGGACGCGGCCCGGGGCCCGCGCGCCCACCCCGCCGGGTGCGCCGGGCCCCGCGCCGCCGGCCCCCGGGGAGACGCGCCGGAGCGGCGGGCGCCGCCGGGTGCGGGACACGGCCGCCGGGGAGCGGCACACTGCCGGGATGGGCCTCCTCACCGCCGCCTGCGCGGCCTACGCCTCCCTCGCCGCCTGGCTCTGGCTCACCCTGGCCCAGGGCATGTTCTGGCGCACCGACGTCCGCCTCCCCCCGCGCTCCGCCCCCGCGCGCTGGCCGTCCGTGGCGATCGTGGTCCCGGCCCGGGACGAGGCCGGGGTGCTCCCCCGGAGCCTGCCCTCGCTCCTCGCGCAGGACTATCCCGGCGACGCCGAGGTCATCCTGGTCGACGACGGCAGTACGGACGGCACCGCCGACCTCGCCCGGCGCCTGGCCGCCGAACAGCCCGGGCTGCCCCTCACCGTGGCCTCCCCGGGCGACCCGGCCCCGGGGTGGACGGGGAAGCTCTGGGCGCTGCGCCACGGCATGGCCATCGCCCGTACCGCCCCCGCGCCCGAGTACCTCCTCCTCACCGACGCCGACATCGCGCACGAGCCCGACAGCCTCCGCGAGCTGGTCTCCGCCGCGACCTCCGCCGACCTGGACCTCGTGTCCCAGATGGCCCGCCTGCGGGTCGCGAGCCCGTGGGAGCGGCTCGTCGTGCCGGCGTTCGTGTACTTCTTCGCCCAGCTGTACCCCTTCCGCCGGATCAACCGCCCCGGTGCCCGTACGACGGCCGCGGCCGGCGGCTGCGTCCTGCTGCGCACCGAGGCGGCCGTCCGGGCGGGGGTGCCCGACTCGATCCGGCAGGCCGTGATCGACGACGTCTCGCTGGCGCGCGCCGTCCGGCGCTCCGGCGGCCGCGTCTGGCTGGGGCTGGCGGAGCGGGTGGACAGCGTGCGCCCGTACCCGGAGCTCGCGGACCTGTGGCGGATGGTCTCGCGGAGCGCGTACGCCCAACTCCGCCACCGGCCCTCGCTGCTGGCCGGGACGGTGGCGGGGCTGGTGCTCGTGTACCTCGTGCCGCCGGCCGCCCTCCTCGGGGGCCTCGCGGCGGGGCGGCCCGCCGTCGCCTGGGCCGGCGGGCTCGCGTGGCTGCTGATGGCCGGTACGTACCTGCCGATGCTGCGGTACTACCGCCAGCCGGCCCTGCTCGCGCCCCTGCTTCCGTTCACGGCGCTGCTGTACCTGCTGATGACCGTCGATTCGGCCGTCCGGCACTACCGGGGCCGCGGCGCCGCCTGGAAGGGCCGTACCTATCCCCGTCCCAGCGACGCCTGAAACGGCGAACTGCCGCCCGGACCAACATCGTCCGAGGTCATCGCATTGTGACGCTGCGTCAGCAAGAAATGGGTGCACCGCACAACCAGCAGGTACGAGTAGGGGCGAGGTGGGACGGAAGTGGTGAATCGTGCACGTGAACGCCAAGTGACACCCGTGGCCCTGACCTGCGAATATGCAGGTCAGAGGGGTGTTCGCCCAACCTCGCTATGGACCACGTGAAGTCGTGGGCTTAACTTAGGTCCCATGACCTCCCCCCGCTCCACTTATGGCGGCGGTTACTACTCCGCGCCCTCCTTCCCGGACACCCCCATCTACGACTCCCTCGTCGCCGAACGCGGCACTCCGCAGATCGCCCCGATCCGCGTCCCGGCCGCCTACGAGTCCCCGAGCGCCGGCTACTCCACCGGTTACTCGAACGGTGGATACCTGCCGGCCCTCGCATCCGCCCTGCCCGCCCTGCCGCCCGCACCGCAGCAGAACGCACCGGCGTACGGATACCCGTACCAGCAGCAGGCGGCCCAGCAGCCGATGCCGCTCCAGCAGGCGCCCGCCCCGTACATCCCGCAGCAGCAGCCGATGGCCGCCCGCGGCGGATACGTGCCCCAGCCGCAGCCGCAGCAGCCCCGCCCGGTCGCCGCGTCCACTGGTTACGAGGCCATGCGCCCGGCCGCACCGCGCCCGATGCAGGCTCCGGCGCCCGCGGCCACCTACGAGGACCCGTACGGCCGCCCGTACCAGGGACGGGGCTACTGACAGGGCCGTAGAAACCCGCTGGGGCGGAGGAGGCGGGGGCTGGCAGGATGCCCCCATGCCGAACATGCGCGTCCAGTCGCTCCACGTCCACCCCGTCAAATCGGTAGCGGGGACCGCACCCGACGCGGCGGCCGTGGAGCCCTGGGGGCTGTCCGGGGACCGGCGCTGGGCCCTGGTCGACACCGGGGGCGCCGTCATCACACAGCGCCAGCAGCCCCGGCTGGCCCTGGCCGCGGCCCGTCCGCTGGACGGCGGCCGCATCGGGCTGTCGGCACCGGACATGCCGGAGCTGGTCGTGGAGGTGCCCGCACCGGGCCCGCTGGAGCCGGTCCTGGTGTTCGGGAAGAAGGTCGAGACCGTGGTCGCGGCGCAGGACGCCGCGGCCTGGTTCAGCGCGTACCTCGGGGTGGGGGCGCGCCTGGTCCACCTGGACGATCCGGCCGTGCGCCGGCCCGTGGACCCGGACTACGCGCTGCCGGGCGAGACGGTGAGCCTGGCCGACGCCTACCCGCTGCTGATCACCACCCTCGGCTCGCTCGACGCGCTCAACTCGCTGATCGCGCAGGGGGACCATCCCGCGGAGGGGCCGCTGCCGATGAACCGGTTCCGCCCGAACGTGGTGGTGTCCGGGGCCGGGGCGTGGTCGGAGGACCGCTGGCGGCGCATCGCGATCGGCGAGGCCGAGTTCCGCGGGGTCCGCGAGTGCGGGCGGTGCGTCGTCACGACCACCGACCAGGCGACGGCGCGGCGCGGCAGGGAGCCGCTCAAGACGCTGGCCGCGCACCGCCGGATCGGGAAGTCCCTGGCGTTCGGGAGGCACCTGGTCCCGGTGCGGCTGGGCACGGTACGGGTCGGCGACGAGGTGCGCGTGCTGGAGTGGGACGAGGAACGGGTCCGGGAGTGACGACCGGAGCACCCGGAGCACCCGGCGCACCGCGCGGGGGCCGGAGTGCGGCAGGCGCGGGTCCGGGAGTCCGCCGCCGGAATGACACCTTCGGGGGGCTCCGGGCCGGGGTTGGAACCAACCTGCCGCGCCGTGCCGTTGGATCAGACAGGACAGGTGGGCACCCGAGGGGACTCCGACACCGGATCGGGTGACACATGTCTCGCGCGTCCCGGAATGCGCGTCCCGGGAGCATGCGGGAGGCTTGGACGCGCAGGCAGGCGGAAGCAGGGGGATCCGGACCGTGCGGACAGCGATGGGTGTGTGGCGTTGGCGGCGCAATCCGCTGCGCCGGCCGACCGACCTCGTCGAGGCGTGGGTGGCCTTCGGAGCGGTGGTGTGTTTCCTGTTGGTGGCCCCGGCCCTCGGCTGGGCCGTCGGCGCGCGGGTGGACGGGACCCTTCAACGGGCCTCGAACGAACAGCGGCAGGAGCGCCACCTCGTACCGGCGGTGGTGGTCCGGCCGGCTCCCGAGCCGGCCGGGGACGCCCCGGCCGAGCAGTCGGCGCAGCGGACGGCCCCGCGGCGGACGCAGGTCGTGGCCGCGTGGACCGGGCCCGACGGCAGCAGCCACGAGGGCACGGTGCCCGCCGCGGAGGAACCGCCGCGGACCGGCGACCGGTTCCGGATGTGGACCGACCGGCACGGCCGGGCGGTGGGACAGCCGCTCGACCCCGCCGCCGCCGCGTTCCACGCGGGAACCGCGGGTCTGGCCGCCGCCGTCTGCGCGGCAGCGCTGGTGGAGACCGTCCGGCGGATCGTCGTACGCAGACTCATGCATCGGCGGTACATACGTCTGGACCGGGCGTGGGCGGCGGCCTGGCCCGACTGGGGGCGGGCGGGTGCGGGAAGTTGACCTGGCACCCCACCGGCCCCGCGCGCGCTACGGTGGAGCGGCCGGGCCGGGTGCCCCAGGCCGCTCCACCCCGGTGGGCCGCTCCCAGCGCCCCGACCGGCCCCGGCGAGTACGGAATGTTCTACGGGTACGACAGGTTCGACGGTTCCAGTGACCGCGGTCTCAGTGACCGCGGTGGCTTTCGACGGTTTCAGCGGCTTCTGCCGCGTCGACAGCGTGAGTACGAGGGCGGGGGCACGACAGCACCATGGCTCAGGGCACGGTCCAGGTGACGCACGGCGGGGCTTCGCGGTGGCGGCGCCGATCCGGTGAGTATCCGACGCTGGCCGCCGCACTGGCCGTCGCGGGCGACGGTGACGTGCTGTCCATCCCCCCCGGCACCTACCGGGAGAACCTGGTGGTGCTCCACGCGGTGACGCTGCGCGGTCCCGAGGGCGGACTGGGGTCGGTACGGATCGCTCCTCCCGACGGGGTGGCGCTGACCGTGCGCGCCTCCGCCGTGATCCAGGACCTGCACCTGGAGGGCCAGGACCGGGCCGCTCCGGCGCTGCTCGTCGAGGACGGGGTCCCCGAGCTGACCGACCTGCGCGTGAGCACCCGCTCGGCGGCCGGCATCGAGGTGCGCGGCAGCGGAGCGCGTCCGCTGGTGCGGCGCTGCACCGTGGAGAACCCGACCGGGGTCGGCATCGCCGTCCTGGACGGCGGCGGCGGGGTGTTCGAGGAGTGCGAGGTCGTGGCCGCCGGGCAGAACGGCGTCTCGGTCCGCGGCGGCGGCCGTCCCCGGCTGGAGCGCTGCCGGATCCACCACGCCACCGGAGCGGGGATCGCGGTCACCGGCGAGGGCTCGGGCCTGGAGGCGCTGGGCTGCGAGGTGTACGAGATCAAGGGCACCGGCGTGCAGATCGCCGCCCGCGCCACGGCCCGGCTCACGGACTGCTCGGTGCACCGCACGTCGACCGACGGGGTCACCCTCGACACGGACGCGGTACTCACCCTGGCCGGCTGCGACATCCACGACATCCCGGAGAACGCGGTGGACCTGCGCTCCCGGTCGGTGCTCACCCTGAGCCGCACCACGGTGCGCAGGTTCGGCCGCAACGGCCTGTCGGTGTGGGACCCGGGGACCCGCGTCGACGCCGAGTCCTGCGAGATCCACGACAGCACGGGCGACTACCCGGCGGTGTGGATCAGCGACGGGGCCTCGGTCTCCCTCGATTCCTGCCGGGTGCACGACGTGCCGGACGCGCTGTTCGTCCTGGACCGGGGCTCGCGCGTGGACGTGGTCGACAGCGACCTGTCGCAGGTGCGCAACACGGCCGTGTCGGTGAGCGACGGCGCCACCGCGCAGCTCGACGACTGCCGGATCCGGGAGGCCGCGACCGGCGCCTGGTTCCGCGACCACGGCAGCGGCGGCACCCTCGCCAACTGCACCATCGACGCGGTGCAGACGGGGGTGATCGTCACCAAGGGGGCCGACCCCGCCCTGGAGCGGTGCACCGTCACCTCCCCCGCCGAGGCCGGGTTCTACGTGTCGGCGGGCGGCCGCGGCACCTTCACCGCCTGCCGGGTGACGGGCAGCTCAGGCTTCGGCTTCCACGTCATCGACGGCTGCCGCACGAGCCTGAAGGGCTGCCACACCGAGCGCTGCGCGCGCGGGGGCTACGAGTTCGCCGAGGACGGTCCGGAGGCCGAGGACTGCACGAGCGACGAGCCCGGCCCCCGCCTGGCGGCCCAGTCGGGCCCGGGCGCCGGCTCCGCCGGGGCGCGGACGGGGATCCGTACGGTCACGGCCGGCGGCGCGGTCGCCCCGGCGCAGTCGCCGTCGGCGGCGGAGGTGCCCGTACCGCGGCCCGGGGAGCCGGGAGACGGCGCGGAGGACCCGCCGGCCGCCCGGGGCTCCGGCGAGGTGCTGGGCCAGCTCGACGGGCTGGTCGGCCTGGACAGCGTCAAACGCGAGGTGCGGGCGCTCACGGACATGATCGAGGTGGGGCGGCGGCGGCAGCTGGCCGGGCTCAAGGCCGCCTCGGTCCGCCGGCACCTGGTCTTCACCGGCTCCCCCGGAACCGGCAAGACCACGGTCGCCCGGCTGTACGGGGAGATCCTCGCCTCGCTCGGGGTGCTGGAGCGCGGCCACCTCGTCGAGGTGTCCCGGGTGGACCTGGTCGGCGAGCACATCGGTTCCACGGCGATCCGCACGCAGGAGGCCTTCGACCGGGCGCGCGGCGGGGTGCTGTTCATCGACGAGGCGTACGCGCTGGCGCCGGAGGACTCGGGCCGCGACTTCGGGCGCGAGGCGATCGACACCCTGGTGAAGCTGATGGAGGACCACCGGGACGCGGTGGTGGTGATCGTCGCCGGGTACACGGCGGAGATGGACCGGTTCCTCACCGTGAACCCCGGAGTGGCCTCGCGGTTCTCCCGGACCATCACCTTCGGCGACTACGGGCCGCAGGAACTGCTGCGGATCGTGGAGCAGCAGGCCGAGGAGCACGAGTACCGCCTCGGCGAGGGCACGTCCGGGGCCCTGCTGACGTACTTCACGGAGCTGCCGAAGGGCCCCGCCTTCGGCAACGGGCGTACCGCGCGCCAGACCTTCGAGTCGATGGTCGAACGGCACGCGGGCCGGGTGGCGCAGCTGGCGGAACCGACTACGGACGACCTCACCCTGCTCTTCCCGGCGGACCTCCCGGCATTGCCGGCTTTGCCCGCGCTGCCCGCGACCCACTGAGGCGCGCGGCGGCGGGGAGGGGCGGAGGGGGCCGCTGCGCCTGCGGCACCGTGCTTCCGGGGGCGGACATCTGACGGGTCGCCAGCTAGGGTGGCGGGCACGCCGTCCGCACACGCGTTCCCGACCCTGGGGGTACCGACATGACGCACCGACTCCGTCCGGTGGGGACGGACTTCACCGAGGACGCCCCGATACGGCTGAGGTTCACGGCCGAGGCCTCGGCGGCGCCGGCCGCGGTGTATCGAGCGCTCGCGGAGGACGTCACGGGCTGGCCGGCCTGGTTCCGTGCCGTCACGCTGGCCCGGCCCACGCACGGGGGCGCCGGGCGGGAGATCAGGCTGATGGGCGGGGTCCGGTTCCAGGAGACGATCATGGCCGCCGATCCCGAGCAGCGCTATGCCTACCGGGTGGACGAGACCAACGTCCCGGGGATGCGGGCCCTGCTGGAGGAGTGGCGGCTGACCCCGGCGGGCTCCGGTACCCGGATCCTGTGGACCTTCGCGGCGGACGGCACGCCCGCGTTCCGGTTCGGCCTGGCCGCCGCCCGGCCCGGGCTGGGCCGCTCGTTCCGTTCGGCCGTGCGCACGCTGGACGGACGCCTCTGCGCCGCTCGGCGGTAGCGGGGCCCGGCGCCTCTTCCCGGCAGCTCCGGCGCGGCCCGCGGCTCGGCCCGCGGCTCGGCCCGGCGACGGCCGGTCGCGCGTCGTCGTTCGCCGCCACGGCTCCCCGGGGCCAGGGGCGCGCCGCCCCGGCCCTCCGGTCCCGTGGCGCCGTCAGGCGGCGGGCTCGCGCCAGACGCCCGTCGTGAGCAGCGTGTCGAGGGTCTTCGCGTAGGGGGCGATGTCGAGGCCCTGCGCCGCCAGCCAGTCGTCGGAGTAGTACTTGTCGAGGTAGCGGTCCCCCGGGTCGCAGAGCAGGGTGAGCACACTGCCCGTGCGGCCCTCCGCCACCATCTCCGAGATGATCTTCAGGGCGCTCCACAGGCCGGTGCCGGTGGAACCGCCCGCCTTGCGCCCTATGGCCGTCTCCAGGGCGCGGCAGGCCGCGACGCTCGCCGCGTCCGGCACCTTCATCATCCGGTCGATGGCGCCCGGCACGAAGCTCGGCTCCATCCGCGGCCGTCCGATGCCCTCGATGCGCGAGCCACAGTCGCTGCTCGCGTGGGGGTCGTGACGGGTCCATCCGTCGAAGAAGCAGGAGTTCTCCGGGTCCGGGACGCAGATGCGGGTGTCGTGCTGCATGTAGTGCACGTAGCGGGCGATGGTCGCGGAGGTGCCGCCGGTGCCGGCGGTCGCCACGATCCACGCGGGCTCGGGGAAACGTTCCAGCCGAAGCTGCTGGAACATCGATTCGGCGATGTTGTTGTTGCCGCGCCAGTCGGTGGCCCGCTCGGCGTACGTGAATTGGTCCATGTAGTGGCCGCCGGTGCGGGCGGCGAGCTCGGCGGACTCCTCGTACATCTTCATCGGGTCGTCCACGAAGTGGCATTCGCCGCCGTGGAATTCGATGAGGCGGCACTTCTCCGGGCTGGTGGTGCGCGGCATGACGGCGATGAAGGGAACGCCGATCAGCTTCGCGAAATAGGCCTCGGAGACGGCCGTGGAGCCGGACGAGGCCTCGATGACCGGGCGGCCCGGGCGGACCCAGCCGTTGCAGAGGGCGTAGAGGAAGAGCGAGCGGGCGAGGCGGTGCTTGAGGGAGCCCGTGGGGTGCGTCGACTCGTCCTTGAGGTACAGGTCGATGCCCCACTCCTCGGGGAGCGGGAAGCGCAACAGATGCGTGTCGGCCGAGCGGTTGGCGTCCGCCTGGACCTTGCGGACGGCTTCCTTCAGCCAGGCCCGGTAGTCCGCGTCGCTGCGGTCGACGTCGACGGTCGTGGCGGTCGTGCCGGTGGTGCTCATGCGCCGTGCTCCTTCGTGCGTGTGCCCGGGTATTTCACCCCCTGCTTTCGCAATGTACCCCCCTCACCTGCACAAACAGTCACTTTGGGTTTCCATGCACATCCCTTTCGGTCGCTTTCGGTTGCACTGTGGCGCACCGTGGGTGACCCTGGTGGAGCATTACCGAGGGTGCAGCACCCGTAACACTCATGTCGGGGAGTCGCAGCCGTGATCAGTCATTCCCGCAGGCACTGCGTCGTCGAACTGCAGGCCTTGCCGTGCCGGATCGGCCAGATTCGCAGAATCGTTTCTGCACAGCTGCGCCACTGGCAGCTCGATCCGCTCATCGACCGGGCCGCGCTCGGCGTGACGGAACTGCTCAGCAACGTCCACCGCCACGCGCAGCCGCACAAGACCTGCACGGTCGAGATCGAACTCCGCCTCGGGCGCCTCACCGTCTCGGTGATCGACGGCGATCCGCGCCTCCCGGAGCTCCGGGAGGTGCGGGCGGAGGCGCTGGAGACCTGCGGACGCGGGCTCGCGCTCGTGGAGGCGGTCAGCGAGGCCTGGGGCGCGCGGAACCGGTCCGACGGCTCCGGCAAGGTGGTGTGGTTCTCGCTGCGGGCGGCCCCCGCGCCGTCGGCGCCGCCCGCGCGACCGGTGCGCATCGCGGCCAAGCCGGTACGAGAACCCGCCCGGACGGCGGTCGTCACCGCGGAACCCGCAACGGTTCCGGCGGCGCCCCTGCCGGTGGCGGCCTCGGTCGCGGCACCGGCGCCGGTGGCGGCGTCCGCCTCGCCGGCGGCCTCGTCCCCGGTTTCGGCGTCCGCCTCCATTGCGGCCTCGTCCCCGCCCGCGGCCTCGTCCCCGGTTTCGGCCTCCGCCTCCGTTGCGGCATCGTCCCCGGTTTCGGCCTCCGCCTCCGCTGCGGCATCGGCGTCGGCCGGCATCAGGCCTGGCTGACCCCTGCCGCGGGGTGGGTCGCCGGTCCGGCTCGATCGGAGCGGAGCCCCTACGCCGCCGCCCCCAGGGCGCCCAGCGGGTCGTCCAGGACCGGTTGCCACGCCAGTTCCGCCGCTCCCACCAGGCTGTTGTGGTCCAGGGTGCACGGCAGGATCGGCACTCCCCCGCTGCGCCCCCACAGGCTGCGGTCCGCGACCACCGCCCGCAGCCGCTCCGGGTCGGCGTGCAGCAGCTCGCGGTGGAGCCCGCCCAGGATGATCCGGTCCGGGTTCAGGATGTTCACCAGGCCGGCCAGGCCCAGCCCCAGCCGGTCGATGAGCTCCTCGGCGGCCGCGCGCACCGCCGGCTCCGCGTACTCCTCGCGCAGCAGGTCGCGGGCCTGCGCCAGCAGCGACACCTCGGGGCCGGGGGTGCGGCCGGCCGCCGTGAGGAAGGCCAGCGGGTCCGCCTCCACGTCCAGGCACCCGCGGCCGCCGCAGTGGCAGGCGCGCCCCTCCGGATTCACCGTGAGGTGGCCGACCTCCAGGGCCAGGCCCGAACTGCCGCTGTGCAGGCGGCCGTCCAGGACCAGCGCCCCGCCGACCCCGCGGTGCCCGGTGGCCACGCACAGCAGGTGCTGCGCGCTGCGCCCCGCGCCGTGCCGGTGTTCGGCCAGCGCCGCCAGGTTGACGTCGTTGCCGGTCAGGGCCGGGCCGTCGATCCCGGCCGCCTTCACGCACTGCGCGAAGATGGCCCGTACGGGAGATCCGGCCGGCCAGGCCAGGTGCAGGGGGTTCAGCGCCGTGCCCTCCGGCTCGGCCACCGCCGAGGGGACGGCGAGCCCGGCGCCCACGCACCGGCGGCCGCTCTCCGCGAGCAGCGCGGCCCCGGCCTCCACGACCGCGCCGAGCACCTGCGCCGGATCCGCGGACACGGTCACCTTGCCGGGGGCGGTGGCGACGATCCGCCCGCCGAGGCCCACCAGGGCGGCCCGGAAACCGTCCGAGTGCACCTGCGCGGCGAGTGCGACCGGGCCGTCCTCGGCCACGGACAGCCGGTGCGACGGCCGTCCCTGGGTGCCGCCCGCGCCGCCGGGCCGGGAGTCGACGCGGATCAGCCCGAGTGCCTCCAGCTCCGCCGCGACCGCTCCGGCGGTGGCCCGGGTGACGCCGAGCTCGGCGGTGAGGACCGCCCGGGTCGGGGCGCGCCCGGTGTGGACGAGCTCCAGCGCCGGGCCGAGCGCGCCGCGGCCCCGCTCCAGCCTGGTCCGCGTGGACACCGTGGTCAGATCCCCCACCCGCGGCGGGGCCCCGTTGCCGTTCATGACAGCGATCCTCGCATGATCGGAGGGCCCCGGACGCCCGCTGATCACCCGAGCCCGCCGACGCGGAGAGTGATGTTGAGCCGCCCCGAGAGGCCGAGCCCTTGCGGGCCCGTACCCGGCAGGACCTTCGGCACCCCGTGGTAGGCCAGTCGGCTCGAATCGCCGAAGACGAACAGGTCGCCGCTGCGCAGCTCGACGTCGCGGTACGGCCGTCCGCGCGAGGCGGTGTTGCCGAAGCGGAAGACGCAGCTGTCGCCGAGGCTGAGGGAGACCACCGGCGCCGGGGACCGCTCCTCGGCGTCCCGGTGCATGCCCATGCGGGAGTCCCCGTCGTAGAAGTTGATCAGGGCGATGTCGTACGTCGCCACCTCCGCGAGGGGTGCGCCGTACGCCGCTGCCACGGCCTCCCGGCCGAGTGCGGCGAGCCGCTCCGGCATCGGCTTCACCGGGGCCCCGTCGCCGTCCACCGCGGTGTCGGCGTACCCGTACGGGTACCAGTGCAGGCCGAGGCACACCTGCCGGGCGGTCATCGTTCCGCCTCCGGGCGTGCGTACGGTGCGCAGCCCTGCGGGCGGCCGGGCCCAGCCGCGGCAGGCCTCCAGCAGCTCCCGCTGGTGCGCGGGGCCGAGCCAGTCGGGGACGTGCACGGCGCCGGGGGCGATGACGGTCCGCTCGCGCGGGAAGAGTTCGCCGTCCATGCCCCCATTGTCTCGAACGGGCTGGAAGACTCCCCCGCATGGAGATCAACGCTTACCTGAAGGCCCTGGAGCGGGACGGCGCGCTCTTGGCGGACCTGGCGGAACGGGCCGGCACGGACGCCCCGATACTCACCTGCCCCGGGTGGCGGGTCGGCGATCTGCTGCGGCACACCGGCTCCGTCCACCGCTGGGCGACCGGTTACGTCGGGGAGGCGCGGCTGGATCCGGTGCCGCTGCCGGAGCCGTCGGAAGCGGCCGGTACGGAGCTGATCGGCTGGTTCCGCGAAGGGCACGGGACGCTGGTGCGGACGCTCGCCGGGGCCCCGGCCGACGTGCAGTGCTGGACGTTCCTGCCGACGGCCGCGCCGTCGCCGCTGGCCTTCTGGGCGCGGCGCCAGGCCCACGAGACCGCCGTGCACCGGATGGACGCGGAGTCGGCGCTCGGGCTCGCGTACGCGACGGTGGAGCCGGAGTTCGCGGAGGACGGGGTGGACGAACTGCTGACCGGCTTCCACGCGCGGCCGCGCAGCCGGGTGCGGACCCCTGAGCCGAGGGTGCTGCGGGTGCGGGCCACCGACACGGCCGCGGTGTGGACCGTACGGCTGTCGCCGGAGCCGGCCCGTACGGTGCGCGGCGCGGTGGACGGGGCGGCCGACTGCGAGGTGTCCGGGACGGCGGCCTGGCTCTACGCGGCCCTGTGGAACAGGCTCCCGCTCACGGGCCCGGGGGTGACGGGGGACGCGGCGCTGGCGCGACTGTGGGCGCAGGCGTCCGGGATCTGACGGGAGGACGCGCGGGCGGCGGGCCGGGGGCATCGGGGCGGCAGCCTTGTGACGGCGGGGTCACGCTGTGACACTGCGCGTATGGGGCGGCGTACGCAGGCGGACCGGGACGCGATCACGATCGAGATCGGCTACGCCCTGTTCAGCGCCTGCTTCGCCGCCGCCCTGGCGTTCGGCGCGGTGTACGGGGCCGCCCCCGCCTTCTCCCTCTCCCCCGCGGCGCACCGCGGGCTGGCGCGGGCGGGGGGCATCGTGGCGGGTGCGGTCTTCGCGCTCCGCGTCACGCACGTCCTGTGGCGCTTCGCCCGACGCCCGGAGAACGACGGCCGCTAGGCCGTGTCGTCCGCGGGGCCTGCTTCCGGGGGGCGGCGCTCGAAGGGGGGCATGGCGAGGAAGAACAGGGCGCCCAGGAGGAGAAGGCCCGCCACGATGACGACGGAGGTGCGGGACTCGACCGGTGCGACGAGCACGAAGAGTGCGACGAGCGTCCAGATCAGGGCGCAGACCGCGACGGGCAGCTCGAACCGTCCCAGGTCGAACGCCCCCTGCTGCCGGCCGAGCCGTCTGCGTACCGCGAGGTAGAGGACGATCGTCGCCCCGTAGATGAGGGCGGGGAGGATGGTCGAGGCGGTGATCAGCTCCAGCAGCGCGGAGCCGGGCAGCGCGACCATCAGGACGATCCCGAGCACGAGGATCAGCAGGGTCGCGGGGACGGGGGTGCGGGTGCGGGGGCTGACACGCCGCATCACGCGGTGGGCGGGGAAGCGGGAGTCGCGGGACATCGCGTAGACGAGACGCGAGCAGGAGACCATCACGACGAGCCCGGCGCCGAAGAACGCGAAGGAGATGGCGACCAGCAGCACCCTCTGGGCGGTGGCACCGAGGCGGTCGCGCATGATCGCGGCGACGGGCGAGGCGTCGTTGCTGATCCGGGGAATGTCCTCGATCGCGACGGTGAGGGTGATCAGGAACAGCATGCCGAGGACGCCTGCCGCCACGACCGATCCGACGATGGCGCGCGGGACGCTGCGGCGGGGATCCTTGGCCTCCTCGGCGAGGTTGGCGGCGGAGTCGAAGCCGACGAGCGTGGCCAGACCCATGATCATCGCGAGCATGAGGCCACCGCCGACCGCGAAGTAGCCGGGTGCGCCCTCGGCCGTCCCGCGGGACACGAGATTTCCGGCGGCGCCGTCGCCCGTGACCAGGACCGCGACGACGAGCGCGATCGCCACGACGACGACCAGCGCCAGTTCGAGTCCGACCGCCGCCGAGTTGATCCAGCCGACCAGCCGGGTCGAGGCGATGGCGAGCAGCGCCTGGACGGCCAGCACGAGCAGGGTGATCACGCGCGCGGTGCCTTCGTCCGCGGCGATGCCGGCCAGCGGCATGAAGGCCTGGCTCGCCAGGGCGTTGTCGATGGCGACCACGGCGACGGCCAGGTACCAGAAGGTGAGCCAGCCGAACCACCAGCCGATGCCGGGGCTGCCGAGCCGGGACGCCCACTGGTACGAGGAGCCGCTCAGCGGGATGCGGGCGGCGAACTGTGCGACCACGAGGGCCACGAGGGTCTGCCCGACGGCGGCGACGAGCCACAGCCAGATCCCGACCGGCCCCGCGGTCACCAGCACTTCGTCGAAGGTGGCGAAGATGCCGACCGCCACCGAGATGAAGGCGAAGGAGATGGCGAACACCTGGAAGGAACCCAGGGTCCGCTTCAGCTCCTGCCGGTAGCCCCCGCCCTCGACGCAGCCGCCGCCTTCGGATCCGCCCGCCGCCGGCTCCGCCACCTCGGCCACCTCGCCTTCCTCGTCCCGGCCCAGTGTCCGCGTCGTACCGGCTCCACGCGGCTGGGCGGGAACGGCGCACCGGGCCTCCCCCTCGGATGGACGCGCCGAAGGCGCGGCTCGGTGTGGACGGGGCGAGGCCCCGGCGGACCCGCGCCCCGGTCCGGCGATGGTCCCGGAGCGGGGGAACCGGCGCCGTGGGGATCCCCTCTTGTCTGTGGAAACGAGGGGGGACGTGCATGGCGGGAAGGACTGGTCCGGCAGCCGGGCGTGTGGTGGCGGGGCTCCTGTGCGTCCTGCTGGCGGGGTGCGGCAGTACGGAACCGGGAGAGGCGGCCGGGCCCGCGCCCGCGCCCTCCCTCTCACCGACCGCCGACTGCGACCTCGACACGACGACCGACGATCCGAACACCGGGTACGCGGGCCCGCCGACGGACGAGGAGACGGGCGGATACGCGGGCCCGCCGACCGACCAGGAGACGGGCGGATACGCGGGCCCGCCCACCGACCAGGAGACAGGAGCCGGTGCCGGTCCGCCGACCGACGGGGAGATCGGCAACGGGGGCGGACCCTGCGGGCCCGCGGACTGGTTCGACATGACCCGGGACTTCCAGGCGTACCTCGGACAGCACCTCACCAAGGGCGACGACGGCACCGTCTCCCAGCGATCTGTACGGGAGACCCGCGTCCGGAAGGTGAGCACCGTCGGCGAGGCACGGATCACCTTCCGCTCCTCCTTCACCGACGACACCCGCAGTCGCGAGGCCGCTCTGCGCCTGGCTCGGCTGTTCACCGACTGGCGCCACGAGGTGTACGGCGACACGGGCACGCTGTCGGTCGGCACGACCCGAGGGACCGCGCTCATCACCCAGGCCTGGTAGCCCGGGTTACCCCGCGACGGGTGGTCGTACGAGGGCGTTCGGTAGGGTCGGCGTCCTCAAATGATCACGGGGGGTAATTCGATGTTCCTTTCCACTGCGCGCGGTACTGCCGTGCTCGTCGCCGCGCTGGCGGCCCTGGCCGTCTCGTGCAGCGCGGACCCGGCCGAACCGGCGCGCGCCGGCGCGTCGGCGTCGGCGTCGGCGTCTGCCTCGGTCTCACCGTCCGGCCCGCCGTCGGCCTCGGAGTCACCGTCCGCGTCGGCGTCGGCGTCCGCGTCCGCGTCCACGTCCGGCCGGCCGGAGGCCTCCGCGAGCGGCGGCGCCGCGGACCGGATCACCGCTCCGGCCGAGAAGGTCCGCGACGCCTTCGCCGGCCTGCAGGCGACGCTGAACGACTCGTGCACACCCGGCAACTGCGCCTACTTCCTCGGCCGGGTCCACGAAGAGCTCCACCGCATGGACCGCGCGATGAAGGCGGATCCGAAGGGGGCCGGGCACTTCCCCGAGCCGATCGCCCTCATCGCGAAGCTCGACGCGGAGCTCGGCGACGACCGCACCTTCGAGAACCTGAAGAAGCACGAGACGTTGCTGGTCGGCACCCGCGACAAGATCAACGTCTGGATGCAGGGCCACCCCGACGACTACCGCTGACGGGCCGGGTTCGGACACCTCGCGGGCGCGGCCCGGTCGGCCGGCACGCGGTCGGCTGCGGAAGCGATCGCCGTACGCCGTACGCCGTAACGGTCGGCTGCGCCCGCAAACCTCGTGACAGCTGCCCGACGGCTCGCCATCATGAGCTCCATGGACACGACGAGCACCGCCTGGATCACCATCGCGGCCTACGAAAACCTCGGACGCCTCCACCCGTTGGCGGCCGCACGCGCTTGACTGCGTGACCGGGGCATCGACTGGATGCCGTTCGCCCCGGACGAGGTGCGCTGCGACCAGTCCTGCGGCATCGGGTCCGACGGCCACTGGCACTGCTGGTTCACCGTCCGCGTCCGCGCCGGCGCGCTGTGGCGGCTGGGGCTGCACCCCGACCAGCCCTCCGCCGGACCCGCTGTACCGCCGCCGCCCGACTGGTGGTGCTTTGCCGCCGAGCGCGCCGCGCGGTAGTGCTCCGGGGGATTTCCGCGGCGCGGGGTCAGCCGAGGGTTGCCGCGTAGGTGGTCTGCGCCCGGTACTTCCAGTCCGGGCCCGCGTTCCACGGGTTGGGCATTCCGGCGCCGGTCGCGTACGCGTAGCCGGCGCCGCGGTCGAAGGCGGTGCGCAGCGTGGACTCCATGGCCGCCGCGTCCGGGACTCCGTGGACCAGGTGCCAGAACGCCGTTCCGCTCGGATCGAGTTCGGTGCCGGCGCGGTAACCGCTGAGGTGGTTGTAGACGTTGCCGCCGAGCCAGCCGCCGGCGTTGTACGCCGCGTACGTGTCCTCGTACGTGACGAACACGTCCGCGGTGCGGCGTTCCGGCTCCAGGTAGCAGTCGGCGATGGCCGTGCCGGGGTTGTTGACCACGAGGTCCGGGGCGGCCGGGTCCACGGCGTGCATGGTGTCCTGGACGTAGCGGCGGAGCTCCGCGTAGTGGTCGCGGGTCGCGTTCTCCGGACCGCACTCGCGGCTGACGACGTCGAAGAAGATGCCGTCGACGTGGAGCCGGCCGTCGGGGGTCTTCAGGTAGTTGTCGACGGAGGCCTTGACCGCGGCGAGGTCGCGGTTGCCGTGGTCGGTGTGGACGTAGCCGAGCACCTTCGTCCGCTCGCCGGTCGTGGTGGTGCCGCCGCGCAGGGCGTCGGCGCGGGCCAGCCAGGGGGCGTCGAACGGAGAGTCGCCGTTGCCCGGGTTGAGGACCACCACGGAGGCGGCCGGGCCGGTGGCCGTGAGGTCGGCCAGCATGGGGTCGTTGGCCCAGACGTACGCGGGGACCGCGATCTCCAGGCCCCGCACGCCCGGTACCCGGGGCGTCGGCGGGGCCGTGGGGGCCGGGGCGGGCCGCACCGCCGGATCCCCCGCGTCCACCGCCGCCTGCCGCTCGGGGCCCCCGGTGCGCGCGCACCCGGTGACGGCGGGAGCGGCCACGGTGAGTGCGAGGGCGGCGAGCACGGCGGAGAGTGCCTTCACGGCGCGGGGCATGGCTGTTCCTCCGGCGGCGAGGGCAAGGGGGCGACCCGAGGAACACTAGACGGACGGACCTTCGTTCAAGGCTGAACGGCCCGCATTCGTATGAGGAACAGAAGAGCGATCTGTCGCCTCATCATGTGAATCTCCATCAGGTCGACCACGGGGGCCGCCCGCACCGTCCTGTCATACGGCGGTCAGCCCGACCCCGTGCGCCAGTTGGTCCGCGGCGTGCGCGAAGAAGGCGTCCCGGTCCTCGACCACCCGGTTGAACTGGCCGAACAGCTCGAAGGAGACGAGGCCGACCAGCTGCGCCCAGGCGGCCACCAGCGCGGCCGTGACCTCCGGTGGCAGGCCGTCGGCGAAGTCCGCGGTCATCCGGGCCGCTTCGGGGCGCAGGGCGGCCGGCAGGGGCGGAAGGGCGAGGCCCCGGCCGCCGTGGGCGGCGCGCAGGACCGCGATGAAGGCGTTGGCGACCCGGGAGGCGGGGCCGACGGTGTCCACGGGCGCGCTGTAGCCGGGAACGGGGGAGCCGTAGATGAGCGCGTACTCGTGCGGGTGTGCGAGCGCCCAGACGCGGACGGCCCCGCAGATGGCGACCCACCGGGCGCGAGGCGGGGACCCGGCGGCGAGGGCGCGGGCGTCCGCCTCCTCGGCGGCGGCGCCGAGGCTGTCGTACGCGTCGATGATCAGCGCGGTGAGCAGGTCGTCGCGGCTGGGAAAGTAGCGGTAGAGGGCGGAGGAGACCATGCCCAGCTCGCGGGCGACGGCGCGCAACGAGAGCTTGGCGGCGCCTTCGGCCGCGAGCATGCGGCGCGCCTCGTCCTTGATGGCGGCGGTGACCTCGATACGAGCTCGTTCCCTGGCTCCACGCACGGTGTTCATGGGCGTCAGTGTGCCAGGAAGGCGGAGCGCCGCTCAAGAAGGGGATCACTGGACACAAAGATGAGCGTCGCTCCGATTTGAGAGCACTGCTCTTGCTTTGGTCCGGCGATCCGTGCACACTGATGTCAAACGAGAGCACTGCTCTCGCATTGCCGCATCGGCCCCGGAGGTCATCGTGAACGCGCCCACCCCGTACTACGTCCAGGCCGGCCCGCTCGCCACCCGCTTCAACGCGCTCTTCGGGAAGCTCGCCCGGTTCGGCATCAGCCTGGCCGGAACCGCCGAGCTCTCCGTCCGCGGCCGGAACTCCGGCCGGATGCAGCGGATTCCGGTGAACCCGCACACGTACGAGGGCGCCCAGTACCTGGTTTCGGCCCGCGGCCACTCCCAGTGGGTGCGCAACATGCGAGCGGCCGGCGGCGGTGAGCTCCGCGTGGGGCGCAGGGTGCGGAGCTTCACGGTCACCGAGGTCACCGACCCCGTGCAGCGGGCCGCCGTCCTGCGCGCCTACCTGGAGAAGTGGGGCTGGGAGGTGGGCCGGTTCTTCCAGGGCGTCACGGCCAAGTCCACCGACGCGGAACTCCGGGCCACCGCGGGCGACCACCCGGTCTTCCGGATCACGATGTCCCGCTGACCCGGAGCGGGGCCCGCCTCCCGGGCGCGGGTACGGGACCCCTGGGTAACGGGACCCCCGGGTGCGGGACCCGGGGGCGGGTCTCCGGGCGAGGGCCGGGGCTCGCCTACCGAGCGCGGGACGGGCCCCGCCTCCTGGGCCAGGGAGGGGGCTCCGGGCCGAAACCCAATCCCGGCCCCGCAACCCCCGTCCCCACTCCCGTCCCCCGCCCGGCACCCCGCCCGCCCCGCCCGTACACGCCGTCTAGCCGCGGCCACCGCCCGGCTTCCGGGCCGCCTGGCGCGCGTCCAGCGCGTGCAGGCCCTTGCGGGCCAGCGGAGACGTCCGTACGAGGTCGGCCAGGGTCGTCGAACCCCGGGTGATCCGCGCGAACGCCCGCCACGCCGGGCGCAGACCGGTGATCGCCGCGTGCAGCAGCCCCGGCCGGGACTCGAAGAGCGTCAGCATCCGCTTCCCGATCTCCATCTCCACGCCCAGCCCGGCCTTCACCGCGAAGGCGTAGTTCAGCGCCTGGCGGCGCGCGTCCACGGCGTCCTGCGACTCGGAGATCTTGACCGCCCACTCCCCCGCCAGCCGCCCCGACCGCAGCGCGAACGAGATGCCCTCGCGCGTCCACGGCTCCAGCAGACCGGCCGCGTCGCCCGCCACCAGCACCCGGCCCCGCGACAGCGGCGATTCGGGGGTGCGGCAGCGGGTGAGGTGCCCGGAGGAGACGGCCGGTTCGAAGCCGGCCAGGCCGAGCCGCGCGATGAAGTCGTCCAGGTACCGCTTGGTCGCCGCGCCCTCGCCCTTCGCCGAGATGACGCCGACGGTCAGGGTGTCGCCCTTGGGGAAGACCCAGCCGTAACTGCCCGGCAGCGGACCCCAGTCGATCAGGACCCGCCCCTTCCAGTCCTCCGCCACGGAGTCGGGGACGGGGATCTCCGCCTCCAGGCCGAGGTCCACCTGGCCCATCTCGACGCCGACGTGCGCGCCGATCCGGCTCGCGCTGCCGTCGGCGCCGACCACGGCCCGCGCCAGCACGGTCTCCCCGTCGGCGAGCACCACGGCGACGGTGCGCCGGTCGGGCACCGCCGTCCCGTGCTGCTCGACCCGGGACACGGCGGTCCCCGTGCGGACGGTCGCCCCCGCCTTCTCCGCCTCGGCGACCAGGCCGGCGTCGAACTCCGGCCGGTTGATGAGGCCGAAGAGCATCTGCTTCGACCGTCGCGTCCGGGCCAGCTTCCCGTTCATCGAGAAGGTGACCGCGTGGATGCGGTCCTTGAGGGGAAGGACGAAGCCCGGCGGCAGGGCGTCGCGGGACGGTCCGATGATGCCGCCGCCACAGGTCTTGTAGCGGGGCAGTTCCGCCTTCTCCAGCAGCAGGACGCGCCGCCCCGCCGTCGCCGCCGCGTAAGCGGCCGACGAACCGGCCGGTCCCGCGCCGACCACGACCACGTCCCACACCTCGCCGGTCTCCCCACTGTCCCCGGCCACCTCGTCGCCCGCCTCCCGCGCGACCTCTCCTGCACCTGCGTCTGCGTCTGCGTCTGCGTCGCGTACGTCGTCGCTGCTCACGATGTGCTGCTGCTCCTGATCACCCGGTTGCTCCGATGCCGGGGAAATCCTACGGCGAGACTCGGCCTCGCCCTGCTGTGCGAGGATCGGGACTGTCTTTCGCCGTACCCGGCATACGCACACCACGCGGATGCGGGCGGCGCACACGGAGAACAACGTCGCACCCACGAGGAGCGTGCCCATGTCCCAGAATCCGATCGCCGAGACCATCGCCTCGCTGATGCCCCGCGCCAAGCAGGAGCTGACCGAGCTGGTGGCCTTCCAGTCGGTGGCGGACTGGGCACAGTTCCCCAAGAGCGAGAGCGAGGCCGCCGCGAACTGGGTGGCCGACGCCCTGCGCGTCGAGGGCTTCCAGGACGTGGCGCTGCTCGACACCCCCGACGGCACCCAGTCGGTGTACGGCTTCCTGCCCGGCCCCGAGGGCGCCCCGACCGTCCTGCTGTACGCGCACTACGACGTGCAGCCGCCGCTGGACGACGCCGCCTGGATCTCCCCGGCCTTCGAGCTGACCGAGCGCGACGGCCGCTGGTACGGGCGTGGCTCCGCCGACTGCAAGGGCGGGTTCATCATGCACCTGCTCGCGCTGCGCGCGCTGAAGGCCAACGGCGGCGTGCCGGTGGCCGTGAAGGTCATCGTCGAGGGCTCGGAGGAGCAGGGCACCGGCGGCCTCCAGCAGTACGCCGAGGCGCACCCGGAGCTGCTGACCGCCGACACCATCGTCATCGGCGACGCGGGCAACTTCCGGCTCGGCCTGCCGACCGTGACGGCCACCCTGCGCGGGATGACCCTGATCAAGGTGAAGATCGACACGCTGGGCGGCAACCTGCACTCCGGCATGTTCGGCGGCGCCGCCCCCGACGCGCTGGCCGCCCTGATCCGGCTGCTCGACTCGCTGCGCGCCGCCGACGGTTCGACCACGGTGGACGGCCTGGCCTCGGACGCGGTCTGGGAGGGCCTGCAGTACCCGGAGGAGGACTTCCGCGCCGACGCGCGGGTCCTGGACGGGGTCGGTCTCATCGGCGAGGGCACGATCGCGGACCGCCTGTGGGCGCGCCCGGCGGTCACCGTGCTGGGCATCGACTGCCCGCCGGTGGTGGGCGCGACGCCGTCGGTGCACGCGAGCGCGGGCGCGCTGATCAGCCTGCGCGTGCCGCCGGGCGTGGACACCCCGGAGGCGATCAAGCTGCTGGAGGCGCACCTCGTGGCGCACACCCCGTGGCAGGCACGGCTGGAGCTCGAGGTCGTGGGTCAGGGGCAGCCGTTCCAGGCGGACACCACCAGCCCGGCGTACGCGTCGATGGCGGCGGCCATGCGGGTCGCGTACCCCGATCAGGAGATGCAGGTCAGCGGCATGGGCGGATCGATCCCGCTGTGCAACACGCTGACGTCGCTCTACCCGGAGGCCGAGATGCTGCTGATCGGGCTGAGCGAGCCCGAGGCGCAGATCCACGCCGTCAACGAGAGCGTGTCACCGCAGGAGCTGGAGCGCCTGTCGGTGGCGGAGGCCCTGTTCCTCGTCAACTACGCCGAGTCCAAGCGCGTGTGACCCCCCGCTGCCCCGGTGGTCCCGCCGGAGCCGACGGGGCGCGCCGGGGCAGCCGGGGCCGGTCCGTTCCCCGGCCGGTCCGTTCCCCGCGCCCGTCCGCTCCCCGCGCCCGTCCGTTCGCCCGGAGCGCACTGCGCCCTGGGCGTACTCCGCTCCTGGCGAAGTCCCGTGGCCCCGGGCGCGCCGGGATGCGTACGTTCGACGCATGGACATGGATCTCGTCGAGGTGCTCCCGAACCGGCTCCACATGCTCCGCTTCCCGATCGGCCAGGCCTACCTCTGGCAGGACGGCGGCGCCCTCACCCTGATCGACGCGGGCAACCGCCGGTCGGCCGCACCGATCGAGGCGGCCGTACGCTCCCTCGGGCTCTCGCCCGAGCGGCTGGAGCGCATCGTCCTCACCCACTGCCACCGGGACCACGTCGGGGCCGCCGGTGAACTCGCCGCCCGCTGGGGCGCCCGGGTGCTCGCCCACCGCCTGGACGCGCCGGTGATCCGCGGCGAGCTGCCCGTGCCCGAACCGGTGCTGCTGGACTGGGAGGTCGACCTGTACGCCCACGGGTTGACCGTTCCCGAGGCCCCGCCCACCGCCGTGGACGGAGAGCTGGAGGACGGCGACGAGCTGGGCTTCGGGGACGGGGCGTACGTCGTGCACGCCCCCGGCCACACCGACGGCAGCATCGGCGTGCACCTGCCGCGCCACGGCGTGCTGTTCACCGGGGACTGCGTCGCAGCCGTCGGCCCGTTGATGCTCGGGGTGTTCAACGTGGACCGGGCCCGGGCCGTCGGCTCCTTCCGCCGGCTCGCCGCGCTCGCCCCGTCGACGGCCTGCTTCGGCCACGGGGACCCCCTCACGGTGGACACCGCGGCGGCGCTCGCCCGGGCCGCTGCCGGCACCCCGGCGGGCTGACCGCGCGCGGCGGGGATCCGGGCCCCGGGCCGGCCGCACCACGGCCCGGCCGGCCGGATGCACCGCGGCTCAGCCGACCGGGACGCCCGCCTCCAGGTAGAGGGGCCTGCCGCGCTCGCGGGCGCGCAGCGCCCAGCGCAGCCGTTCGTGGCGGTACGGCGGGAGCATGTCTGCTGCCTCCTCCTCCGTGACGAAGCGCCAGGCCCGCAGCTCGGGTCCGGGCAGCCGGAGCCGGGCCGCGTCCCCGGCCCCGATCCGGCCGCCGTCGAAGAGCAGGCGCAGCCCGCCGTACCCCGGCGGCCGCGGGGACTCCCAGTCGACGACGAGCAGCCCCGGCAACCGGTCCAGTACGAGGCCGAGTTCCTCGGCGACCTCCCGTACGCCGGCGCGGGCCGGAGCCTCGCCGGGCTCGACCACCCCGCCGGGGAACTCCCAGCCCGCCTTGTACGTCGGGTCCACCAGCAGCACCCGGTCCCGCTCGTCGAAGAGCAGGACCCCGGCGGCCACCGTCTCGCGGGTGGGCTCCGGGGTCTGGACGATGTCGCAGACCGGGGCCGCCTCCGTGCGGACGGCCTCGGCGATCCGCTCGGCGGTCTCGCGCACGCTCAGGGTGCCGTTGTCCAGCACGTGGGCGTCGGCCGTGAGCCAGCCCAGCGCCTGCCGGTAGACCGGAATGTGGTCGTACGCCCACTGGCGGACCCTCAGGTCCACGTCCTGGGGGGCGCCCGGCTCCTCCCGCGTCGCGATCCGCTGCCGCAGGATCGTTTCCGCAGGGGCGAGCAGCACGTGTCTCACCGGAATGCGGCGCGCCGCCAGCCCTCCGAAGATCTCGTCCCGGTAGTCCTGCCTCAGCAGTGTCATCGGGACGACCAGCACCCCGCCCAGCTCGGCGAGCATCGCCGCGGCGGTGTCCACCACCAGACGGCGCCAACTGGGCAGGTCCTGGTAGTCGGAGACCTCCGCAAGCCGCTTGCGGGGCAGGAGCACGCGCAGGGCGTCCCCGATGAACTCCGGGTCGAACAGGGTGCCGTCCGGCAGGATTCCGGTCAGTTCGCGGGCCGTGCTGGTCTTTCCGGCGCCGAAGGTGCCGTTGATCCAGACAATCACGTCTACCCCTCTCCCCATGGCTCGTCCGGAGCCCCCAGTGGCTTGCCCGCACCACCCTGCCACGGAAACCTCGCTCTCGGCCGAGTGCTTATCCTCAAGGTCACAGCCCTGCCCGATACCTCCGGAGGTTTCCCCACCGTGTCCCACAGCCGCCGCCCGTCCGAGCCCCGCTACGGCAACCGGCCGACCATGAAGGACGTGGCGGCCCGGGCGGGGGTGGGCCTGAAGACGGTGTCCCGCGTGGTCAACGGGGAGGCCGGGGTCACCCCGGACACGGAGAAGCGGGTCCACGAGGCCATCGAGGCCCTCGGGTTCCGCCGGAACGACAGCGCGCGCGTGCTGCGCAAGGGCCGGACCGCGACCGTGGGCCTGGTCCTGGAGGACCTGGCCGACCCGTTCTACGGTCCCCTGAACCGGGCGGTGGAGGAGGTGGCCCGCGCGCACGGCGCCCTGCTCATCAACGGGTCCAGCGCCGAGGACCCGGACCGGGAGCGGGAGTTGGCGCTCGCGCTGTGCGCCCGCCGGGTGGACGGGCTGATCGTGATCCCGGCCGGGGACGACCACCGCTACCTCGAACCCGAGATGCGCGCGGGCGTGGCCACGGTGTTCGTGGACCGCCCGGCGGGCCGGATCGACGCGGACGTGGTGCTCTCCGACAACTTCGGCGGCGCCCGGGACGGGGTCGCCCACCTGATCGCCGCGGGACACCGCCGCATCGGCTTCGTCGGCGACCACCCGCACATCCACACCGCCACCGAGCGCGTGCGCGGCTACCGTGCCGCCATGGAGGCCGCGGGACTGCCCGTGGCCGCGTCATGGGTGTCGCTCGGCTCCACCACCCCGGCCCGGGTGTCGGCCACCGCGGCCGGGATGCTGGCCGGGCCCGCACCGGTGACCGCCTTCTTCGCCGGGAACAACCGGGTGACGGTGACGCTCGTACGGGTGCTGGCCGCCGAGGCCGGCCCGGTCGCGCTCGTCGGGTTCGACGACTTCGAGCTCGCCGACCTGCTGCGCCCCGGCATCACGGTGGTCGCGCAGGACGCGGCGGCCCTGGGCCGGGTGGCCACCGACCGCCTCTTCCAGCGCCTGGCGGGCGCGCACCTGCCCCCGGTCCGGCTCGAACTCCCGACGCGCCTCGTGCCCCGCGGGTCGGGCGAGATCCCGCCCGCCGGCTGACGCCCAGACGCCGGCCGGCCGGCCGCGCCCCGCCCCCTCACCGGATCAGCCCGCGCAGTACGGGCACGGCCGCGCCGGCGGCGGTCAGCCCGGCCAGCACCGCCAGGGCGGGAGGCGTACCGCCGAGGAAGCTCAGGCCGCCCGCGACGAGCCCGGCGAGCAGGGCGGCGAGCAGGACGACGGCGGTGTGCAGCGTGAGGAACGGCGGATCGGTCCGCGGCGACGGTGAGGGGGTCATGTTCCGATTCCAGCCCCCCGTCGGGCTCGGGACCCCACGGACCGAACGGACCGGATCGAAGCCGATCACCGCCGAACCGGCCCGGACGGAGCCCCGGTCGGACCGTACGGGCGCGAACACCCCGTGCCGTACGGGCCCGTTCGGAAACGTCCGGAGCCGTTCTCCCCGGTTCGGGCCCCGGGGGCCGGCGAACGGCTTTAGCGTGGGCGGCAGTCGACCGGGGAGGGACGGGCGCCGGATGGAGCCGTACGGCAGCTTCGAGCAGGGCCTGGCCGCCTTCGCCGCCGACCTGCGGGGACTGCGCCACGCGCGCGGCAGCCGCTCGTACCGCGACCTCGCCGCGCGGGCGGCGCGGACGGGCGGCGGCCTGCGGCTGCCGGTGGCCACGCAGAGCGACGTCTTCCGCGGCAAGCGGCTGCCGGGCTTCGACACCCTGATGGCGCTGGTGCGGATGCTCTACGCGTACGACGAGTACGGCCGCGAGGTCCCCGTCCCCCCGCACGGCGCGCCCGCCCTCGCGCCCTGGCGGACCCGCTGGCAGGCGCTCGCCGCCCTCCAGCCCACCGGGCCGCCCCGCCCCGGTGTCCCGCCGGCCACCCGCGGAGCGCCGGACGGCGTCGCGGAACCCGCGCCGGCGCCCCGCGACGCACCGCCCGCTCCCCCGGCCCCCGCGCCCGGCCGTCTGCCGGCACCGGTGCCCCTGGTGCACACGCTCCGCCCGGCAGCGGCGTACCCCGGGCCCGACCGCCCGGCCGGGGGCGGCACCCTGCCCGCGGCCCCGGACGGCGGGACACCGCGGGTCCGGGACGCCGCGGCCGGCGCGGACCGCGGCCGGGGGGCCGCCGCCCCGCGGTCCCTCGCCGCCCGGGCCTTCGAGGAGGCGCGGCACGACGGCGGCGTGCAGCTCCCGCCGCTCGACGTGGGCGCCCCGCTGTTCCGGGTGGCGTTCTCCCCCGACGGGTCGGTGCTCGCCACCACCAGCGGCGCCGAGGCGGCCCACCTGTGGGACCCGGTGACCCGGCAGGGCCGCGCCCGGCTGACCGCGGCCGCCTGGGCGCTGGCGTTCTCACCGGACGGCAGGACGCTGTCCACGGCGCGCGGCGGGCGCGGGATCACCCTGTGGGACGTGGCCGACGGCAGCGCGCGGACCACCCTGGCCGGGCACCGGGGGGCCGTGAAGCGGGCCGCGTACGCCCCGGACGGGCGGCTGCTGGCCACGGCCGGCGCGGACGCCACCGTACGGCTGTGGGATCCGGCGGCCGGCGGGGCCCTGGGCGGCCCGCTGACCGGCCACCACAACGAGGTCGTCGCCCTGGCGTTCTCCCCCGACGGGACGCTGCTCGCCAGCGGGGGCGCGGACCAGCTGGTGTGGCTGTGGGACCTCCCGCGGCAGCGGCGGGCGCACGGCCGGCTGCTGCGCGCCGAGTCGGGGACGGTCTGGGCGGTCGCCTTCGCCCCGGACGGCCGGACGCTCGCCACCGCGGGGGCCGACGGAACCGTACGGCGCTGGGACCCCCGGACCGGGGAGCCGCTGGGGGATCCGGTCTTCGCGCACAGGAGCGACGCGTACGAGGTGGTCTTCGCACCCGACGGCTCGCTGCTCGCGACGGCCGGGGCGGACGGGCGGGTACGGCTGTGGGACCCGGCGACGGGCGCCTCCGTGGGCGGCCCCCTGCTCGGGGGCGGCGGTCCGGCCGTACAGGGGCTGGCGTTCTCCCCGGACGGCTCGCTGCTCGCCGCGGGCGGGCTCGACGGGGTCCTGCGGCGCTGGATCGTCGGACGCGGGTAGCCGCCGAGGGCGGCCCGCCCCGGAGAACCGGCCCGTGCACGACCGCGGGGCCCGGCCGGGGTCGTCCGGCCGGGCCCCGCGGTCTCCGGTCAGTTGCCGGCGGACAGCGTGGCCGAGCGGCGCGGGATCGCGAAGGCGTCGAGCTCCGCGCGGGTGAGGCCGGTCAGGGCGGTGACCTCATCGGCGCCGACGGCGCCGCAGTCGAGACCGCGGACCAGGTAGCCGGCCAGGGCCTTGGCGGTGGCGGGCTCGTCCATCACGTCGCCCTCGATCTTGGCGACGTACGCCTTCAGGCGCGCGGCGGCGGTGTCGAGGCCCTCGCGGTAGAAGGTGAAGACGGCCGCGTAGCGGGTCGGCAGGTGCGCGGGGTGCATGTCCCAGCCCTGGTAGTACGCGCGGGCCAGGGCGCGCCGGGTGAGGCCGTAGTGCAGCTTCCACGCCTCGTGGACGTGCTCGGTGGTGCCGATCGGCAGGACGTTCGTCGAACCGTCGGAGACCCGTACGCCGGTGCCGGCGGCCGCGACCTGCATGATCGCCTTCGCGTGGTCGGCGGCGGGGTGGTCGCTCGACTGGTAGGCGGCGGAGACCCCGACACAGGCGCTGTAGTCGAAGGTGCCGTAGTGCAGGCCGGTGGCCCGTCCCTTGGCGGCCTCGATCATGCGGGCGACGGTGGCGGTGCCGTCGGAGGCCACGATGGACTGGCTGGTCTCGATCTGGATCTCGAATCCGATCCGGCCCGGACGCAGGCCGCGGGCGGACTCGAAGGCCTCCAGCAGCTTGACGAAGGCGCTGACCTGCTCGGCGTACGTGACCTTCGGGAGGGTCAGGACGAGTCCGTCGGGGAGGCCGCCGTTCGCGAGGAGACCGGAGAGGAAGATGTCGGTGGTCCGGATGCCGCGGTCGCGGACGTTGGACTCCATGCACTTCATGCGGACGCCCATGTACGGGGCGTTGGTGCCGTTGGAGAACGCCTCGGAGACCAGGCGGGCGGCGCGGGCCGCGGCCTGGTCCTCCTCCTCGTCGGAACGGACGCCGAAGCCGTCCTCGAAGTCGACGCGGAGGTCCTCGATCGGCTCGCGCCGGAGCTTGGCGCGGACGCGGTCGTAGACCGGTACGGCCAGGTCGTCCGGGATGCCGAGGACCTTGGCGAAGGTGGCGGCGTCCGGCGCGTGCTCGTCCAGGGCGGCGAGGGCCTGGTCGCCCCAGGAGCGGATGGTGTCGGCGGCGAAGACGTCACCGGGGACGTAGACCGTGTGGATGGGCTGGCGGGTGCCGGGGTCGCCCGGGTAGTGGCGCGCGAGTTCCGCGTCCACCGGCGCGAGGGAAGCGCTGATGCCCTCGCTGACCGCGCCTGCGAGGCTCGTCGCCACCTTCTCCTGCTGACCCATCGTGCACTCTCCTCTTTTCCGCTTCACGGAATCTTAGATCCGCATAGCAGAATTTAGTCACGGGGTTCCGCCCCGTCAATGGTCCCCCGGCCGTCCTGGACAAACGACTCGGGGCCGCGCGGTGAGAATCACCACACGGCCCCGGAGAAGTGGAGCGGAGAAGAGAGCCGCAGGTCAGCCCTTGCGAGCCTGGATCTCTTCGGTCAGCTGCGGGACGACCGCGAAGAGGTCGCCGACCACGCCGTAGTCGACCAGGTCGAAGATCGGGGCCTCGGCGTCCTTGTTGACGGCCACGATGGTCTTCGAGGTCTGCATGCCGGCCCGGTGCTGGATCGCGCCGGAGATGCCGGAGGCGATGTACAGCTGCGGGGAGACCGACTTGCCGGTCTGGCCCACCTGGTTGGAGTGCGGGTACCAGCCGGCGTCGACGGCGGCGCGCGAGGCGCCGACCGCGGCACCGAGGGAGTCCGCGAGGGCCTCGATGATGCCGAAGTTCTCGGCACCGTTGACGCCGCGGCCGCCGGAGACCACGATCGCGGCCTCGGTCAGCTCCGGGCGGCCGGTGGACTCGCGCGGGGTGCGGGCGGTGACCTTGGTGCCGGTGGCCAGGGCGCCGAAGGTGACGGCGAGCGCCTCGACGGCGCCGGCGGCGGGGGCGGCCTCGACCGGGGCCGAGTTCGGCTTCACGGTGATGACCGGGGTGCCCTTGGACACGCGGGACTTGGTGGTGAACGACGCGGCGAAGGCGGCCTGCGTGGCGACCGGGCCGTTGTCGCCGGCCTCCAGGTCCACGGCGTCGGTGATGATGCCGGAGCCGATGCGCACGGCGAGGCGGGCGGCGATCTCCTTGCCCTCGGCGGAGGACGGGACGAGCACGGCGACCGGGGATACGGCGTCGTACGCGGCCTGGAGCGCGTCCACCTTCGGTACGACGAGGTACTCGGTGAACTCGGGGGCGTCGGCGGTGAGGACCTTGACCGCGCCGTGCTCGGCGAGCACGGCGGCGGTGGCGTCCGCGCCGGCGCCCAGGGCCACGGCGACGGGCTCGCCGAGGCGGCGGGCCAGCGTCAGGAGCTCGAGGGTGGGCTTGCGGACGGCACCGTCCACGTGGTCGACGTAGACGAGAACTTCAGCCATGGGACTGCTCTCCTGCGGTTGCGAAGTGTCTGGGGGCTAAGAGGGGGTGGCCGGAGCGTCCCGAAGGGGTTCCGGCCGGCCAGGCTGGGCCTTAGATGAACTTCTGCTCCACAAGGAAGCCGGCCAGCTGCTTGCCGCCCTCGCCCTCGTCCTTGACGATCGTGCCGGCGGTACGGGCCGGGCGCTGCGCCGCGGAGTCGACCGCGGTCCAGGAGCCCTCCAGGCCGACCTCGTCGGCCTCGATCTCCAGCTCCTCCAGGTCCCAGGACTCGACCGGCTTCTTCTTGGCGGCCATGATGCCCTTGAAGGACGGGTAGCGGGCCTCGCCCGACTGGTCCGTCACCGAGACGAGCGCGGGGAGGGAGGCCTCCAGGGTCTCGCTCGCGGTGTCGCCGTCGCGGCGGCCGGTCACGGTGCCGTCCTCGACCTTGACCTCGGAGAGCAGGGTGACCTGCGGGACGCCCAGGCGCTCGGCCAGGATCGCCGGGAGGACGCCCATGGTGCCGTCGGTCGAGGCCATGCCCGTGATGACCAGGTCGTAGCCGGCCTTCTCGATCGCCTTGGCGAGCACCAGCGAGGTGCCCATGACGTCGGTGCCGTGCAGGTCGTCGTCCTCGACGTGGATGGCCTTGTCGGCGCCCATCGACAGCGCCTTGCGCAGCGCGTCCTTGGCGTCCTCGGGGCCCACCGTCAGAACGGTGATCTCGGCATCGTCGGCCTCGTCGGCGATCTGCAGCGCCTGCTCGACGGCGTACTCGTCGAGCTCCGACAGCAGGCCGTCGACGTCGTCACGGTTGACGGTCAAGTCCTCGGTGAACTGCCGGTCGCCGGTGGCGTCGGGCACGTACTTCACACAGACAACGATCCTCAGGCTCACGCCGGCTCTCCTACCGCATCGTCTTTTCTGGTACCGCCTTGTGCAGGCAGCATAGGCGCCTTGCCGGGCGGATCCCGGTCGGGGCGGCCCGCGCTCCGAAGGGAATGTTACTCGTCAGTACACCGTGGGTGCCCACAAGTCGCAAGGCCGGTGAACTGTGATCTGGCCAACGCCGACCGACCCGCCCCAACAGGGACGATTCAGTCGCGCAACGCGTTGAAGCGTCCCTGGTGGTAGAGCAACGGGCGCCCTTCCCCGGCCGGGTCGCCGGCGACGGCCTCCGCGATGATCACCCGGTGCGCCCCTGCGGGTACCCGCGACACCACCCGGCACACCAGCCACGCCAGTACCCCGTCCAGCACCGGAACCCCGTGCGGCCCCTGCGCCCAGCCCGTCTCCGGACCGAAACGGTCGGCTCCGCTACGGGCGAACAGTCCGGCCAGGTCACTCTGGTGTTCGCCCAGTATGTGGACGCCGAGGTACTCGCTGTCGCGGACGGCGGGCCAGCTGGAGGCACCCGTGCCGATCGTGAACGAGAGCAGCGGCGGATCGGCCGAGACGGAGTTGAGCGAGGTGGCGGTGAACCCGACGGGCCGCCCGCCGTCCTGGGCGGTGATCACGGCGACGCCGGCCGCGTGCTGCCGGAACACGGAGCGCAGCAGGTCGGGCGAGCCGGGCAGGCCCGTGCCGGTTCGGGGCGACGGGACCGTGGGGGCGGTGGGAGCGATGGGCGCGGTCATCGGGTCTCTTCCTTTTTCCTTCTGCCACGGGCGGGGCGGGCGCTGGTCTGGCGTCGGGGCCGGAGGTGCTCAGCGGCCCGGACAGCGCGCGCTTGCGTGGCGGACCAGGTCCACGTGGACCCGTCCGAAGAGCAGGAGTTCATACCGCATCCCACCAGCGTGGCGATCTCCCGTGTACACAGTCAAGCGGGATCGGTCAGATGTCGGGCGCGTCACGCTGCGTGCGGGCGCGCGCACCGGCGCGTCCGTCACGCGACCGCGGCGCCGAGCGCGGCGATCACGTCGGCCTTGCGGGGCATCCCGGCCGCGCGCCGGACGACCGTCCCCGCCGCGTCCAGGACCAGCACGGTCGGGGTCTTCTCGATGCCGAGGGCCCGGACCAGGTCGAGGCGCTCCTCGGCGTCGATCTCGATGTGGGCGACCCCCGGGACCATCTCCGCGACCGCGGCGAGGATCCTGCGGGTGGCCCGGCAGGGCTGGCAGAAGGCGCTGGAGAACTGCACCAGACTGGCCCGCTCCCCCGGCGGCGCGCCCAGCTCGGCCGCGCCCAGCCGGACCCGGGCGGGCGGGCCCGCGGGCACCCCGGCACTCCGGGCGGGCCCGCCCGTGGGCACCCCGCCGTCCTCGTGTGCGAGCACCCCGCGCTCCCGTCGCCGTCCGTGTCCGCGTACGCCGTCGGCGCACGTTCGTCCGATGATCGCAGCGCCCGGCCGACCCGCCACATTCCCGGCGTGACGAGAATCTCCCCAGGTACGAGGCTCTGGGCTGGTCAGCAGCCCGCGTTTGGGGCACGATCCCCATGGCCGCGTACCTACGCTGCCGTAACTTCCGGCCGGGAGCACTTCCCCAGGCAGAAAGCGGGGTCTCCGCACCATGGCTGAGTTCGTCTACCCTCCGGTGATCGGCGCGGCGCACGGACTGTTCCGCGCGCTCGACATCCGCATCGACATGAAGGGCACCGAGAACATCCCGCGTACGGGCGGGGCGGTGCTCGTGTCGAACCACATCGGCTACCTCGACTTCATCTTCGCCGGCCTGACGGCACGGCCGCAGAAGCGCCTGGTCCGCTTCATGGCGAAGGAGTCGGTGTTCCGGCACAAGGTGTCCGGCCCGCTGATGCGCGCGATGAAGCACATCCCGGTGGACCGCAAGCAGGGTGAGACCGCCTACGCGCACGCCCTGGACTCGCTGCGTTCGGGCGAGATCATCGGGGTGTTCCCGGAGGCCACGATCTCCGAGTCCTTCACGCTCAAGAGCTTCAAGTCGGGTGCGGCGCGCATGGCGCAGGAGGCCGGCGTCCCGCTGATCCCGGTGGCGCTGTGGGGCACCCAGCGGCTGTGGACCAAGGGCCGGCCCAAGAACCTCAAGCGCAGCCACGTGCCCGTGACGATGCGGGTGGGCGAGCCGATGGACGCTCCCGCCGACCAGTACGCCGGGGCGATCACGCGCCGGGTGCGCGACCGGGTGCAGGAGCTGCTGGAGGCCGCGCAGCGCGCCTACCCGGCCCAGCCGAAGGACGCCTCGGACTCCTGGTGGCTCCCGGCCCACCTCGGCGGCACCGCTCCGACGGCGGCGCAGGTGCGCGAGGCGGGCTGACCCGCCCGCCCGCGGGAACGGCCGCCGCACGGGCCCGGGGGCGGCGCAGGACGGCCCAGGGCAGCCCCGGGGTCCGTTGCGGCCCCGCCGGGCCCGGTTGGACCCCCGGGGGCCCGGGAAACCCGGAGCCCCGGGAAGCGGCCGCTCCCCCGTGAGCGCCGGCGAGCCGTCGGCGGCGCCCCGGCCCCGGCGGGCTCCGCCGCCCCCGTACGATGCGCCCCGCCCCCGTACGTCGGCCCGGCGCGACCCCGGTTCAGCGTTCCGCACCGGCCCGGCCCGCGGGACGTTCCACCCCCGCGGAGCCCTCGCGCCTGCGGCGGCGGTGCGCGGCGACCCGGACCCGGGTGGCGCACGTCGTCGAGCAGTAGCGGCGCGCGCTGCCCGGCCCCGGGCCCAGGAAGAACCGCCCGCACCCCCCGGCCGCGCACGCGCCCCAGGTGACGCGGCCGTACTCGCCGAGCAGCTGCGCCAGGACCAGGGCCCCCGACGCCAGGAACCAGTCCCCCCAGCCGGCCTCCTCCCCCCGGTCGACGTGCAGGTGCCAGTGGTGGCCGTCGTGCCGGGTGAGCCGCGGCCGGGCGCCGCACTCCTCGAAGAGCCCGTTCAGCGCCCCCGCGACGCGGTCCTCGTCCGTCTCCGCGAGGACCTCCGCCATCCGCCGGGCCGCCGCGCGCAGTTCGGCGGCGGCCGACTCCGGGAACCGCTCCTCGGTCAGGTCGGCCGGGCGCTCCCCGTGCGCGGCGAGGAGCCGGGCGAGGTCCGCGCGCGCGAGGTCCGGGGCGGCGCGGACCGCGTCGGCGATGTCGACCAGCCGCCGGGCCGCCGGAAAGCCCCCTCCGGACTCCGTCATGGCCGCATCCTTTCCCCGTACACCCACATCAAGTAACGTCTTGCTTGCCTATCACGTTACATCGTGCAGGGGGGGGGCCGGAATGGGCGGGTTCGGGCGGTACCTGGCGGCGGCGCTGGCTGCGCGCTTCGCCTCGGAGGGCATGGGCATGGCCGTGGTGCTGCTCGCCCTGGAGCGCACCGGGAGCGCCTCGTACGGGGCGTTCGTCCTGACGGCCTGGCTGGCCCCGCACGTGCTGGCCGCCCCGCTCGCCGGGGTCCTCGCGGCCCGGACCGGACGGCCGCGGCTGCTCTACTCCGGCGCGCTGGCGGGGTTCACCGCGGCCGTGGCGGCCCTGGCGGTGCTGCTGGGGCGGGTCCCGATGCCGGTGGTGCTCGCGGTGGCCGTACTCGGCGGCACCTGCGGCCCGATGGTCACCGGCGGGCTGTCGAGCCTGGTCTCGGGGCTGGTCGCGGCCGGGACGGCCCGCGACCGGGCGTATTCCTGGGACGCCTCCACCTACAACGCGGCCGCGGTCACGGCGCCGGCGGCCGTCGGCGTGGTGACCGCCCTCGGCTCGGCCGGACCGGCGATGGCCCTCCTGGCGGCGTCGGGCGGCGCGGCGGCGGCCCTGGCCGCGACCCTCCCGTACGGGGGGCCGGGCTCGGGCCCGCTCCCCGGGCCGGCCCGGGCCGGGCTGGGCGCGGGGCTCGCGGCCCTGTGGCGGGTCCGCGAGCTGCGGGCCGTCACCTCGGCCACGACGCTGGCCTTCGTCGGGATCGGCTCGCTGACCACCACCGCGGTCCTGCTGGCCGGCGCCCTCGGCCGCCCGGGCGCGGGCGGCGTGCTGATGACGGCGTTCGCGGTGGGCGCGCTGGGCGGCTCGCTGACCCTGGGGCGGCTCACGTCGGTGGAGCCGGGCCGGCTGGTGCGGTGGTCGCTGGCCGCGACCGGGGTGGCGCTCGCTGCGGCGGCCTTCACCCCGTCCGTCGCCGTGACGGCGGTGCTGTTCGCGGTGGCCGGGGTGTGCGACGGTCCGGTGCTGACGGCCACCCTGCGGATCCGCTCGGAGCATGCGCCGGACGCCGTGCGGACCCAGGTGTTCACCCTCGGCGCCGGGCTCAAGCTGACGGCCGCGTCCGCCGGGGCGGCCCTGGTGGGATTCGCGGCGAGCGCGCCCCCGTGGACGCTGATGACCGGGATCGCCGGATTCCAGCTCGTCGCCGCCGTGCTGCACGCCGCGGCGTCGCCGCGGCGGCCCGCGCCGATGGCCGCGGCTACAGGGCCGTCGGCAGGTTCCGCCACAGCTCCGGCCGGTCGGCGGACTCCCGGAGGGCGTTGAGGACGGCCGGGTGGGGGGTGGCGTACAGCTCCGGGTGGTCGACGTCGCCGCGCTCCGGGTGGACGGGGAAGGCGAGCCGTTCCCCGTCGAGGCTGAACCGGGCGTCCACCCCGGGCTTGTTCCCCCGGGGGTCCTGACGGCACCACCGGGGGCGGCCGGGCAGCCGGAGGGCGATCAGGCCGTGGACCACGTGGTGGGCGCCGTCCTCGTCGCCGAGGCGCTGGTAGCACAGGGCGGTCGGGATGCCGCGGGCCCGCAGCAGGGCGGCCAGGGCGTGGGACTTGGCGTAGCAGATGCCGTTGCGCGTGGCGAGGACGTCGGAGGCCCGCCAGGCGACGCGGAGGTCGCCGGAGTCCGCCGAGTGCGGGATGACGTCGCGGACGAAGGCGAAGGCTGCGGCCGCGTACGCCCGGAGGTCGCCGGTGGCGTCCCAGAGGGCGTCGGCGGTCTCGCATACGAGCGGGTGGCCGTGGTCGACGGCCTCGTCGGCCGCCAGATAGGCGGACAGGTCGGCGTGCTCCTGGATCAGTTCCATGATCCAGGAGCATACCTATGCATCAACTCGCATGACTATCGAGTTATGGCCTCAGGACGGCGGCCGGTCAGCGGGCCAGCTCTTCCTTCAACGCCTGGAGGAAGCCGTCGACGTCCTCCTCCTGGGTGTCGAAGCCGCACATCCAGCGGACGTCACCCGCCGCCTCGTCCCAGAAGTAGAAGCGGAAACGCTTCTGCAGTCGCAGCGAGACCTCGTGCGGCAGCCGCGCGAACACCGCGTTCGCCTGGACCGGGTAGAGGATCTCCACGCCGTCCGCCTCGCGCACGCCGGCGGCGAGCCGCTGCGCCATCGCGTTGGCGTGCCGTGCGTTGCGCAGCCACAGGTCCTTGGCGAGGAGCGCCTCCAGCTGCACCGACACGAACCGCATCTTGGACGCGAGCTGCATCGACATCTTGCGGATGTGCTTCATCTGCCGGACCGCGTCCGGGTTGAGCACCACCACGGCCTCGCCGAACATCATGCCGTTCTTGGTGCCGCCGTAGGACAGCACGTCCACGCCGACGGTGTTCGTGAAGGTGCGCATCGGCACGTCGAGTGAGGCCGCGGCATTGGCGATCCGGGCCCCGTCCAGGTGGACCTTCATGCCCAGGCCGTGCGCGTGCTCGCAGATCGCCCGGATCTCGTCCGGGGTGTAGACCGTGCCCAGCTCGGTGTTCTGGGTGATCGACACGACCTGCGGCATCGCCCGGTGCTCGTCCTCCCAGCCCCAGGCCTGCCGGTCGATCAGCTCGGGGGTGAGCTTGCCGTCCGGGGTCGGGACGGTGAGCAGCTTGAGGCCGGCCATCCGCTCCGGTGCGCCGCCCTCGTCCACGTTGATGTGGGCGCTCTCGGCGCACACCACGGCGCCCCAGCGGTCGGTCAGGGCCTGGAGGGCCGTGACGTTGGCGCCGGTGCCGTTGAAGACCGGGTAGGCCTGCGCGTACGGACCGAAGTGGCTGCGGAAGACCTTCTGCAGGTGCTCGGTGTACTCGTCCTCGCCGTAGGCGACCTGATGACCGCCGTTGGCCAGCGCGACGGCGGCCAGGATCTCCGGATGCACCCCCGCGTAGTTGTCGCTGGCGAACCCGCGCACCGCCGGGTCGTGGTGCCGGCGGGCGTCGGTCCGCGCGGTCGCGGTCCTCACGGTTGCGGGGTGAGCCACAGACGCTGTCCGTTCACATCGGGTGCGGGCCGGTCCCAGACGCCGGCGATGGCCTCGGCCAGCTCCTTGACGTCCGTGAAGCCCGCGAACTTCGCATTCGGTCGCTCGGCGCGCATCGCGTCGTGCACCAGTGCCTTGATGACCAGGATCGCAGCCGCGGCGCCGGGCCCGTCCTCGCCCCCCGCCTTGCGGAAGGAGTCGGCCATCGCCAGGGTCCACGCCTCGGCGGCGGCCTTGCCCGCGTTGTACGCGGCGTTGTTGGCGACCGGCTTGTGCGCGCCGGACTGGCTGACCAGGACGTACCGGCCGCGCTCGCTGCGCAGCAGGCCGTCGTGGAAGGCCATCGAGGTGTGCTGGACGGTGCGGATCAGGAGCTTCTCCAGGAAGTCCCAGTCCGCGAGGTCGGTCTCGGTGAAGGAGGAGCTCCCGCGCCAGCCCCCGACGAGGTGGACGACCCCGTCGACGTGGCCGAGCTCCTTCTCGGTCTGCTCGGCCCAGGCCTTGGTGGCGGCCAGGTCGAGCAGGTCCACGGTGTCGCCGGTGATGGTGGCGCCGCCGTGGGCGTAGCGGGCGGCGTCCACGGCCTCCGCGAGGCGCGCCGCGTTCGCGTCGGACGCCACGACCACGGCGCCCGCCTCGGCGAGGCGGAGCAGGGCGGCGCGGCCCGCGGGCCCTCCGGCCCCGGCCACCGCCACCACCGCACCGTGCAGGTTTCCGTTGCCGTTCCGGGAGCCGTTCATCTGTGCAGCCTCCTGTGGGCGGTCGCTCACGCGGCGACCCGCTCGGCTTCTTCGGCGTTGAGGGCGGTGATGCCCTTGGTGGAGGCGATCACGCCCTTGAGCTTCTTGGCGAGGGCCTCGTAGAACATGCTGAGCGGAAACTCGTCCGGAAGCACGTCGTCGACCAGCTTGCGGGGCGGCTGCGTCGTGTCGAGGGCGTCGGGACCCTTGGCCCACGTGGAGCCCGGGTGCGGGGCGAGGTACGTCGAGACCAGGTCGTAGGCCTTGAACCAGTGGACCAGCTTCGGGCGGTCGATGCCGGCGCGGTAGAGCTCCTCGATCTCGGCGCAGAGCTGGTTGGTGACCTGCGGGGCGCGCATCCAGTCGATCTTGAGCTTGTTGTCCGTCCAGCGCACGACGTCGTGCTTGTGGAGGTACGCGAAGAGCAGCTGGCCGCCGAGGCCGTCGTAGTTCCGGTTGCGGTCGCCCGAGACGGGGAAGCGGAACATCCGGTCGAACAGGACGGCGTACTGGACGTCGCGGCCGTGCTCGTTGCCCTCGGACTCCAGCTTCACGGCCTCCTTGAAGGCGGTGAGGTCGCAGCGCAGCTCCTCCAGGCCGTACATCCAGAACGGCTGGCGCTGCTTGATCATGAAGGGGTCGAACGGCAGGTCGCCGTGGCTGTGGGTGCGGTCGTGGACCATGTCCCACAGGACGAAGGCCTTCTCGCAGCGCTCCTGGTCGCCGACCATGGCGGCGATGTCCTCGGGCAGCTCGATGCCGAGGATGTCGACGGCCGCCTCGGTGACCTTGCGGTAGCGGGCCGCCTCGCGGTCGCAGAAGATGCCGCCCCAGGTGAAGCGCTCGGGGGCCTCGCGGACGGCGATGGTCTCCGGGAAGAGCACCGCGGAGTGGGTGTCGTAGCCGGGGGTGAAGCCCTCCAGCGTGATGCCGAGGAAGAGCGGGTTGTCGTACCGGGTGCGCTCCAGCTCGGAGAGCCACTCGGGCCACACCATCTTCAGCACGACGGCCTCGAGGTTGCGGTCCGGGTTGCCGTTCTGGGTGTACATCGGGAAGACGACGAGGTGCTGGAGGCCGTCGGCGCGCTGGGCGGCCGGGTGGAAGGCCAGCAGGGAGTCGAGGAAGTCCGGCACCCGGAAGTCGTCCGCGGCCCACTTGCGCAGGTCCGCGATGAGCGCCCGGTGGTACGCGGCGGCGTGCGGGAGCAGCGGCGAGAGCGCCTCGACGGCGCCGACGGCGCGCTCGACGGCGGCCAGGACGGTGGCGCGGCCGTGGGCGCCCTCGGCCTCGAAGTCGATGGAGCCGTCCTTGCCCTGCCAGGGGCGGATCTCCTCCACGGCGGCCTTGAGCTCGGGCCACGCGGGGTGGTCGACCACCCGCGCACCGGCGGTTATCGCGGCACCGCCGGCACCCGGCACAAGAGTTTCCGTCATGTCACTTCCTCCACAGGAGAACCTCACGTCGGCACAGGGTAGGCATGGGAGGCTCTTCTACTCAAGAGGTACCTCAGGAAAATGTCCTGCGTCACCCCCCGCTGCACCGAAATTTTTCCCGTCATTCAGGGTGGAAGCAGGCGCTCCGCCCCGTCCCGCCGGACACCGGCACCGCACCCGGTGCGTAGGGTGATCATCCTGGCCGGAGACCCGGACCAGGACGACCCCGGGGGCACGCACGCACATGACCAGCAGTCAGAATCTTCCGGAGGTTCCGGAGTTGCCGCCGACCGCCTGGGCGGTCCTCGGTCTGCTCTCCTTTCCCGGGGAGCGGACCGGTTACGAGCTGAAGAAGTGGGCGGACTCGTCGCTCCGCTTCTTCTACTGGTCGCCCGCCATCAGCCAGATCTACGCGGAACTGCGCCGCCTGGAGGAGCTGGGTTACGCGACCTCCGCCCGCTCGGGACCCGAGGAGGTCCGGGCCAAGCGGCGCTACGCGATCACCGGCGCCGGGCGCGGCGCCTTGGCCGGCTGGGCCGCCGACACGGCCGGGGCCGGGCCCCCGGTGCTCAAGCACGGACTGCTGCTCCGGGTCTGGCTGGGACACCTGGCCGAGCCGGAGCGGCTGCGGGCGATGGTCGGCGAGCACATCGAGCGCACCCGGTGCGAGCTGGCGGCCGTACGGGCGGCGGCGGAGCACGCGGACGGCGCGGCGGAGTGGACCTTCCCCGCGCTCGCCCTGCGCTGGAGCGAGCGGCAGCACCTGGCGGAGCTGGAACTGACCCGGGCCCTCCTGGCGGATCTCGCCGATCCCGCGGGCCCGCCCGGCCCCGGTCCCGCGGCCCGCGCGGCCGCCCGCTCCGCCCCGCCGCCGGCCGGAGCTCCGGCCGGCACGGACGCCGCGGCACCTGCGCGTCAAGCCGGCGGGGACGCGCCCACGGCCGGGTGACGCTGCGCCCCCGGGCCGCTCGCCGGGGGCGGCCCGACCCCGGCGGGATGCGGCCACGAGGGCCCTCGCGGGGTGCTGCACGGGCGGTCCCATCGCACGGCGGGCGCACTAGCATGCCACCTCACCGCGCGCGGTCGGCCGGAACACCGCCGCCGCGCGGGGCCGCCGTCGACGGAAGCGAGAGAACCTTGACTTTCCTCACCATCGGTCACCGCGGGGTCATGGGTGTCGAACCGGAGAACACCCTGCGCTCCTTCCTGCACGCGGAGCGTTCCGGCATGGACGTCATCGCGCTGGACGTCCGGCTCAGCAAGGACGGTGTCCTCGTCGTCCTCCGCGACCCCGAGGTCGACCGGACCACCGACGGCTCGGGGGCCGTGGCCGACCTGACCCTGGAGGAGCTGCGCGCACTCGACGCGGGCCTCGGCGAGCGCGTACCGGTCCTCGACGAGGTGCTCGCGTCGGTGCGGGCGCCGCTCCAGGTCACGGTCCGCGACCGGGCCGCTGCGGACGCGCTCGCGGACCTGGTGCTCCGCCGCGACCTGACGGCGCGGGTGGAGGTGGCCTCCCGCGACGACGCACTGCTGGCCGGGGCGGCCCGGCTGGTGCCGGGCGTACGGACCTCGCTGCACGCGGACACCGTCGGCGGCGACAGCGGGGCGCTCGTCGCCCGGGCACTGACCGCGGGCGCCGCGACGCTCGCCCTGGACATCCGGCGGATCAGTCTGGAGACCGTGGAGGCCGCGCACGCGGCCGGGCTGCGGGTGACGGCCCGGTCGGTCGACACCCTGGACCTGCTGCGGCTCGCCCGGGCCCTGGGGCTGGACGGCGCCGCCACGGACTTCCCGGAGATCCGCAGCACGGGCCGCTTCACCGCGTGAGGCGGCGGCGCGCCTCCGGCCGGCTCAGAGCGACTTGACCAGCAGCTCGAAGGCCAGGTCGTCCCGGAGGGGGACGCCGAAGCGCTCGTCGCCGTAGGGGAAGGGGCTCAGCTCGCCCGTGCGCCGGTAGCCGCGGCGGACGTAGTAGGCGATGAGCTCCTCCCGCACGTTCACCACCGTCATCCGCATCTCCTTGGCGCCCCACGTCCCGCGGGCGCGGTTCTCGGCCTCGGCCAGGATCTCCTTGCCGAGGCCGGCGCCCTGCAGTCCGGGGCGGACCGCGAACATCCCGAAGTAGGCGTGGTCGCCGCGGTGTTCGAGGTGACAGCAGGCCACGATCCCGCCCTCGCGCTCGACGACGAGCAGGATGCTGTCGGAACCGGCGATGATCTGGCGCACCCCCCCGGCGTCGGTGCGCTGCCCGTCCAGGTAGTCGGCCTCCGTGGTCCAGCCGGCCCGGCTGGCGTCGCCCCGGTAGGCGGACTCGACGAGCGCCACCAGCTCGTCCACGTCCGCCTCCACCGCGGTACGGAAGGTCAGGGCTGTGGGGTCGGCGGTCGACATCGGTGGCTCCGTTCTGCGCGCTGGCACACATGACGTGCCGGGTACGCCAAGGAGCGTAACCCGGGGCGGCGTGCGGGCCGTCCGGGGCGGGCATCTCTTCCCGTGACGCCGACGAACCGGGAGGTTCCGCCGTGCACGGTTCCGCCATGTCCCCCGCCCTCTCCTCCTGGCTGCTGGTGCTGCTGTGCGCGGCGAGCGGTGCGTACTGCCTGGTACGGGCGGGCAGCGCGGGCCGGGACGCGCGCGGGGCGACCGCCGGCGAGGCGGTGATGGGCCTCGGCATGGCGCTGATGGCCGTTCCGGCGGGGACCGGGGCGTGGGGGCCTCCGCTGCTGCTGGCCGTCTTCTGCGCGGCGGCGGCGCACGCCCTGTGGCTGCTGCGGGACGGCCCCCACCACGCGCACCACCTGGTGGGCTCGCTGGCCATGGCGTACATGGCGCTGACGATGACGGGCGGCGGCCCCGGCCCGGGGCACGGGGGCGGGCACGGGAACGCCGCGGGCGTGCCGCTCGTCACCGGGGCGCTGCTCGTCTACTTCGCCGGGTACGTCCTGCTCGGCGGGGCCCGGCTGGTGGCGGCGGGCGGCGGCGGGGACGGCCCGGGCGCGGCCGGAAGGGGAGGCGCGGCCTCCGCCGCGGGTGCCCCGCCGAGGCCGGCCGAGCTGGTCCGGGCCTGCCGACTCGCCATGGGCATCGGCATGTTGGCCATGCTGCTCACGATGTGACGCCCCGCGGAAACGTGTCGTGCGTCACCAAAGCCCCGGGGCCGTACCCGCAGGTAGGCCCGCGCTCATAGGCTGGCGGACATGATGGTCCCCGCCGCACTCCTGCTGCTCGGCGCCCTGACCGCGGTGCTCGCCCCCCGCCTGCTGCGCCGGGCCCGGTGGCCCGAGCGCGAACCCGTGGTCGCCCTGTGGGTGTGGCAGTGCGTGGTGGCCGCGGTGCTCCTGTGCTTCGGGCTGTCGATGCTGCTGAGCGCGGCGGCCGCCTGGCAGGCGGTCCGCGGCCGGCTCTTCGCCGCCGCCCCGCACGGTGTGGTCGACGCCTACGCCCTCGGCGCCTCCGGCGGCACCTGGGCCACCGGCACCGCGCTCGCGCTGGCCGCCGGAGCGCTGTGGACCGGGGCGATGCTGGGCCGCGAGGTGCTCCGGGCGCGCACCCGGCGCCGGGCCCGGGACACCGAACTGCGCCTACGGGCACCCCTGTTGCCCGGCGAGGACCCGGCGGGCGCGCGGCTCGTCGTCCTGGAGGGCCCGCGGCCGGACGCCTGGTGGCTGCCCGGCGCGGCCCCGCAGCTGGTGGTCACGACGGCGGCCCTGGCCCGCCTCAAGGGGAGCCAGCTGGACGCCGTCCTCGCCCACGAGCAGGGCCACGCCGCGGCCCGGCACGACTGGCTGCTGCACTGCTCGCGCGCGCTGGCCGGGGGGTTCCCGCAGGTGCCGGTCTTCGCGGCGTTCGAGGCGGAGATCGACCGCCTGGTCGAGCTGGCCGCCGACGACGTGGCCTCGCGCCGCTTCGGACGGCTGACGATCGCGCTGGCCTTGGTCGGGCTCAACGAGGACCGCGGGGTGTTCGGTCCGTCCCCCGCTCCGCAGGCCCACGTGCCGCACCGGGTACGGCGGCTGCTGTCCGCCGCGCCCCGGCTGTCGCCCGGCCGGCGGCTGCGGCTGACGGCACTGGCCGCGCTGGTGCCGGCGGTGCCGCTGCTGGTGGCGTTCGTACCGGGCCTGAGCGCGCTGGCGTAGCGGCCCCGGGCACCCGCGGCCGCGGCGCGGCGGGCGCGCCCGCGCCCGGCACGGCCGCCGCCGGTGCGAGGATCGGGCGCATGCGGAACGACGACCTACACCTGCGCCGGACCGGCATCGGCTGCGTGGCGGCGGCGGTCGCCCTGACCGTACTGGTGGTGGCGCGGTGGGAGCCGCTGCTCTCGCTCGACGGCCGGATCGCCCGCGATCTGCACGCCCGCGCGATCGCCGATCCGGGCACCACGCAGCTGATGCGGGTGCTCTCCGACTGGGTGTGGGACCCCTGGACGATGCGCGCGCTGGCCGCCGCGGCCTGCGTCGCGCTGTGGTGGCGCGGCGACCGGCAGCGGTCCCTGCGGGTGGCGCTGGCGGCGGTGGTGGCGTCGGTGGTGCAGCAGGGGCTGAAGGCCCTGGTGGGGCGGGAGCGGCCGCAGTGGCCGGACCCGGTCGACTCGGCGCACTACGCGGCCTACCCGTCCGGCCACGCCATGACCGCGACGGTGGTGTGCGGGATGCTGCTGTGGCTGCTCCCCGGCGCGACGCCGCGGTGGGCGGTCGCGTCCGCCTGGGCGGTGGCCGTCGTCTCGGTGCTGGGGGTGGGCTTCACGCGGCTCTACCTCGGGGTCCACTGGACCTCGGACGTGCTCGCGGGCTGGCTGTTGGGCGTGGCCGTGGTGGCTCTGGCGACGTGCGCGTACGGCGGTCACGGGCGTGCCTGCTCTGGGCGATCCCCCGTGTCACCCAGAGCAGGCGACCCCGAACGCTGAGTATATTGGCTCGGAGCCAGTCAACGCAGCAGGAGCAAGCATGGTCCCGCGCAGCGCATCGGTCAATGAAGAATTGCGCAGACGTTCCAGGGAGCGGCTGCTGCAGGCCACGGTCGAGCTCGTCGCCGAGCGGGGCTACGAGGCGACGAAACTGGGCGACATCGCCGACCGGGCCGGCGCGGCCCGGGGGCTGGTCTCGTACTACTTCCCGGGCAAGCGGCAGCTGCTGCAGTCGGCGGTGCACCGGCTGATGCACCTGACCCTGCACGCCGCGCTGGAGCGCGAACCGCGCCCCGCCGGGGCGGACGCGGGCCGCGAGCGCCTCGCCCGCGCCATCGACGCCGTCCTGGGGCTGGCGCGGGACCAGCCGCGGCTGATGCGGACGCACATGGCGGGCATCCTGCAGGCGGAGGGGTTTGTCCGGTGCCAGGAGCAGCAGCGGCTCGCCGAGCTGCTGCGGGACACCGTGGCCCGGTACGGCTCGGCCGACGTGGACGCCGACTACCCGCTGCTGCGGGCCCTGCTGATGGGCGCGGTGGTGGCGGTGCTGCTGCCGGGGGCGCCGATGCCGGCGTCCCGGCTGCGGGCGGAGCTGTTCCAGCGGTACGGGCTGGACTGGGAGCTCGGCGCTCCGCCGGACGGAGGACCGCCCGGCGGAACGTTTCCCCGCTACGGGGTGTCGTCAAAGTCTTTTCGTACGCCCGGACGGCAGGAACGAATGTGACGACACCCCCCTAGGCACGACGGCCCGTGGGGCGTCGGCCGGTCGCTAGTGGTACTCGGGCTGGGTCTGGACGTTGAGCCGGTCCATCCGCACCCACTTGGCGCTCACGGTCCGCCAGTCGTCGAGCCTGAGCACGTCGAGGCCCTTGGTGATGTCGTTCGAGTAGATGTGGCCGTTGTAGTAGTACGCGGACCAGGACCCGCCGAGCCCGAGGGCGTCCGTGGTGAGCGGGCCGCGCTCGAAGTAGCCGATCTCCTTGGGCTTGGAGGAATCGGTGAAGTCCCAGACCGAGATGCCGCCCTGGTACCAGGCCTGGACCATGATGTCGCGGCCGCCGCCGACCGGGACCAGCGAGCCGTTGTGGGCCACGCAGTTCTCGGTGTCGGCCTGGTGGCGCGGGATCTTGAAGTAGCTGCGGAAGGCGAGCTTGCGCTGGTCGCCGCGGCCGGTGATGTCGTAGATCCCGTCGGCGCCCCGGTTGGGGCCGGTGGCCTCGTTGCAGGTGGCGCCGCCACCGCCGCCGAGCTCGTCGGTGAACACCACCTTGTTCGCGCGCTCGTTGAAGGTGGCCGAGTGCCAGAACGCGAAGTTCACGTTGTCCTGCACCCGGTCGATCACGCGTGGCTGCTCGGGCCTGCTGATGTCGAAGAGGATGCCGTCGCCCATGCAGGCGCCGGCGGCCAGGTTCCGCGACGGCAGCACGGTGATGTCGTGGCAGCCGGTGGTCTTGGAGACGCCCGGGTTGGTGGGCCCGCCCGGGTTGCCGCCGTCCGGGAACAGGATCGGGAAGGCGACGACCGCGGCCTTCGTCGGCGCCTTCTTCGGGACCTTCACCACCGAGATGCCGTCGTGCGGCGGCTTGCAGTCGGGGAAGGCCTCGTTCGGGGAGTAGGAGGCGACGTAGAGGTAGATGTCGCGGCTGCCCGGCACCAGGGTGTGGGTGTGGGAACCGCAGGCGGTCTCGACGGACTTGATGTACTTGGGGTTCTTCTTGTCCTTGATGTCGAAGATCTTGATGCCCTCCCACGAGGACTTCTCCGTGGCGGGCTGCGAGACGCTGTTGCACGAGTCGTCGCTGCGCGAGGAGTCGGTGGAGAGGAAGAGCAGGTCGCCGTGGACGGAGATGTCGTTCTGCCCGCCCGGGCAGAGCACCTGGGTGACCGTCTTCGGCGCCTTCGGGTTCCCGATGTCGTAGATCGTGAAGCCGTTGTAGTTGCCCGCGTACGCGTACCTGCCCTGGAACGCCAGGTCGGAGTTGATCACGGTGGGGTCGGCGCTCGGGATGTTGGCCAGCGGCTTGATGTTGGCGCTGTGCACGATCTCGTCCTGGCCGGGGATCTCACCCGGGGCGAGCTCCCGGCCCTCGACGAGGCCGGAACCCTGCTGTCCGCCGGTGCCCGGCGTTAAGTCACCCGGGTCGGGGGTGGCGGCCGCCGGGCCGGCGGCCAGGAGCATGGCGAGCCCGGCCGCCGCGACGACCGCTCCCAGACTCCTTTTCCGCACTCTGATGGTGTGCAACGAGGTCACTGTGCCCTCCATTGGGAGTCCGATCGGTTCCGCGCCGGGTGGGCGCGGAACCAGGACCCCGGCAGTATCTTCCTTTCCATGGACATGGCAAAAGGGTTACTCGGCCGATTCTCCGGAGCGGTTGTGGCCGCCGGCCTCCTGTCGGCGCTCGCCGGCTGCGGGGCGGACGCACCGCAGGACCGGGCGGACGACGGCCGGGCCGTGATCGTCGCGCCGGGCAGACCCGGCGAGAAGGCGCGCACCCTCACCCCCGAACAGGCCGCGCGGGAGAAGCCCGACGACAGCGCGAACGCCGCCGACCGCGCCTACGTGCGGAACATGATCGAGCACCACCGGCAGGCCCTGACGATGAGCGCGCTGGCCCCGGCGCGGGCCGCCGCGGACGGCGTCAAACGCCTGGCGGAACGGATCACGGCCGCCCAGCAGCCCGAGATCGGGGCCATGGAGAAGTGGACCGCCCGCCATCCGGCGCCGCAGTCGGACGCCGGCGCGCACCCGCACGACCACGGCACGATGCCGGGCATGGCGACGCCGCAGCAGCTGGCGGATCTGGCCGCGGCCTCGGGGGCCGACTTCGACCGGCTCTTCCTCAGGCTGATGACGGCCCACCACGAGGGCGCGGTGAAGATGGCCGGCGAGGCACTCGCCGGCGGCAACAACGTGGCCGTCGAGGAGATGGCCAACGAGGTCGTGGCCACGCAGAGCGCCGAGATCCACCGGATGCGCGCCATGGGCTGACGGCCGCGGGGCCCGGTGTCATGCTGGGGACCACCCGCGTGAGGAGCTCCGCCGTGCTTCACATCGCCGTCGTCGGATCGGGCCCCAGCGGGGTCTACGCCGCGCAGACCCTGGTGCAGCAGCGCGAGGTGCCCGGCGTCCGGGTCGACGTCCTGGACCGGCTGCCGGCCCCGTACGGACTGGTGCGCTACGGGGTCGCCCCCGACCACGAGAAGATCAAGTCGCTGCAGGGCAGCCTGCGCACCGTGCTGGAGGACGAGCGGGTCCGCTTCCTCGGGAACGTCGAGGTCGGCGGTGAGGCCCTGACCACCGGACGGCTGCTGGAGCTCTACCACGCGGTGGTGTACTGCGTGGGGGCGGCACGGGACCGGCTGCTGGAGGTCCCCGGGGAGGACCTGGCGGGGGTGCACTCCGCGACGGACTTCGTGGCCTGGTACAGCGGGCACCCGGACGCCGCCGCCGCCGCCTTCGGCCTGGCCGGGGTGGAGTCGGCGGTGGTCGTCGGCGCGGGCAACGTCGCCGTGGACGTGACCCGGATCCTGGCCCGGGGAGCGGCCGAGCTGGCCCCGACGGACATGCCGCAGCCGGCGCTCGGCGCGCTCGGGGACAGCGGGGTGCGCGCGGTGGCGATGGTCGCCCGGCGCGGCCCCTCGCAGGCGAAGTTCACCACCAAGGAGCTGCGGGAGCTGGGCACGCTGCCGGGGGTGGACGTCCGCGTCGATCCCGCCGAGCTGGCCCTGGACCCCGCGTACGCCGATCCGGGCGCGGCCGCCGCGCTGCCCGCGGTGGCGCGGCGGAACCTGGAGGCGCTGCGCGGCTGGGCGCTGAGCGGCCCCGGCGGCACTGCGCGCGCGGTCGGCCTGCGGTTCTACCTGCGGCCGGCGCGGGTGCTGGGCGGCCCGGACGGCCGGGTCACCGGGGTGCGCTTCGAGCGGACCGCCCCGGACGGGCGCGGCGGGGTGACGGGGACGGGTGCGTACGAGGACGTCCCGGCGCAGCTGGTGCTGCGCTCGGTGGGGTACCGCGGCGTCCCCCTGGCCGGCCTGCCCTTCGACCCGGTGAGGGGTACGGTCCCGCACGCGGCGGGCCGGGTGCTGCGCGCGGGCCGGGCCTCGGTGGGCGAGTACGTGGCGGGGTGGATCAAGCGCGGCCCGACCGGGGTGATCGGGACCAACCGCCCCTGCGCGAAGGAGACGGCGTCCTCGCTGCTCCAGGACGCGGGGCGGCTGGCGGGGCGCGAGCTGCCCGGCGACCCGGTGGACGCGATGCGCGCGGCGGGGCTGTGTCCGGTGCGGTGGCCGGGGTGGCTGACGATCGAGGCGGCCGAGAGCGAGCTCGGGCGCTCGCTGGGCCGCCGCTCGGTGAAGATCCCGGACTGGGCCGGGCTGCTGGGGGCGGCCGGCCCGACGTAGGGCGGGACCCCGGACGCGGCCGAGCGCGCAGGCGCCTACGCCAGGCGGGCTTCCTCGGCGGCCGCCGCCGTGAGGACGGAGTCGAGGAGACCCGGGAAGAGGGCCTCCAGCTCCTCGCGGCGCAGGGCGTTGAGCTTGGCGGTGCCGCGGTAGGTCTGGCGTACGACGCCGCTCTCCCGCAGTACGCGGAAGTGGTGCGTGGTGGTCGACTTGGTGACCGGCAGGTCGAAGTGCGAGCAGGCCAGGTCGGCGGCGGAGACGGCGAGGTCCCGGGTGATGGAGAGGCGGACCGGGTCGGAGAGCGCGTGGAGCACGCCCTCCAGCCGGATCTCGGCGGCCTCGGGATGGGCGAGGGCGCGGGCCGTGTCGTGTTCCGTCATGTCCCTGCTCCACTCGCTCGACTCGCTCGGCCGGCGCGGCTCACCCGGCCGGCTCGGCGGGGCCCTTCGCGCCCGGCCCCATCGTACGAGAGCCGTCGTAGGACCGGTGGGGCGCGGCGCGGACGGGGGCGTCCGCGCCGCGTCCGGTTCACCAGGAGCGGTGGTACGGCTCCGGGGTGCGCGGCTCCGCGCCGAGTTCGGCGGCCGCGCGGCGGGCCCAGTAGGGGTCGCGCAGCAGTTCGCGGCCGAGCAGCACCGCGTCGGCCTCGCCGTTGGCGAGGATCTTCTCGGCCTGCTCCGGTTCGGTGATGAGGCCGACGGCGGCCACCGGGAGCGAGGTCTCGGCCTTGACCCGGGCCGCGAACGGCACCTGGTAGCCGGGGCCGACCGGGATCGTCACCCCGGGGGCGAGGCCGCCGGTGGAGACGTCGAGGAGGTCCACCCCGTGCTCCTGGAGCAGGGCGGCCAGCCGGACCGTCTCGTCGGCGGTCCAGCCGTCCTCCTCCAGCCAGTCGGTGGCGGAGATCCGGAAGAACAGCGGGAGGTCCCCGGGCCACGCCGCCCGTACGGCGTCGACCACTTCGAGCGCGAAGCGGGTGCGGTTCTCGAAGGAGCCGCCGTACGCGTCGGTGCGCCGGTTGCTGTGCGGGGAGAGGAACTCCCCGATCAGGTAGCCGTGGGCGCCGTGCACCTCCACGACCTCGTAGCCCGCGGCCAGCGCCCGCTCGGCGGCGGCCGCGAACTGCGCGGTCACCTCGTGGATCTGATCGACGGTCAGTTCGTCCGGCACCGGGTGGCCCTCGTGGAACGGCACCGCGCTGGGGGCGACCGGCCGCCAGCCGTGGGCCTCCGGGCCGACGGGGGCGCCGCCCTTCCAGGTCCGGTCGGTGGAGGCCTTCCGGCCCGCATGGGCGAGCTGGATCCCGGGAACCGCGCCCTGCGCCTTCACGAAGGCGGTGATCCGGCGGAGCGCCTCGACCTGGGTGTCGTTCCAGATGCCGAGGTCGTAGGGGGAGATCCGGCCCTCCGGGGAGACGGCGGTGGCCTCCTGGACGATGAGTCCGGCGCCCCCGACGGCGCGGGCCGCGTAGTGCGCGAAGTGCCAGTCGCCGGCCACGCCCCGGTTCGGCCCGGAGGGCTCGGCGCTGTACTGGCACATGGCCGCCATCCACACGCGGTTAGGGACGGTGACCGACCGCAGGACGTACGGCGCGAACAGGGCGGCGAAGGCGGTGGGGGCAGCACTCATCAGGACTCTCCAGACGTCACGGGCACGCCGGGGATCGGCGGCTAAGTACGAGATCCACCGTACTACGAATTCTCTCGTACTACGAGACCTCTCGTACAAGTGCGTCCAGCTCCGCGCGCAGCGCGTCCGCCAGGGCCGCCAGATCGGGCACGGCGGCCGCGTCGGCGACCAGCCCGTAGTGGACCGTCCCCTTGTAGGTGGAGACCGCGACCGCCAGCGACTGACCGCGCGCCAGCGGCGCGAGCGGGTAGACCTCGCGGACCCGGCTCCCGCCGAGCGAGAAGGTCAGTCCGGGCAGCGGGACGCTGGTGACCAGGATGTCGAAGAGCAGCCGGGCGGCCTGGGCGACGAGCGGGCCGCCGAGGCGGTGGCCGAGCGGGTGGACGTGGTCGGCGAGCAGCGCGACCGCCCCGGCGCCGCGGGCGGGCCCGGCGTCCTTGTTGCGGTCCATGGCGACCCGCACCCGGTCCAGGCGCAACAGCGGGTCCCGCTCGGCGAGCGGGAGCCGCAGCAGGTACCCCGAGAGCCGGTTGCCGCCGGCCCCGGCCCGGCCGCGACGGGAGACGGGGATCAGCGCGCGCGGGCCCGGCCCGCGGGGGGCGGGGTCGCCGCGCTCCTCCAGCCAGCGGCGCAGCGCGCCCGCGACCATCGCGATCAGCACGTCGTTGACGGTGCCGCCGGCGGCCTTGCGCACCAGGTTGACCTCGTCGAGGTCGAGGGCGAGGCCGGCGACCGTGCGGGCCCCGGCTCCGTCCGGGTCGGCGACGAGCGCCCCGGGCACGCCGAGCGGGAGCCCGGCGCGGGCGACGGCGGCGCCGATCTCCAGGGCCTGGCCGACGTCCTGCACCCGGGCGGCCAGGGCCCCGGGCAGCCTGCGCAGGGCGGAGCCGGCGTCCCGCTGGGCGGGGACCGGGCGGGCCGCGGCGCGCGGGGCCGGGCCCTCGTCGAAGAGCGAGGCCGCCAGCGCGAGCGCGCCGAGCCCGTCGGCGAGCGCGTGGTGGAACTTGAACAGCACCGCGAAGGCGTCGGGGCCGGGCCCGGCGAGCACGTGCGCCTCCCAGGGCGGCAGGTCCCGGTCGAGGGGCCGGGCCATGAGCGGGCCCGCGGCCTCGTGCGGGGGCGCGTCCCCGGTCCGTACGAGGAACACGTGCCGCGCCGCGTCGAAGTCCGGGTCCGGCGACCAGGCGGCCGCTCCGACCGGCAGCAGCACGTCGTGGATGCGGCGGCGCAGGCCCGGCACGGCGGCGCAGCGGGCGGTGAGCAGTTCGGCGGCGTGCTCGGCGGCGCCGGGTCCGGCGGCGTCGAAGACGGCGAGGGCACCGAGGTGCACGGGGTGGGCGGCGGATTCGATCCGCCAGAAGGCGAGGTCGAGCGGCGACAGGTGCTCGGTGGCCACGTAGGTCCTTTTCCATGCGGGCGGCAGTGGCCTGAAGTCAATCCATTGTGAACACCTCTATGCAAGCAGCGGTCATTTCTGTCGGGTAAATGATCGGGTAAATGATCTGCACCGATCAGGCCCGTACCCCCGGCGGTGCCCGCCGGGCCACTGTCGGTGGGCGGGTGCAGACTGGCCGGAAAGACCCGCACGGGCCACGCAGCACACGTGGTCCGGGCGGGAAGCCCGAAGGAAGATCCCGCCAGGGACAACGACGTCCGGAGGTGCCGGCCATGGCCGACGTACTACTGCTCGTGGGAACCCGCAAAGGACTCTTCATCGGCCGCCGGCAGGGCGGCGGTGCGTGGGAGTTCGACGGGCCCCACTTCAACGCCCAGGCCGTCTACGCGGTCGCCGTCGACCGGCGCGGGCCCGCGCCGCGGCTGCTGGTCGGCGCGGACAGCCTGCACTGGGGACCGTCCGTGTTCAGCTCCGACGACCTCGGGGCGACCTGGCACGAGCCGGCCGCGGCGGCCGTGAAGTTCCCCAAGGACACCGGCGCCTCCCTGGAGCGGGTCTGGCAGCTGCACCCCGCCGGTCCCGAGGCCCCGGACGTGGTCTACGCGGGGACCGAGCCGGCCGCGCTGTTCCGCTCCACGGACCGCGGCGACTCCTTCGAGCTCGTCCGGCCGCTGTGGGAGCACCCGAGCCGGTCGAAGTGGGAACCCGGGGGCGGCGGCGAGGGCCTGCACACGGTGATCACCGACCCGCGCGACCCGGACGCGCTGACGGTGGCCGTCTCCACGGCCGGGGTGTTCCGCAGCGCGGACGGCGGCGCCAGCTGGTCGCCGTCGAACGACGGGGTCTCCGCGGTCTTCCTGCCCGACCCGAACCCCGAGTTCGGGCAGTGCGTGCACAAGATCGCCCAGGACGCCGCGGACACCGACCGGCTGTACCTGCAGAACCACTGGGGCGTCTACCGCAGCGACGACGCGGGGGCCCGGTGGACCGACATCGGCGGCGGCCTGCCCTCCGACTTCGGCTTCGCCGTCGCCGCGCACCCGCACCAGCCGGACACCGCGTACCTCTTCCCGCTCAACGCGGACTCCGACCGGGTGCCGGCCGGGCACCGGTGCCGGGTCTTCCGCACCCGGGACGCGGGCGCCACCTGGGAGCCGCTCTCCCGGGGCCTGCCCGACGGGGACCACTACGGCACCGTGCTCCGCGACGCGCTGTGCACGGACGACGCGGACCCGGCGGGCGTCTACTTCGGCAACCGCAACGGCGAGCTGTACGCGAGCCACGACGACGGCGACAGCTGGCAGTTGCTGGCGGGGCACCTGCCCGACGTCCTGTGCGTGCGGGCGGCCACGTTGGGCCAGTAGAGTGATCCACCGTGGCAGCACGACCGTTGTACGAGATCGTCGAGCCGGGCTGGGCCCGTGCTCTGGAGCCGGTGGCGGGGCAGATCGCCGCCATGGGCGACTTCCTGCGCGCCGAGATCGCGGCGGGGAGGAGCTACCTGCCGGCCGGACCCCATGTGCTGCGGGCCTTCCAGCAACCGTTCGACGAGGTCAAGGTCCTCATCGTCGGCCAGGACCCCTATCCCACCCCGGGGCACGCCGTGGGCCTGTCGTTCTCGGTCGCACCCGAGGTGCGTCCGGTACCGCCGAGCCTGGACAACATCTTCCTGGAACTCCACCGGGACCTCGGCACCGGTCGCCCCGCCAACGGCGACCTCACCCCGTGGACGCAGCAGGGTGTGCTGCTGCTCAACCGCGCGCTGACGACCGCGCCCCGCCGCCCCAACGCCCACCAGGACAAGGGCTGGGAGGCCGTCACCGACCAGGCCATCCGCGCGCTCGCCGCCCGCGGCAAGCCGCTGGTCTCCATCCTGTGGGGCCGCGCGGCCCGCAACCTGAGGCCACTGCTCGGCGAACTGCCGGTGGTGGAGTCCTCGCACCCCTCCCCCAGGTCGGCCGACTACGGCTTCTTCGGATCCAGGCCGTTCAGCAGGACGAACGACCTGCTCACGGGCCTGGGTTCACAGCCTGTGGACTGGCGCTTGCCGTCAGTCAGTTGATCGTATCTGACATTCACCGGATAAATACGGACAGATGCCACCCGAGAAGGCCCTGCCCGAACACCCGGTTCCGATAAGCCAGTAGCATGCGGCGCCATGAGCTCCCCCACTGGGCCCGCAAATGGCCTGCCCGTACGAATGCCGCGACCCCGCCAGACCGGACGGCACCGCCGGCCCGAGCCCGCGGCGGCGCCCGAGGGCGCGCCCGCGCTGGTGCTCGCCGTGCCCGGTGCCCCTTCGGCCTCCTCCCGGAGCCTCGCGGAAGAGATCATCAGCATCGGCCGCTCCGAGCTGCCGGGCCTCGACGCCCGGATCGGCTTCATCGACGGTGACGACGCCTCCGAGTTCCCGTCGCTGTCCGGCGCGCTGGACGCGGTCGCGTCCGAACGCGCGGCGCGCGCGGAGTTCGCCCGCGCCGCCGGCCACGAGGTGCCCGCGCCGACCGGCCCGGACGCCGTGGTGGTGCCGCTGCTGGCCGGCCCCGACGGCGATCTGCTGCGCCGGATCCGCCAGGCCCTGATGGAGTCCTCGGCCGCGACCGAGCTGGCCGACGTGCTCGGCCCGCACCCGCTGCTCGCCGAGGGGCTGCACGTGCGCCTGTCCGAGGCGGGACTGGCCCGCGCCGACCGCGCCCGGCTCTTCACCGTGACCACCGCCGCCGACGGCATCGTGCTGGCCACCACCGGCGGCGAGGAGGCCGTGCAGGCCGCCGGGATCACCGGCATGCTGCTCGCCGCGCGCCTCGCCGTACCGGTGAAGGCCGCCGCGCTCGACGAGGAGGGCTCGGTGGCCGCGGTCGCCGAGCAGCTGCGCCGCGAAGGGTCGACGCAGCTGGCCCTGGCCCCGTACCTGATCGGCCCGGAGGCGGCCGAGGGCCTGCTGGACACCGCGTGCAAGGAGGCGGACTGCGCCACCGCCGAGGTGCTCGGCTCCTACCCGGCGCTGGGCAAACTGGCCGTCGCGCAGTACTCCGCGGCCCTCGGGATCACGCAGGGCGCCGCCGCCCGCTGACCCGCACCCCGAAAGGGCCCGTACCCGCGCCGGGTACGGGCCCTTCGGCGTGCGTCGAGCGCGTGCGTCGAGCGCGTGCGTCAGGCGAAGACCACGCAGGCGGCCGCGGGGACGGCGACCGAGCCCGCCCGGACCGGCCGGCCGGTCAGCGGGTCCACGTCGAACCAGGTGACGTCCCCCGAGCGTTCGTTGGCCGCGTACAGCCGGCGCCCCGAGGGGTCCGCGACGAGGTCGCGCGGCCAGCTGCCGCCGCAGTCGACGGTGCTCGTGAGCTGCGGCTCCTCGGCCCCTCCGGCGAGGGAGAAGGTGGCGATCGCGTCGGTGCCCCGGACGGCCGCCCAGAGGAAGCGCCCGTCGGGTCGGACGGCGACCGCCGAGGGATAGGGCCGTACGACGCCCGCAGCGGCCCCGGAGGCGACCGGAACCTCCGCCACCGGGTCGAGCCGCCCGGACGCCGGGTCCCAGCGGCAGACGGTCAGCTGCGGCTCCAGCTCGTGCAGGACGTAGACGACCCCGCCGCCCGGGTGGAACGCGAGGTGGCGCGGCCCGGTGCCGGCCCGGAGCGCGGTCTCGGTGTGCACCCGCAGCGCGCCGGTGGCCGGGTCGAGCGCGCAGACCCGTACCGAATCGGTGCCCAGGTCCACGCTGAGCACCCATCGGCCGGTCGGGTCGGGCAGCACCTGGTGGGCGTGCGGGCGCTCCTGGCGGCCGGCGTCCGGCCCGGAGCCCCGGTGCGCGAGGACCGAGGCCGGGCCGGCCGGAGCCCCGTCGGCGGCGAGCGGCAGGCTGCTGACGCTCCCGGAGGTGTAGTTCGCGGTGAAGAGCCGCCGCCCTGCCGTGCTGAGGTGCGTGGGACCGGAGCCGCCGACGTGGACGGCCGGGCCGAGCGGCTCCAGGCCCCCGGCGGTGGACCGGAAGGCGGCCACCGCGCCCCGCTCCGTCTCGCTCACCGCGTAGAGCACGCCGGTGTCCGGCGCGTAGGCCAGGTACGAGGGGTCTTCGACCGACCCGACGGCCGAGAGCACGGTCAGCGCCCCGGTGTGCGGATCCACGGCCGCGGTGGTGACCCCGCGTCCGCCCCCCGAGGTGAACGAGCCGATGTGGGCGCGGTGACCGCCGCCCGGGTCCGTACCGTCCACGCCGTCCACGCCGTCCACACTGTCGCCGCTGTCCACGGGGTTCGCCCTCTCCGCCGCTCTCGGATCCGATCGGAGCCGACGGTAACAGAAGGTCTAGACCAAATCCCGCCCGTGGGCCCGTTCCTGGGCACCGGGGTGGTGGACGTACGCCGTGCTGCTCGGCCGGTCGTCGTACGTGCGGTGGAAGACCGGGGTGGCCGAACCGGAGATCGGCGGCACGATCCAGGACCAGTCCGCGCCCACGTCACGGCCCTTGCGCTCCTCGCGCTCCACGTGGGTCAGGAACCGGCGGGACTCGGTGTGGTGGTCGGCGATGGTCACGCCGGCCCGGTCGAAGGAGTCCAGGACCGCGCGGTTCAGCTCCACCAGCGCGCGGTCCTTCCAGAGCGAGCGGTCGCTGGAGGTGTCCAGGCCCAGCCGGCGGGCGACGGCGGGCAGGAGGTTGTAGCGGTCGGTGTCGGCGAGGTTGCGGGCACCGATCTCGGTGCCCATGTACCAGCCGTTGAACGGGGCGGCCGGATAGTGGATGCCGCCGATCTCCAGGCACATGTTGGAAATGGCGGGTACCGCGTGCCAGCGCAGCCCCCAGGCTTCCCAGCCCGCGTCCTCGGGGTGCCGGATCGGGACTTCGAGGACGGCGTCGGCGGGGGTGTCGAACCAGCGCGGCTTGTCGTTCACCCCCTGGACGACCAGCGGGAGCAGGTCGAAGGGAGTGCCGGGTCCACCGGCCCAGCCGAGCCGGAGGAGGGCCTCGGTGAGCGGGGCGTTGCGGGCGTCCCCGACGGTCACGGAGGGGTGGTCGCCGTAGCCGGCGTAGCGGACCAGCTGTTCGCTCCAGATCAGCGGGCCGGGGCGGTCCGGGGCGTCCGGTGCGAAGACCGTCACGGTGGGCCGGACGCGGCCGCGGTTGGTCGCCTCCCGCAGGTGCGCGAAGCACTCGTCGGCGATCTCGTCGGCGGCGACGAGGTCCCGGCGGTCGCGCACCCGCAGGGAGTTCCAGTAGAGCCTGCCTATGCAGCGGTTGCTGTTGCGCCAGGCCACGCGCGCCCCGTGGACCAGCTCCTCCGGGGTGTGCCGGTAGGTACCCGTCTCCGCGAGCTCCTCCCGCACGGCGACGAGCCGGGCGTTCGGACCGCCGGCCTCCGGGTTCTCCCGGTGGAAGAGCCGGATGAACTCCTCGGCCGCCTCCCACACCCGAGCGGTGGTGAAGCGTTGTGGAGGTATTTCCATGACGGGCGATCCCCCCTGTCCGACCGGATCCACCCTGACCTGCGGGATGAATGCGCAATGAACCCCCACCCGTTGTACGTGTCGCAGGTCAGCGCCGTGCCGCAAGCGCGTACGGAACACACCTCCGAGTGGTCCGCGGCCGACGGGCTGCGGAACGGTGGAGCGTGGTCGTATCATCCGGCCCGGTCCGGCAGTTGGCCGCGCGGGGGCTCAGCGGCAGGGCCGGCTCATGTAGAGCGCCTGTTCGCCGGCGGCGGGCGTGCCGCCGTACAGGCTGGTGTCGAGGCCGCAGAGGGAGAACCCCATGCGCCGATAGGCGTGCACGGCCGGGGCGTTGACGGTGCTGACCTCCAGCCAGAGGTGCTCGGCGCCCCGTTCGCGGGCGAAGTCCGCGGCGCACTCCATGAGCCCGCGGCCGATGCCCCGCCCCCGGTCGTCCGGCGCGACCTCGATGTCCTCGACCGTCAGCCGCCGGTTCCAGGCGGAGTAGCCGACGGCGGCGAAACCGCAGACCCGGCCGCCGTCGAGGGCGACGTAGGTCCGCGCGTCCCCCGCGCTGTCCGGCCCGACGGCGCCGAGCGCCTGCTCGTCGTGCTCCTCGGGCGGGAACACCTTGCGCACCGGCGGGTCCACGGGCACCTCGCGGAGGGCGAAGCCGGCGTCGGTCACCGTCACCTCGAAGACGGTGGCGGTGGTGAAGGAGCTGTCCAGGGCCTCGATGGCGCCGGCGTCCCCGGGGCGGGCGGGCCGGTAGACGATGCCGTCAGCGGGGCCAGGTGCGGAGCCGGCTGCGGAACCGGATGCGGTGGTCATGGGAACCACGGTACGCAAAAAATCCCCCGGTCGAATTGGCTGGGCCAATTGACTGCCGAGGGATCGGTGAGCGTATATTTATCAGTTCACGACTTCACTGAACCTGAAGCCGTGGAGAAGCTTACGAGGACACCGTATCGCGGCAGGAGTGCAATTGTCAACCGAGGAATTCCGGAAAGAGCAGCAATTCGTCACCGGTCTCTATCGACGCCTCGACGACCTGCGCGACCAGGCCGAACGCGCGGTCGACGGCGCTTTGCGCGAGGTCGGCACCGGTTTCCAGGCGCGTCTGGAACGGGACGTCATGGTCGCCGAACAGTCGGGCCTGCTTTCCGCTCTGAATGCCGGGGAGAACGGCCTCTGTTTCGGCCGTCTGGAGTTCTCCGACGGCCGCGACCCCCACATCGGCCGGATCGGAATCCGTGCGGACGACGCCGACCGCACCCCGCTGGTCCTCGACTGGCGCGCCGAGGTCGCGCGCCCGTTCTACCTGGCCACCGGCCACACCCCCATGGGGCTGCGCCGGCGCCGGCACATCAGCACCCGGGGGCGTGAGGTCACGGCCCTGCACGACGAGATCCTCGACCTCGCCGACGCGGAACGCACCGGCCACGAGGGCGCCGACGCGGACGCCGTGCTGCTGGCCTCGCTCGACGCCGCCCGGACGGGCCGCATGCACGACATCGTGCGGACCATCCAGGCCGAACAGGACCGGGTGATCCGCTCCAGCCACCGCGGGGTGCTGGTCGTCGAGGGCGGTCCCGGCACCGGGAAGACCGCCGTCGCGCTGCACCGCGCCGCCTACCTGCTGTACGCCCACCGCGAGCTGCTGGCCAAGCGCGGGGTGCTGATCGTCGGCCCGGGCCCCGCCTTCCTCGGATACATCGGCGGGGTCCTCCCGGCGCTCGGCGAGACGGGCGTGCTGCTCGCGACGCCGGGCGAGCTGTTCCCCGGCGTCCGCGCCACCGGAACCGACCGTCCCGGCGCCGCCGCGGTCAAGGGCCGGGCCGCGATGGCCGGGGTGCTGGCCCGGGTGGTGGCCGACCGGCAGTGCCTGCCGGAGACCCTGCCGGCGGACAGCGGCGAGGAGTTCGACACCGTTCCCGAGCCCGCCCTGGAGATCGACCACGACGACTACGGGGTCCTGCTGCTGGACCGCACCATCGCCCACGCGGCCCGGGACCATGCCCGCGCCACCGGACTGCCGCACAACCGGGCGCGGCCCGCGTTCGCCTTCCGGGTGGTCGACGCCCTCACGGCCCAGCTCGTGGACCGGCTGGGCGCCGACCCGTACGGCGGGCCGAACCTGCTCGGCCCCGACGACGTCGCCCAGATCGGCAAGGAGATCGCCATAAGCCCGGCCGTGCACGCCGCGGTCGACGCGCTGTGGCCCTCCCTCACCCCCGAGCGGCTGGTCCGCGACTTCCTGGCCGGCCCCACCCACCTGCCGGCGCACGAGGCGGCCCTGATCCGGCGCGAGGACACCGGCGCCGCCGCGGACTGGACGCCGGCCGACGTACCGCTGCTGGACGAGGCCGCCGAACTCCTCGGGGAGGACGACGCCCCCCTGCGGGCCGCGCAGGAGCGGGAGCGGCGGGAGCGCGTCGCGTACGCGCAGGGAGTGCTGGACCTCTCGCAGGGCTCGGACTCGTACGAGTTCGAGGACGAGGAGAACGAGTTCCTCGCGGCGCACGACATCATCGACGCCGAGCGGATGGCCGAGCGCTACGAGGAGGCCGACCACCGGAGCACCGCGGAGCGCGCCGCTGCGGACCGGACCTGGGCGTTCGGCCACGTCATCGTGGACGAGGCGCAGGAGCTGTCGGAGATGGCGTGGCGGCTGCTGATGCGCCGCTGTCCGACGCGGTCGATGACCCTGGTCGGCGACCCCGCGCAGACGGCGGAAGAGGCGGGGTGCGGGGCGTGGGAGCGCGCCCTCGCCCCGTACGTGGGCGACCGCTGGGAGCTGGTCCGGCTGGACGTGAACTACCGCACGCCCGCCGAGATCATGGAGGTGGCGGCGGCGGTGCCGCGGGAGCGCGACCCCGCCTTCGAGCCGCCGCGCTCGGTGCGGTCGACCGGCGTGCGGCCCTGGGCGCGCGCCGCGGGCGAGGACCTGGCGGGAGACGTCGCGCGGGCCGTGGAGCAGGAGCTGGGCGAGCGGGACGGGGCTGAGCGAGGGCGGCCGGAGCGGGGGCGGCTCGCGGTCATCGCCCCGCGCGCGCTGCACGCCGGGCTGGCCGCCGTCCTGCCCGGTGTCCGGGCGGGGGCCGAGCCGGACCTGACGCGGGAGGTGGTGCTCCTCGACCCCCGGCAGGCGAAGGGGCTGGAGTTCGACACCGTGGTCGTGGTGGAGCCGGCCGCGCTGGAGCCGAGCGACCTGTACGTGGCGCTGACCCGCGCGACGCAGTCCCTCGGCGTGGTGCACACGGCGGGCCGGCTGCCGGCGGGGCTGGCCGGGGCACCGCCGGAGCTGCTGCGGCGCTGCTGAGGGCGGGGCCCGTACGGCTGGGGCCCCGGCGGCTCAGGCGCGGACCAGCGGGCTCCGGGGGTCGCTGCGCAGGGGCGCCGCCAGCTCGGCGAGGGCACGCTCCAGGCCGTGCAGGTGGACCAGGGCGGCCGGCTCGGTGGCGGCAGGGCGGACCGGGGTGGGCCGCTCCAGCTCCCGTTCGCCCGCCGTGAGCGCCTCGACCGCGGCCTCGACGCGCCAGCAGGCGGCCGCCAGCCGGGCGTCGTGGGAGGCCGCCGGGTCGGCGGCGACCGCCGCCAGGCCGCGCACCTCGCGCGCACAGGCGTCCAGCAGGGCGATGACCTGGCGCGCCCGCGCCTTGCGGGCCCGGAACGGGCTGAGCGGGTGCACCAGCGGGGCGAGGGCCATCCGCACCCGCGCGAGCAGCAGCTCCAGTTCGGCGGCGTGCGGGGTGGGGTCGGCCCCGGCGGTGCCGGCGAGGCGGGCGGCCGCCTCGCCGGTGGCCGCGTGCACGCAGCGCAGGGCGCGCTGGATCCAGGCGTGGTTGGTGGCGTGGGTGGTGACGGGGAGCACCAGGACCACGGCGAGGGCGGCTCCGACGGCGCCGATGGCGGTCTCCTGGAAGCGCAGGAGCAGCAGGCCCGGGTGCAGGACCCCGAGGAGCCCGTAGAGCAGTCCGGCCATGACGGTGACGAAGAACATCATCCAGGAGTACGAGGGGGCCGCCGTGTAGAAGATCCCGAAGACGCACACGGCGACCAGGGCGGCGGTGGGCGCCGGCGCCCCGTGCAGCGGTACGGCGATCAGCAGCCCGGCGGCGATGCCGAGGACGGTGCCGACGACGCGGCGGAAGCCGCGGACCAGCGTCTCGCCCCGGGAGGCGGTGTTCACGAAGATCCACCAGGCGGTGCCGACGGCCCAGTACCAGCGGTCCTCGGAGAGCGCCTGGCCGATGCCGAGGGCGAAGGAGCAGGCGAGCGTGGCCTGGAAGGCCTGCCGTGTGGTGGGCCGGGCGATCCCGGAGCCCGGCAGCCCGGGCGGGGCGGCGGCGGGCGGGGTGCGGCGCTCGATGGGCCACAGCACGAAGCGCACGGCGGCGGACGCGACCAGGGCCAGGCCGACGGCGGCGTACAGCTCGGGGAGCTGGCCGGGTACGGCGTGCAGGAACTGCGTCACGAAGAACATCATGAAGGCGAAGATCCCGAGGGCGTGTCCGCGCGGGCCGAAGCGGCGGGCGTAGACCCCGGCGAACACGACGGCGAGGAACGCGCCGTCCCGGGCGAGGGGCACCCCGTGCAGGGTGGTGGCCAGCGCCAGCACCGGGAACCCGGCGACCGGCAGCAGGGCGGTGGTGATCCGCTGGGCGCGCACGGTGGGGTCGAGCACGGTGAAGAGGGCGAGCAGGGCCGCCAGTCCCCCGGTGATGGAGGCGGTCAGGGAGAGCCCGGCGACCTCGGCCGTCACGACGGCCAGAGCGACGCCGACGACGGCGCGGGACGAGTTCCTCAGCCTCAGGCGCCCCGGATCCGGAGCCACGAACATCCTCTTCACGGCGGTGTGCCGCCCCCCTTGCGATGGCGCACGCCGGGCGCGGTCCGCCCGGGGTGGTGGGCGGCGTACGGGCACGGCGAAGGCGCCGCGCTCCGAACCGGCTTCGTTGCCGTCCGGCGCTGCGCGGCGCCGTAAGTACATGGATACGCCACAGATAACCACCCGGAGGGGCAATGGCTCAACCGGACTCCGGCAGACTGGACCAATGGCACAGTCCGGAGCCCCGGCCGTCGGCCACCGGGGGACCAACGGACCGCCCGCCGGCCTGCCGTCCACGGGAACCGGTGCCGCCGCTCCGGAGGCCGACCCGGTCGGGTGGTGCCGGGTGCCGTTCCCGTGGGTCAGGATGGCCGGATGAACCGGGAGACGGGCCGTGGGGCCGGGGCGGGCGCAGAGGGATCGGGCGCGGGCGGGGCGGGCGCAGAGGGATCGGGCGCGGGCGGGGCGGAGCCGGGTGGTTTCCGGCTGGCGGCGTACGGCGTGTGCGTCGAGGACGGGCGGGTCCTGCTCGCCCGGCACTCGTCGGGCTGCTGGACCCTTCCGGGCGGCAGGGTCGAGCACGCGGAGGACCCGTTCGACGCGGTGGTCCGGGAGTTCGCCGAGGAGACCGGCTGCGACGCCGTGGTCGAACGGCTGCTGGGAGTCGACTCCCGGGTGATCCCCGCGTCGGAGGCACGGGCGGGGGTCGCGCACCAGAACGTGGGCGTGTACTACCGGGTCCGCATCACCGGAGGCCTGTTCCGGCCCGAGCCGAACGGCGAGATCGTCGCGTCGGTGTGGACGCCGTTCGCCGAGGTCGCCGGCCTGCGCCGGTCGTCCCTGGTCGACGTCGGCATCGACCTGGCGCGGACCCGCCCGGCCACCGGCCGCGTCGCCCCGGTCCCGGTCACCGGGCTGGTCGAGCACTGAGGTGGGGCTCCGTCCGATCCGGCCCGGGCGGGCTCCGGTGCGGCGGGATGTTTATCAATGATCAGAACAGCCCTCCTCTGATCATTTTCTGATCGTTCTCCCGTCAAGTGACGCATGCGTACTGCACACCCCGTCGGTGACAGCCGTGACTGTCGCGGTGACTCCTGCGAGTGGCACGGTAAGTCCGCAGCCGACCGAGGGAGCAGGAGTGAACAAGGGGTACGCCGCCTTCTGCGACGCCGACCGGTGGTTCTACGACGCGCCGTACCGGCGGGCCGAGGAGAACTACCGGGCCGCGCTCGCCGCAGTACCGCAGGGGTGGCAGTCGCACCGCAGCGGGGACTGGTACGCCTTGCGGCCCCTCGGATGCGAACTGCCCTCCCAGGGCTGGAAGATCCACGTCTCCGCCTGCCTCGACAACGCCGAGTCGGTGCTGGAGCGGGTGTACGAGTACTGCACCGCGCGGCACATCGCCTTCAAGTTCGTGCCGAACCGCTACCTGCTGCACCTGCGCAACGCCAAGTACGCCGACCGCGCCGCGAGCGGCAAGTTCCTGACCGTGTACCCGGCCGATGAAGAGCAGTGCCGGCGGATCGCCGAGGACCTCGACGCCCTGCTGGCCGGCGAGCCCGGCCCGTACATCCTGAGCGACCTGCGCTGGGGCGCCGGTCCCGTGCACCTGCGCTACGGCAGCTTCACCCTGCGGCACTGCTACGACGAGCACGGCACGCTGGTCCCCGCGATCGAGGACCCGGACGGCGTGCTGGTGCCGGACCCGCGCGGTCCGGTGTTCCAGCCGCCGGCCTGGCTCGACCTTCCCGGCTTCCTGAAGCCGCACCTGGACGCGCGCTCCGCCGTCACCCTCGGCTCCGTGCCCTACACGGTGGAGCGGGCCCTGCACTTCTCCAACGGCGGCGGGGTGTACGCCGGACGCGACACCCGAAGCGACGAGCCGGTGGTGCTCAAGGAGGCCCGGCCGCACGCGGGGCTCGCCGCCGACGGCGCCGACGCCGTGACCCGGCTGCACCGGGAGCGGACGGCCCTCGAACGGCTGGCCGGGCTGGGCTGCGTACCGGCGGTCCGCGGCACCTTCACGGTCGGCGACCACCACTTCCTGGCCATGGAGTACCTGAAGGGCAAGCCGCTCAGCAGCTACTTCGCCCACCGGCACCCGCTCATCGAGGCGGACCCGGATCCAGCGGAGCTCGCCTCCTACACGGACTGGGCTCTGAAGATCCACCGCCTGGTGACGGAGGCCGTGGACGCCGTGCACGCCCGCGGGGTGGTCTTCAACGACCTGCACCTCTTCAACATCATGGTCGCGGAGGACGAGGCGGGCGAACCGTCCGTCGCGCTCCTGGACTTCGAGGCCGCCGCGCACATCGACGAGGGGCTGCGGCAAACGGTCGCCAATCCGGCGTTCGTCGCGCCGCCCGGCCGGCGCGGCTTCGCCGTGGACCGCTACGCCCTCGCCTGCCTGCGGCTCGCCCTGTTCCTGCCGCTGACGAGCCTGCTCGTACTGGACCGGGCGAAGGCGGTGCACCTGGCCGACATCGCCGCCGAGCAGTTCCCCGTACCGCGCCGGTTCCTCGACGAGGCCGTCGAGGAGATCCTCGCCGGTCCGGACGGGGCGACGCCCGCGGCCGTGGCCGGCGGCGGGCGGATACCCGCCCCGGACGGGCCCTACCTCCCCGTGGAGCCCGGCGACTGGGCGGCGGCCCGGGACTCGATGACGGCGGCGATCCGCGCCTCGGCCACCCCCGACCGCGATGACCGGCTCTTCCCCGGCGACATCGCCCAGTTCGCGGCGGAGGGCGGCGGGATCGGCTTCGGGTACGGCGCGGCCGGGGTGCTGTACGCGCTGGCCGAGACCGGGTCCGCGCCCTGGCCCGAGGCCGAGGAATGGCTGCTGGCCAGGACCAAGACACCGGGCTCGGGGACGCCGCTCGGCTTCTACGACGGGCTCGCCGGAACCGCGTGGACCCTGGAGCGGCTCGGCCACCGGGACAGAGCGCTCGCGCTCGCCGAGCAGCTGTTGCGCCAGCCCTGGCAGGACGTCGGTCCGGACCTGCACGGCGGACTCGCCGGCATCGGACTGGCCCTGGACTCGCTCGGCACCTCGACCGGGGAGGGCGCCCTGCACGACGCGGCGGTGCGCTGCGCCGAGCTGGCCGCCCGCTCCGCCCCCGGCCTGACCCGCGCGGGCCTGCTGCACGGCGGGTCCGGCCCGGCACTGCTCTTCGTCCGGCTGTACGAGCGCACCGGCGACCGGGACTACCTGTCGCACGCCAGCCGCGCCCTGCACCGCGACCTCGACCGCTGCGTGACCAGCGTGTTCGGCACGCTCCAGGTGGACGAGGGCCGGCGCACGATGCCCTACCTGGGCGCGGGCAGCGTGGGCATCGGGATGGTGCTGGACGACTGGCTGGGGCACGGCACGGACCCGCGGTTCGAGCAGGCCCGGCTGGAGATCGTACGGGCCGCCCAGGCGACCTTCTACGCGCAGCCCGGGCTCTTCCGCGGAGCCGCCGGAATGGTCCTCCACCTGGCGCGGACCACCACGCCGGGACCCGGCACCCGGGATGCCGACATAGCCCGCCAGATCGACGCACTGGCCCGGCACGCAGTGCCGTACCAGGGCCGTCTGGCCTTTCCCGGCGAGCAGTTGATGCGCCTGTCCATGGACTTGTCCACGGGCACCGCGGGCGCCCTGCTCGCCCTCGGCGGCGCCGCGCCCGGCGGGCGCGCGCAGCTGCCGTTCCTCCCGCCTCCGCGGCGCGCCGCGCAGGCCCCAGAGCCGGTCCCGAACCCGGGGCCGTGACCCATCGGAACACTCCTTCGAAGAAGAGGAAAACGACATGACCCTTCTCGACCTGCAGTCGATGGAAACCCCCAAGGAAGAGATCACCGAGGCCGGACTCACCGGCGGCGGCAGCCGCGCCAGCCTGCTCCTCTGCGGAGACAGCAGCCTGAGCATCACGACCTGTAACTGACCCAGGTCGTTCCCGGGCCCGGGCGGTTCGCCGCCCGGGCCCGCACCACATCCCATCCCGTCCCATCCCGTCACACGCACCACGTCACGCACCGGTGTCGGGCATCGTGTCCGGTGCCGGTGTCCGTTCCGTTCCGCCTGTCTGCCTGTCTGCCTGTCTGCCTGTCTGCCTGTCTGCCTGCGCCCGATGTCCGCACCACACGTCTGGAGCATCCGCCGATGACCCCGCCCGATCCCACCGGCGAGGCGGCGCTCGCGCAGAGCGGTGACCGGGCCCTGGTGGCCGCCGCCCGGCACACCGCCGGGCGGACCGCGGCCGTCGGCGCGTGCTCGGTCGCCGCCGCCGTGGCGGCCCTCGCCGAGCCGGCCGTCCTCGGCCACACCCTCGACCTTCTCCTGCGGCGCGATCCCGCCGGCCCCGCGTGGACCGCCTGGTGCGCCGCCATCGTCCTCGCCGAGGTCCTGCTGGACGCCCTGACGACCCGGCTGACCGGGCAGGTGGACGGCCGTTCCACGGCCTGGCTGCGCCGCCTCGGGCTGGCCCGGCTGCTGGGCACCGCCCCGCACCACGCGAAGCGTCACGCGCCCGGGGAACTCGCGGCCCGGCTGACCGCCCACGCCACCGAGGCGGGTACCGCGCCGGCCGCCGCGGCCGGCGCGGTCGCCTCGTTGCTGCCCCCGCTCGGCGGGGTCGTGGCCCTCTTCCTCATCGACGTCTGGACGGCGCTCGCCTTCGTCGCCGGCATCCCGCTGCTGGCCGTCCTGTTGCGCGCCTTCGCCCGGGACTCGGCCGCCAGTGTCTCCCGCTACCAGCGGGTGCAGCTCGTGATGGCGGGCCGGCTCGTCGAGGCCCTCGCCGGGGCCCGGACCATCGCCGCCGCAGGCACCGTGGGCCGCGAACGCGCCCGGATCCTGGCCGGACTGCCCGAACTCGGCGTCGAGGGACGGCAGATGTGGCGGGTCTACGGCGGCACGACCGCCCGCACCTCGGCCCTCATGCCACTGCTGCTGTACGCGGTCCTCGCCGTGGGCGGCATGCGTCTCGCGGCCGGCGCACTGGGGGTCGGCGCTCTGCTCGCCGCCGTCCGGTACGCGGGCCTGGCGGCCGGGGTCGGCGCCGTCACCGGCCGGCTCGCCGCGGTGGTGCGCGGCCGGGCCGCCGCCCGGCGCACCGCCGCCCTCTTCCTCCTCCCCGAACTCACCTACGGGACGGCCGTGTTGCCCGAGGGCGGGCCGGGAGCGCTGGAGCTGCGCGGCGTCCGCGTGGAACGTGCCGGGAAGACGGTCCTGGACGGCGTCGACCTGCTGGTGCCCGGCGGCGCCACCGTCGCCGTCGTGGGCCGGTCCGGATCGGGCAAGACGCTGCTCGCCGCCGTGGCCGGGCGCCTCACCGACCCCGACGCCGGGGAGGTGCTCCTCGACGGGGTCCCGCTGGCACGGCTCTCGGAGCGGGCGCTGCGGTCCGAGGTGGGTCACGCCTTCGACCGGCCGGCGCTGCTGGGCGGGACCGTGGCCGGCGCGGTCGCCTTCGGCGCGGAGCCGCCGCCGAGCCCCGAGGAGGTGGGGGCCGCGATCCGGGCGGCCGGCGCCGAGCCGTTCGTACGGCGGCTGCCCGACGGCTGCGACACCCCGCTGGCCGACGCCCCGCTCTCGGGCGGCGAGTTCCAACGCCTCGGCCTGGCGCGGGCGTTCCTGAACCCGGGGCGACTGCTCGTGCTCGACGACGCCACATCGGGCCTCGACACCGTCACCGCGCGCGAGGTCGAGCGCGCGCTGGCGCACGCGGTCCGGCCGGGCACCCGGATCGTGGTGGCGCACCGGATCTCCTCGGCGGCCCGGGCCGATCTGGTGGTCTGGCTGGAGGACGGCCGGGTCAGGGGGGCGGGGGGGCACGCCGCGCTGTGGCAGGACCCGGCGTACCGGGCGGTGTTCGCGGCCCCCGCGGACGGCGGTACGGCTACGGACCAGGAGACTGCCACGGACCGGGGGGCGGCCACGGACCGGGGGGCGGCCTCTGATCAGGGGGCCGGAGCCGGACCGGGGGCGAAGGACGGGCCGACGGCCGGAGCCGGAGCACGGCCCGGTGCCGACCCGGCGGCAGCGGCCGAACCGGCGACGCGGCCCGGAGCCGGGCCCTCCGTACGGAAGCCGGAGGCCGCGCCGGAACCCGGGCCGCGGACCGCCGTCGGGGAGGCCGCCGTATGAGCGGCGGCGAGGGCTCCTGGGGGCGGGTGGGGCCGGAGGCCCGCCGGTTCCTGCGCGGCCGCACCCGTACGCTCGGCACGCTGGCGCTGTGGTCGCTGCTGGAGTCCGCGCACACCTTCCTCGGCGGGTACGGCGTGGCCCGCGCGCTCGACGACGGCTTCCTCGCGGGGCACACCGGAACCGGACTCGCCTGGCTCGGCGTCGCCGGGGCGGGCGCACTGCTCGGCGGGATCGCGCTGCGCGGGGTGTTCGGCGGGCTCGCCGACCTCGTGGAACCGCTGCGGGACGGCCTGGTGCGCCGGGCCGTGCGCCACGCCCTGGACCGGGCGGTGGACGATCCGTCCCGCGGCGCCGACGCGAGCGCCGTGTCCCGGCTGACGCAGCAGACCGAGATGGCGCGGGACTCCTTCGCCGGGCTGGTGCTGACGGCCCGCTCCTTCCTGTTCACCACCGTGGGCGCGCTGGCCGGCATGGCCGCGCTGGCGCCCGTCCTGCTGGTGGTGGTGATCCCCCCGCTGCTGCTGGGGCTGGCGGCGTTCCTGGCCACGCTGCGCCCCATGGCGGCCGTGCAGCGCGAGGCCCTGGACACCGACGAGGCCCTGGCCGCGCGGGTGGGCGAACTGGCCGCGGGGCTGCGCGACGTGGTGGCCTGCGGAGCCGGCGGCGCGGCGGCGGCCGGGGTGGATCCGCTGATCGGCGCCCAGGCGCGGCTCACCGCGCGGCTCGCCCGCTGGGGCGCCGTCCGGACGCTGGCCCTCGGCTGCGCGGGGCGGGCGCCCGTCATCGCCCTGCTGGCCGCCACGCCCTGGCTGCTCGGCCGGGGCGTCACCGCCGGGACCCTGGCCGGCGCCCTGACGTACCTCGTGCAGTCGCTGCTGCCCGCCCTCAACACCCTGATGGCCGCGCTCGGTTCCGCCGGGACCCGGCTGGTGGTGGTGCTGGACCGGTTCTGCACGCCGCAGGACCCGGCCCCGCAGGCCCCGGCCCCGCAGGGGCCCCCGCCGCCCGGGCCCGCGGACGCCCGGCCGGCATCAGCGCGGGCCGTCCCGCGCCCGGACCCAGACCCGGCGCCCGTGCCCGCCCCGGCGCGGCCGGGCGCGCCCGCCGCCGCCGAACTGCGCGGCGTGGGCTTCGCGTACGGGCCGCACGCGCACCCCGTACTGGACGCGCTGGACCTGACGCTGCGGCCCGGCGAGCACCTGGCGGTGGTCGGCCCGAGCGGGATCGGCAAGTCCACGCTGGCCGCCCTGCTCGCCGGGATGCTCGCACCCGACCGGGGCACGGTGCTGGTGGCCGGCGCCCCGGCCCGGCCGCGGCCGGGCGGGGCCCCGGACCCGCGGCGGACGCTGCTGCCGCAGCAGGCGTACGTGTTCACCGGCACCGTCCGCGAGAACCTGACCCACCTGTGCCCCGATCCGGAGGCCGTGCCGGAGGCCCGGCTGGGGCGGGCCGCGGTTGCGCTGGGGGCGGCGGACCTGCTGGAGCGGCTCGGCGGGCTCGACGCGGTCGTCGACCCCGGGGCACTGTCCCAGGGCGAGCGCCAGCTGCTGGCCCTGACCGCCGCCCACCTCTCCCCCGCCCCGCTGCTCCTGCTCGACGAGGCCACCTGCCACCTCGATCCGCGGGCCGAGGAACGCGCCGAGCGGGCGCTGGCGTCCCGCCCCGGCACCCTGGTCGTGGTGGCGCACCGGATCTCGTCGGCGGTTCGGGCCGACCGGGTCCTCGTGCTCGACGGGACCCGGGCGGTGTGCGGCACGCACGCGGAACTCCCGGCCAGGTCGCCCCTGTACCGGGATCTCGTCGGGATGTGGGGCGCGGACGGCGGGGTCGCGCCGGGCTGAGGACGGCCGGATCGCACCGGGTCGCACCGGGTCGCCGGGGGCGGCGTGCGCCGGGGCGGGGGCGGCCGGGTCGCGTGGGGCCGGACCGCCCGCGTGCGCCGGGCGCGGGGTTACACCCAGCCCTTCCGGCGGGATATGCGTATCGCGTCGATACGGTTGCGGGCGCCGGTCTTGCGGGTCACGGCGGCCATGTAGTTGCGCACCGTTCCGCTGGCCAGGTGCAGGGAGCGGGCGATCTCGGCGACGGAGTCGCCCTCGGCGGCGCGGGCCAGCACGCTCAGCTCGCGCGGGCTGAGCGGCACCGGGTCGGCCTCCATGAACGCGGAGGCCAGGGACGCGTCGATGAACCGCTCGCCGGCGGCGAGCTTGCGCACGGCGCGGACGAGCCGGCCGGGGGAGCCGTCCTTGTCCACGTATCCGCGGGCCTCGGCCTGGAAGGCCCGTCCGAGCGTGCCCGGCGTACCGGCGGTCGCCAGCACGAGGAGCGGGGTGGGCGGGGCCAGCACGCGGCGACGGGAGCGGCCGTCCCCCGCCAGGACGGCCGTCGCCCCCGGACAGTCCACGTCGACGACCGCCACGTCCGGGCATAACGTCTCCGCGCGCCGCGCGGCCGTGTGCCACCCCGCCGACGTGACGTCGAAGTCCCCCTCGGATCTCAGCAGGGCGGCGAGGGCGGACCCGACGAGGCTGACACTGTGCAGAACGAGCACTTTCGTCATCACTGACTCTCCTTGGGGACGGACTGCCGAGCGGCATCAAGCGGCTGCCCCGGTACCACCCGGGCGGAACGTGGTCGCAGGGGGCGTGCGGGGGCGCATGGCCGGAATGGGGCGCCCCTCCCGTGCAGCCGCACGCCGCCGTGCCCACCTGGTGCTCCGCGATCGCCCCGGCGCGGGGTGCGTTCGCCCCCGTCGGCCCCCTCACCCGCACGAGGGAGCCGCACATGCCGCTCGACCCGCCCGGTTTCGGCCATGTTGGCGGCCTCTCGCGGCGCCGGACGGAGCCGTTGCACAGCCCTCGTCCACGTCACCACGCGCTGTTATCGTGCAGCGCCCGGAAGACCTACGGAGGGGGACCAACGGTGACGCGCACGGGGGAAACGGGAGAGGCGGAGGCGTTCAGCCGTGCCGCGGTGGCGGTCTTCCGGCTGAACGGACGCTTCACCGCGGCGCTCGACCGGCTCGCCCTCCCCAGCGGGCTCAGCGCCGCGCGCTGGCAGATACTCAGCTCGGTCGCCGGCGAGCACCTGTCGGTATCGGACGTCTCCCGGCGGGTGGGGACCTCCCGGCAGAGCGTCCAGCGGATCGCGGACCTGCTGGTGGCGCAGGGTCTCGCGGCCTACTCGGACAATCCCGCCCACCGGCGGGCCAAGCTGCTCGGCGCCACCGAGCAGGGCCTGGCCGCGATGCGGGAGGTCGACGCCTGCCTCGCCGAACTGACCCGGCAGCTGTGCGAGCGGCTCGGCGGAGAGGACGAGACCCGGCGCTTCTCCGAGGTGCTGCGCGGGCTGTCGGACACCCTGGCCTCCCTCCCCGCCGCGGAAGTGCCCGCTCCGCGGCCGAAAACCCGACACCGGAAGAGTCGACCGGAAAACGCCCTTATTTTTCCCAACTGTTGACTGCACCGGGGATTCCTCTTTGCGGTAGCGTTCCGGCCTGAAGCGGGGGCTTCACTGCCGGGGGATCTTTTGAATCGGTTTGTCTTCAGAGTGCTGGGACCGCTGGTCGTCCAGACCGATGAGGGACCGTTGCGGATCAACGGACGGCGCCAGGCGACCGTCCTCGCCATGCTCGTCCTGAACGCCGACCGCGTCGTGTCGGTGGACACCCTGGTGGACTCCGTCTGGCCCGAAACACCCCCCGCGACCGCCCGCAACCAGATCGCCATCTGCGTCGCCACCCTGCGCAAGTCCTTCAAGCAGGCCGGGGTGTCCGACCTGCTGATCACCTCGCCGCCGGGCTACCTGCTGGCGAAGGGCGAACACCGCATCGACGTGCAGGAGTTCGCGGAGCGCTCCGAGCAGGGGCGCGACGCCGCCCGGCACGGACGGGCCGAGGAGGCCTGCGCGCTGTTCGAGGAGGCGCTGAGCATCTGGCGGGGCGCCGCGCTCGACGAGCCCGCGGGCTCCCGCCTCGAGGCCGAGGCGATCCGGCTCGAACAGATGCGGCTCGCGCTGATCGAGGAGCGCGCCGGGCTGATGCTCCAGCTCGGCCGGCACCGGGCACTGACCGGCGAGCTCGCCGAGCTGGTGTCCCGGCACCCGCTGCGCGAGCAGTCCCGCGAACACCTCATGCTGGCCCTCTACCGGTCGGGCCAGCGCGCCGAGGCCCTCGACGTGTTCCTGCACGGCCGGCGGCTGCTCATCGAGGAGCTGGGGATCGAGCCCGGGCCCGGTCTGCGGCAGTTGCACGACCTGATCCTGCGGGACTCCCCGGAGCTGACCCGGCCGACGACCGCCGAGCCCGCCGCGCCGACCGCCCTGCACACCATTCCGGCGCAACTCCCGCCCGATGTGATGGCGTTCACCGGACGGCAGCGGGAAATGGCGGCCCTGGACCGGCTGTTACGGGAGCCGTACACCCCCCACACCCCGGCGCTGGCGACCATCGTGGGCGTCGGCGGGGTGGGCAAGACCGCACTGGCCGTGCACTGGGCCAGCCAGGTGGCCGACCGCTTCCCGGACGGCCAGCTCTTCGCGGACCTGCGCGGGTACGACGAGGAGAACGCCCCGGTCTCCCCCGCCGCCGTGCTGGACCGGTTCCTGCGCGCCCTCGGGATCGGCGCTCCGCAGATCCCGGCGGACGCCGACGAGCGGGGCTCCCTGCTCCGCAGCCTCCTGAGCACCCGCAAGACGCTGATCGTCCTGGACAACGTCCGCTCCTTCACCCAGCTCAGACCCCTGCTGCCCGGCGGCGGCCGCAGCGTGGTGCTGGCGACCAGCCGGGAGAGCCTGGGCGACCTGACCGGCGACTACACGGCGCTGCGCATCCGGCTGCCGATGCTGGAGCCGACCGAGGCGACAGCCCTGCTCACCAAGCTCGCGGGCGCCGAGCGGTTCGGCAGCGACCCGGTGGCGGTGGAGCAGCTGGGCGCGCTGTGCGACTGCCTTCCGCTGGCACTGCGGATCGCCGGAGCCCGGCTCGCGGCCAAACCCGGTCTGAGCGTGCGGAACCTGGTGGACCGGCTCCGCGACCAGCGCCGGCGCCTCGACGTGCTGAGCCCGGGCCAGGGCGGGGTCCGGGCCGGGTTCCGGCTCACCTACCGGGACCTGCCGCCGGAGGCGGCCCGCATGTACCGGCGGCTCGGACTGCTGCGTACGGCGGACTTCGCGTCCTGGGCGGGGGCGGCCGTACTGGACACCGACGTGTGGCACGCGGAGGAACTGATCGACCAGCTCGTCGACGCGCAGCTGCTCGAGGTCGCCGAGACCGAGCCGGGGCGGGCCGCCCGCTACCGGTTCCAGGACCTGTTGAAGCTGTTCGCCCGGGAACGGGCGGAGTCGGACGAACCCGCGGACGAGATCGACGCCGCGCTGGAGCGGGCGTTCGCGGCCTGGCTGTGGCTGGCCGAGGAGGCGCACCGGCGGATGGACGGGCGGGAGTTCCCGGTCGGCCGGGCGGCGGCGCCCGCTCCGCGCTACCTGCCGGAGCTCGCCGACGAGCTGTTGGCCTCGCCCATGGACTGGTTCGAGTCGGAGCGCACGGCCGTGACCGACCTGGTCGCGCACGCGGCGGAGACGGACCGGGTCCGGTACGCGTGGATGCTGACGGAGAGCGCGGTTCCGCACTTCGAGACGAAGAACTACCTGGAGGACTGGCAGCTGTGCGCCGAGCAGGCCCTGTCCTCGGCGCGCCGGACCGGGGACGTGCCCGGCGAGGCGACGATGCTGCGGCTGCTGGGCTCCCTGGCGATCTACCAGCGGCGCTACGAGCAGGCCGAGGGCTGGAACATGGCCGCCCTGCGGCTGTTGCGCAGCACCGGGGACGCGGGCGGTGCGGCGCTGGCGCAGCGGAACCTGGCGATGTGCGCCCGGTTCCAGGGGGACTGGGAACGGGCCCTGGAGTTCTGCGAGGCGGCGCTCGGCGGGTTCCACGACGCGGGTGACACGGGCAACGAGGCGCACCTGCTGGGTTTCCAGGCCCAGATCGAGCTGGACCGGGGCAGCGCGGAAGCCGCCCTGCCGCTGGCGGAGCGGGCGTTGGCGCTGAGCCGGCGCACCGGGTCGGTGCGGGCGGAGGCGCAGTCGCTGTACCGGCTGGCCGAGGTGCGGCTGCGGGTCGGGGACTTCGACGAGGCGTCCGAGTCGTTCCGCTCGGTGCTGCGGCTGACCCGGGGCGAGGGTGACCGGGTCGGGGAGGCGCACGCGTTGCGCGGCCTCGGGCAGGCCCAGTGGAGCCAGGGCCTGCTGTCAGCGGCGGGAGAGACGCTGCAACAGGCCCTGGAGATCACTGGTGAGCTGGCGGACCGTTTCCTTTACGCACGGGTGGAGACGGATCTCGGGTGCGTCGAGGCGATCGGCGGCCGCCCCGCGGAGGCGGCGGAGCGGTTCCGGCGTGCCTGTGCCGCGTTCGGGGAGGTGGGGGCCCAGCCGTGGCGGGCCCAGGCGGGCCGGCTGCTGGCGGCGGTGCAGGGCGCGGCCGGGGAACCGGGTGACGGTTCCGGAACGGGCGGCGCGGGAGGGCGGGACGCTACCGGAGGGCGGGACGCTACCGGAGGCCGGGACGGCGCCGGTGGCCCGGGTGGTGCGGATGGCCGGGGCGATGCGGGTGGCCTGGCCCTGGAAGGGCGGGCGCATCGTTCCTTCACTCCGGAGGAGCTGACCCGGCTGCTGGTCGACCCCGCGCACTGAGTCCGCGGCGCCGAAGGGCGCCGAGCGGCGGTCGCGGTCCGGTCGACCCGGGGGACGTTCCGGGCGGTGTCAGCCCCAGGGCATGTCCTGGGTGCGGTCGCCGTGCCGGCCGAGGTGGCCGGCGCCGCCGTGGCGCGGGGGGTCCAACGGCTTGACGACGCCCCAGGGCATGTCGTCCGCCAGCACGGTGGTGCCCGTCCCCTGCGTGGCGGCCAGCGCGCCCCCCGATCCCACGAACACTCCGGCGAGTACCACCAGGCAGGCCGCCGCCGTCTTGGTCGTCTTCGCCGTCTTCGCCGCGTGGGTGCTACGCATCGGGAATCCCCTCTCGGTGGAGCATCTGCGCCGCTCGCTGCGGCATGAATGGAACAGTAGGGACGCCTCCTTTTCGTTCAATGTTCCAGCGATTTCATGACGCCCGCCGCCCACGAAATCGACACGATATCGAGGAGACAACGGACTCCACTAGCTTCGTTCGGAGATTCTTCCCATGAATCACGGATGGGGCGGTAGATGGAATTCCGAGTGCTCGGGCCAGTCGAGGTACGGCGGGACGGCCGGCGGGCCGCGTTCTCCGGGGCGAAGCTTCACACCGTGCTCGCGGCGCTCCTCGTGGCCCGCGAAGAGGTGGTCTCCGACGAGCGGCTGTGCCGCCTGCTGTGGGGCTGGGCTCCCCCGGCCACCGTCAGCGCACAGCTGTACACCTATGTTTCGCGTTTGCGCAAGATCCTGGGCGGCGATGTCCTCATCGACCGCAGGCCACCTGGATATGCCATGAGCATTGGAAATGCCACGCTGGATCTCTGGGAATTCGAGGGACTGGCGCGGGACGGCCGGGAGGCACTGCTCCGCGAGGACTTCGAAAAGGCCGGAAATCTCCTGCGCGACGCCCTTGCCCGGTGGAACGGCCTGCCTTTCGCCAACGCGACGGAATATCTCGCCGACGCGGAGGCTCCGCGCCTGATGGAGGCCCGGACCGTGGCGCTGGAGCACCGCATCACCGCGGACCTGGCCCTCGGCCGGCACGAGCAGATCACCGGCGAACTCACCGGTCTGGTGGCCGAGTTCCCCCTGCGCGAGCGCATCCGCTGCCAGCTGATGACGGCCCTGTACAGGTCCGGGCGCCAGGCGGACGCCATCCACCTCTACCACCACGGCCGCGCGGTGCTCTCCGAGGAACTCGGTGTGAATCCCGGGGAAGGGCTCCAGTCCACCTACCGGGCCCTGCTCGACGGCACGCTGGACCGCCGCCCGCGCCCCGGTCCGGCCCTGCTCCCGGGCGCCCGGCCGGGCGGACCGGCCGGTTCCGGCAGGCCGGCGGCCGCGCCCGCAGCCGCGGTCGCACCCTCGATGCTGCCGCCGGACACCGTCGACTTCACCGGCCGGGAGCGCGAACTGGGCCTGCTCTGCCGGGCGCTCGCCCCCGAGAGACAGAGCGCCGGGCGGCCCCGGCGGGTCCTGGTGACCGGTATGGCCGGGCTCGGCAAGACGGCCCTGGCCGTGCACGCGGCGCACCGCTGCCGGCGGGACTTCCCCGACGGGCAGCTGTACGCCGACCTCCGCTCCCCCGACGGCACGCCGCGGCACCCCACCCGGGTGCTGCTGCACCTGCTGCGCGCGCTGGGCCCGGTGGACGACGTACCCGTCACGGCGGACCAGGACCACCTCGTACGCCTCTACCGCGAGCGGACCAGGGGCCGGCAGCTGCTGATCGTGCTGGACAACGCCTCCGGTGCCGCCCAGCTGGGCCCGCTGCTGCCCAACACCCCGGAGCCCGCCGTGCTGGTCACCGGGCGCACGGCCCTGCCCACCGTGGCCGGGGCGCACACCGTGGCCCTCGCTCCCCTGGAGGCCGGGGACGCGCTGGAACTGCTCGCCGCCGCGGCCGGACCCGACCGGGTGGCCGCCGCGCCCCGCGCCGCCTCGGCGATCGTGGAGCACTGCGCCGGACTCCCGCTGGCCCTGCGGATCGTCGGGACGCGGATCGCCGCCCGGCCACGCTGCAGCCCCGACCGGCTGGCCGGCCGGCTCGCCGATCCGGCGACCCGGCTGCGGGAGCTGCACTCCGGGGACCTGGACGTGCACAGCTCGCTGCTGCCGTCCTGGCGGGCCGTGGCGCCCGAGGTGCGGGAGGTGTTCCCGCACTTGGCGGCCCTCGGTCCGCAGCCGTTCCCGGCGGCGGACGCGGCGCTCGCCCTGAACCGGTCGGAGGCGGAGGCGGAACGGCTGCTGGAGGCGCTCGCCGACGCGGCGCTGCTGGAGGTCAGCGGCGCGGACGAGCGGGGCCAGCCCTGCTACCTGTTCCACCCGCTCGTACGGCTCTTCGCCCTCTCCCTCGGCGAGGACGCGGCGGCCCCCGCCGAGCCCGCCGGACGCGCGGAGCATAACCGGCGGCTAACTCACCGCCCCTAGCCTCGCCCTGCCCCGCAGCACGACACCCCCGGGCCGCACCGGTCCCGGGCCGCCGGCCCGTATCCGTACCCGTAACACCGAATGGAGTTGGACCATGACCGAGCTCCTGCCCGCTCGCGCGGACAGTGCCGTGTCCTTCCCGATGACCGAGACGCAGCAGGCGCTGATGATCGGGCGGAGCGAAGCCGTCGACCTGGGCGGTATCGGCTGCTACGGGTACTTCGAGTGGGAGCGCCCGGACCTCGATCCGGAACGCTTCGCCCGGGCCTGGCGCACGGTGGTCGCCCGCCACGACATGCTGCGCGCCATCGGCGGGCAGGACGGCACCTCCTGGGTACCCTCCGAGCCGCTCCCCTTCGACATACCGGTCATCGACCTGCGCGAGCTGTCCGAGGACGCGGCGCGGGACCGGCTGGCCGCGCTGCGCGACGAGATGAGCCACGTGGTCTTCCCGGTCGGCAGCTGGCCGCTGTTCGACCTGCGGATCATCCGGCTGGGCGGCCCGGACGCCCCCGGCCGGATCCACCTGGGCATCGACCTCCAGGTGCTGGACGCCTCCAGCGCCTTCCAGGTGCTCTTCCCCGAGCTGGTCGACCTGTACGAGAACCCGGACGCCGTGCTCCCGGAGCCCGGCATCTCCTTCCCCGAGTACGCCCGCTGGCGCGCCGACGCCCTCCCGCACACCGAGGCCTTCCGCGCCGCGCGGGAGTACTGGGTCGAGCGGATCCCCACCCTGCCGCCCGCCCCCTCGCTGCCCACGGCCGGCGCCGCGGAGGGCGGGGACGGCCACGAGGTCCGCTTCGACCGGCGCGAGCACCGCCTCTCCCCGGCGGACTGGCAGCGGTTCGCGGCGCGGGCGCACGGGGCGGGCCTGACGCCGTCGGTCCTGCTCACCGCCGCGTTCGCCGAGGTCATCCGCTGCTGGGCGGAGGAGACGGACTTCACCCTCAACTACCCGGTGTTCCAGCGCCCGGCAGTGCACCCCGGCATCACCGGCGTGCTCGGCGACTTCACCAACGCGGTGATGCTCGCCGCCGACGGTTCCGGCGCGACCTTCCTGGACCGGGCGCACGCCCTGCGCGACCAGCTCGCCCGCGACGTGGAGCACGGCTCCTTCAACGGCGTCCGCGTCCTGCGGGAGCTGACCCGGCTGCACGGCATGGGCGCCCAGGCCGGGATGCCGGTGGTCGTCACGAGTCTGCTCGACTACCCGGTGCGCAGGCCCGTCACCGACCTGGGCCGCGAGGTGTACTCGATCTCGCAGACCCCGCAGGTCTCGCTCGACGTGCAGCTGCGCGAGCTCGACGGTGAACTGCGCATCATCTGGGACTTCGTCGACGGGGCCTTCTCGCCGGGGTTCGTCGACGCGGCCTTCGGCGTGTACGTGGACCTCGTCGGGAAGCTCACCGAGGACCCGGACAGCCTGCACACCAAGCGCTTCGACCTGATCCCGCCGGCCGAGCGCACCCTGCGGCGCAAGGTCAACGACACCGCCGGGCGGATCCCGTACACCACCCTGCACGAGCTGTTCGCCGCGCAGGCCGAGCGCACCCCCGGCGCCGAGGCCGTGGTCGACGGCGGCCGGCGCCTGAGCTACGCCGAACTGGCCGCGTACGCCTGGCGGATCGGGCGTACGCTGCGCGACCACGGGGCGGCCCCCGGCGAGCTGGTGGCCGTGGTGATGGAGAAGGGCTGGGAGCAGTACGCCGCCGTCTACGGCGTCCTCGCCTCCGGCGCCGCCTACCTGCCGCTGGACCCGTCGGTGCCGCCGGAGCGGCTGCGCCGGCTGCTCGCCGAGGCCGGCGTCGACCGGATCCTCACCCAGTCGTCCCTGGAGTCCCGGGTCAGCTGGCCGCCCACGGCCCGCCGCTACCGCGTGGACCGCGACTTCGAGTCCGGCGACGCCACCCGTCCCGACACCGCGCAGACCCCGGCCGACCTCGCGTACACGATCTTCACCTCGGGCTCCACCGGGGAACCCAAGGGCGTGATGGTCGACCACATCGGCGTGGTCAACCTGGTCCAGGACGTCGCCGCGCGCTTCGGCGTGGGGGCGCAGGACCGGCTGCTGGCCATCTCGGGGCTGCACTTCGACGCGTCGATCTACGACGTGTTCGGGGTGCTGACCCAGGGCGGGACCGTGGTGGTCCCGCCGCCGTTCGAGCACGCGGAGCCCGACGTCTGGGCCGACCTGGTGCGGGCGGAGAAGGTCACGCTGTGGAACTCGGTGCCCGTCCTGATGGAGCTGCTCGTCGGGGAGGCCGAGGTCCGCGAGCGGCGTGACGGCGACCGGCCGCTGGAGTCCCTGCGGCTGTCGGTGCTGTCCGGCGACTGGATCCCGCTGACCCTGCCCGACCGCCTGCGGGCGCAGAGCCCCCGGATCGAGGTGGTGGGCTCGGGCGGTCCGACGGAGACGATCTGCTGGTCGCTGTTCCAGCCGATCGGCGAGGTCGACCCGTCCTGGACGAGCATCCCGTACGGCAGGCCCATCACGAACCAGCGGTACTACGTCGTCGACGCGACGGCGTACGAGCGCCCCCTCGGGGTGGTCGGCGAGATGGCCGTGGCCAGCGACGTCGGGCTCGCGCTCGGCTACTGGAACGACCCGGAGCGCACCGGCAGCCGCTTCGTGAGCCTGCCCGAGACCGGGGAACGCGCCTACCTGACGGGCGACCTGGGCCGCTACCTGCCCGACGGGGCCATCGAGATCCTGGGCCGCGACGACTTCCAGGTGAAGATCCAGGGCCACCGGATCGAGCTCGGCGAGATCGAGGCCGTGCTGCGCCAGGACGCCGACGTCGAGGCGGCCGTGGTCGTGGCCCCGGCCAGCGCCCACGGAGTGCGCCGGCTGCACGCGTTCGTCGTGTCGGGCTCGGGCGCCGACGCGGCGGGACCCGTGCTGGAGCGGCTCGCCGCGCAGCTCCCCGCGTACATGGTGCCGTCCGGGCTCACCGTGCTGGCGGAGCTGCCCCTGACCCGCAACGGCAAGGTCGACCGGCTGCGGCTGGCCGACTCCGCGGGGCGCCAGCAGTCCGCCGCGGACTCGGCGGCCGCCGAGGAGGGGCCGGCCGGTACGGGCAGTCCCCTGGAGCTGGTGCTCTGCGCGGCGGTCGCCGACATCCTCGGCCTGGACCGGGTCGCGCCGGGCGACAACTTCTTCAGTCTGGGCGGCGATTCGCTCAGCGGCACCCGGCTGGCGGGTCTCCTGGGGGACCTCCTCGGGGTCCCGGTGCCCGTCAAGACCGTGTTCCAGAACCCGCTGATCTCCGAGCTCGCCGGGAAGATCGCCGCCGACGAGCAGCACGGTGCGGAGGCGGTCGCGGCCGCCGAGGCGTTCGGCGAACTGGAGGCGGAGGGAACGGACGAGGCCGCCGGGGGCGCCGTCGCCCCGTAGAGCACAGCCCGCACGGTCACCACGATCCGTCCGAGAGGGGACAGCCATGAGTCTCACCCTGCCCGCGCCCGTCACCGATCCCGTGGACGAGGAGGCGCCGCCCGTCGCGGTGGCGCCGCCCGTGCCCGGAGCCGATCCCGACCTGGTCGATTTCGCCGGCCACGCCACCCGGAGGCTGAGAGAGCGCGACTCCGCCCTGTACGCGCTGCTGGCCCGGGAGTCGGCCCGCCAGCGCGACACCCTGATGATGGTCGCGGCGTCCAGCGTCGCCGACCCCTCCGTCCTGGCCTGTGAGGGGAGCGCCCTCGGCAACCTGACCGCCGAGGGCTTCCCCGGGAACCGCTACCACGCCGGGTGCGGGGTCGCCGACGAGATCGAGCGCCTGGCGATCGAGCGGGCTTGCAAGGCCTTCGGCGCGCAGGACGCCATCGTGCAGCCGCACTCCGGCTCCTCTGCGAACCTGGCCGTGATCACCGCGCTGCTCAGCCCCGGCGACAGCCTGCTCGGCCTGGACCTGGACTGCGGCGGCCACCTCACCCACGGCTCCCCCGCCTCGGTGACCGGCCGCTACTACCGGGCCCACGGCTACCGGGTGACGCCGGACGGGCTGCTCGACTACGACCAGATCCGCGAACTGGCCCTGGAGCACCGCCCGAAGCTGATCGTCTGCGGGGCGAGCGCCTACCCGCGCAGCATCGACTTCGCCCGTTTCCGGGAGATCGCCGACGAGGCCAACGCCTACCTCCTCGCCGACATCTCGCACATCGCCGGCCTGGTCGCGGCCGGGCTGCACCAGAGCCCCGTCGACCACGCCCACGTGACGACGACCAGCACCTACAAGCAGCTGTACGGCCCCCGCGGCGGACTGATCCTGCTCGGCCGCGACGCCCGCACCTCCGGTCCGGAGCGCGGCACCCTGGCCGCGACGCTGCGCCGCGCCGTGTTCCCCTTCACCCAGGGCACGCCCGACCTGGCGTCGGTGGCGGCGAAGGCGCGGGCCCTGGACTTCGTGGCCAGCCCCGACTTCGCCGAGATCGCCAAGCGCCTCGCCGACGGGGCGCAGGCGATCGCCGAGCGGCTCACCGACCGGGGTCTGCGCCTGGTCACCGGAGGTACCGACACCCACATGGTCCTGCTCGACCTGCGGGGCACGGGCGTCACCGGCGACGTGGCCGAACAGGCCCTGGAGTCCTGCGGGATCGTCGTCAACCGCAACCGGGTGCCCGGTGACACCACGCCCGTGCGCGTGACCGGAGGGCTGCGGCTGGGCACCAACACCCTCGCCGCCCGCGGGATGGACCGCACCGTGGCCGCCGAGTGCGCCGACCTGGTCGCGGACGTCCTGGAGGAACTGCGCGCGCCGGGCGGAGTCCTGCCGGACGCGGTGCGGGACCGGGTGCGCGCGAAGGTCTCCGAGCTGTGCGCCCGCCACCCCCTGCCGGGGTACCTTCCGTGACCTTCGGCGGCTTCCCGCCCTCGGCACTGCGCCTGTACGAGGACCTCGCGGACGACAACGACAGGGACTCCTGGCGGCTGCGCCACCGCGAACGGTACGAGCGCGACGTGCGCGGGCCGATGGACGGGCTGGCCGCCGAACTGAACACGGTGTTCGGGGAGCGGTCCGGGCCGGGCGGAGTGCAGGTGCTCGGCCCGGTGCGCGACACCCGGATGTCGCACGACAAGTCCCCGTACAAGACCTACCAGGGCGCCTACCTGGACCTGCTGCCCTGTCTGGGCCTGTGGGTCCACCTGGACCGGCACGGGCTGTACGCCTCCGGCCGCTACTACCCGTACGCCGGCGCCGAGGTCGCCCGGTACCGCGCCGCCGTCGAGGAGGAGGACGGCGGCGCGGAGCTGGCCGCGATCACGGGCCGGCTGGAGCGCCGGGGCTTCACCATCGGCGGCGACCGGCTCAAGTCCCGCCCCCGGGGCGTCCCGGCGGACCACCCGCGGCTGGACCTGCTGCGCCACCGCAAGATCGACGCGGGCCGCCGCTTCGGGCCGGCCGACGGACTGCACACGGCCCGCGCCGCGGACCTCGTACGGGAGACCTGGCTGGCGGTACGCCCCCTGCTGGACTGGGTGGCGGCCCGCGACCTCACCCCGCGCCCACGCGAACAACAAGGAGTTGACGAAGCGTCATGAACCCCCCGACCAACCACCGCCCCGACCCGGGGCCCGACATCGGTTCCACCGCCCGCACGCCCCCGGCCGTCGACCTGCGCAGCGACACCGTGACCCGCCCGGGCCCCGGGATGCGGGCCGCGATGGCGGCCGCCGAGGTCGGCGACGACCTGTTCGGCGAGGACCCGACGGTGCGGGCCCTGGAGGACCGGCTCGCCGGCCTGTTCGGGTTCTCCGCCGCCCTGTTCGTGCCCTCGGGGGTGATGGCCAACCAGATCGGGCTCCAGCTGCTCGTCGGCCCGGGCGAGGAGCTGGTGTGCGACGCCGAGGCGCACATCCTGGCCCACGAGGAGGCCTCCCCGGCCCGCTACGGCGGGATCCAGACGCGGACGGTCGCCGCCGACCGGGGCGTGCTCACCGCGGCCGCGCTGGCCGGGGTGATCCGGCGCGGGAACCCGTACACGCTGGGCACCCGCGCGGTGGAGGTCGAGCAGACCCACACCCGGGCCGGCGGCACGGTCCATCCGCTGGAGACCCTGCGCGCGGTACGCGAGCTGACGGAGCGGGCCGGGGTCGCGGTGCACATGGACGGCGCCCGGATCTGGAACGCCATGGCAGCGACCGGCACTCCGGCGGCAGCGTACGGCGCGACCGCCGACTCGCTCGCCGTCTGCCTGTCGAAGGGACTGGGCGCACCGGTCGGCTCCGTGCTGCTGCTCGCGGCCGCACAGCTGCCACGGGCCCGCAGACTGAGGCACGGCCTGGGCGGAGGCATGCGGCAGTCGGGGATCCTGGCGGCCGCCGGGCTGTACGCGCTGGACCACCACGTGGAGCGGATCGCCGAGGACCACGCCCACGCGGGTCTGCTGGCGGCGGGTCTGCGGGACGCGGGGTTCACGGTGCGCCGGCCGGAGACCAACATCGTCCTCGCCGAGGCGCCCGGCGCCGAGGCGGTCGTCGCACGCGCCGCACGGGAAGGAGTGCTGGTGACCGCGCCCGGACCGGACGTGATCCGGCTGGTCACCCATCTGGATGTAGGACGGGAGGCGTGTCAGCGTGCCCTGGAGGTCCTGGCCGCGGCCAGGATCGAAGTCGTCCCCGGGGTGCGGAACTTCGCACCCGCGGGGCACTTGTAAGAGCGGAAGAGAGTGAAGTAGCGGCATGAGTTTAGAAGTACGGCCCGCCACGGCGGATCTGTGGGACGACGTGCGCAAGGTGCTCCAGCCGAAGAAGAGCGCGCACACGTGCTGGTGCATGGCGTGGCGGCTCTCCACGGGCGACTACGGCCGGATGACGGCGGACGAGCGGGGCGAGCACCTGCGCACCCTCGCGGAGAAGGCCGATCCGCCGCCCGGTGTCCTGGGCTTCGTGGGCGGTGAGGTGGCCGGCTGGTGCAACGTGGCGCCCCGCCGTCAACTCGACCGGCTCACCGCCTCCAAGACGATCACTCCGGTGGACGACCTGCCCGTGTGGTCGGTCACCTGCTTCGTCGTGCGCAAGGAGTTCCGCGGGAAGGGGGTCGCCTCGGGCCTGCTGGAGGGGGCCGTCGAACACGCGCGCTCCCACGGCGCGCCCGCCGTCGAGGGTTATCCGGTGGACCCGGAGGGCGGCCGGGTCAATCCGACGCTCGCCTACGTCGGCACGATGGACATGTTCGAGCGGGCCGGCTTCCGCCGGGTCACGCGGACGGAGGCGAAGAGCGACAAGCGGCACCGCTGGGTCATGCGCCGCGACCTGGAGTGAGGTGTTCCGGGCGGGGCCGGGTGATCCGGCCCCGCCCGGGAGGGGAGGGGTTCCCGCAGGGCGGGGACCCCTTTCCCGTACGGCCCCGTACGGCGGCCGCCTCAGGGGGTGTGCGCCGCGGTGTCCCACAGCTGGGCGGGACGTCCGCAGCGCATGGCCTCCCAGGCCGCGCGCCGGTAGCAGCCGGCCACCAGCCCGTCGCGGACCAGGCCGGAGGCGCCGTGCAGGTGGACCGCGTCGCGCGTCACGTCGAGGGTGGTCTCCGCGGTGAGCGCGATCAGCCCCGCCGCCTCCCCCGGCGTGAGGCGCCCCTCGTCGAGGTCCCGGGCGGCGTCGCCCACGGCCCAGCGGACGGCGTCCAGCCGGGCCAGCAGTCCGGCGACGCGCAGCCGCGGCCCCTGGTGCTTGACGAGGGCCTGGCCGAACTGCTGCCGGCCCCGGATCCGGGAGACGACCGCGGTGAGCGCGGCCGCCGTGATCCCGGCCAGCAGGGACGCCTGGTGGACCGCCGCCCGCAGTCCCGCGCGGGCGAGCGCGTGTTCGGCGGCGAGGCCGCGCAGGAGGACCGACTGCGCCGGGATCCGGGTCTCGTCGAAGACGGCGCTGGAGACGGCGCCGCCGCCGTGGTCGCGCAGCGGGCGTACCTGGACGCCCGCCGCGGGCAGCTCGACGAGCACCACGCACGGGCCGTCGGGGCCGCTCGCCAGGACCAGCAGGGCGCCCGCCCCGACTCCCGCGGCGAAGGGGCCTCCCGCGCCGGTGAGCACGACGCCGCCGGTGTCCCCGTCGGGCTTCCACGTGATGCCCGGCGGTACGGCGCCGCGCGGGTCGGGCAGCCGGCCCGGTACGGCGAGGGGCAGTTCCCCGGTCCGCACCCGGTCGAGCAGGGCGTCGGCCGATTCCGGTGCGAGCGGGCCGAGCCCGGAGACCAGGTCCAGGGCGAGCAGGGTGTCGGGCAGCGGGACGGGCTGCATGGAGTTGCCCGCCTCCTCGCAGACCATGGCGAGGACCGCCTGGCCGAGGTCGAGGCCGTCCTTCTCGATGGGCAGCGCGAACTCCCACGCGCCGACCTGCGTCAGCGCCTCCCAGGCGCCGCCGGGGGTGTCCCCGTCGACCTCCAGCCCCTGCCGCACGGTGAGCCGGAGCTGCCGGAAGAGGGAGTCCTCGTCCTCCCGCTCGCGCCACCGCTCGGGCGCCGCCGGCGCTCCGCCGCCCGTCCCGTTCCCGTTGACCGACTGTGGTGTCACGGCCGTACCTCCGCCCCTGAGTCGAGACGCAGCCGGGCCAGCGTCTCCAGCATCATTTCGGCGGTGCCGCCGGATATGCGCATTCCCGGGGCTTCGCGCATCGCCGAATCGAGTGGGTGTGCCACCCCGTCGACCTCGGGGTCGTCGAGGGTCATGCTGCGGTCGCCGTCGAGTTCGGCGGCCCACCAGGCCACCTCGGCGGCGAGTTCGGTGGTGTACCACTTGGCCGCGGCGGCCTCGTCCTCGTTGAGCTCCCCCCGGTCCAGGCGGGTGAGGACCCGGCGGACCAGCGTGCCCGCCGCGAGCAGCCGGGCGTTGAGCTTGGCCAGGCCGATCTGGTCGTGCTGGCCGGCCTCCAGCCGGTCGGTGTGGGCCTCCAGCCGTTCCACGGCGGCCCGGTACCAGCGCAGCGCCTTGACGTAGTAGTCCAGGCCGGTGCGTTCGAAGGCGAGCGTCTTGACGACGATCGCCCAGCCCTGGCCGGTCTCGCCGACGACGTCGTCGGCGGTCACGGCCACGCCGTCCAGGGTGACCTCGTGGAAGGCGTCGTCCATGATGCCGGGGATCTGCCGGATGGTGACGCCCCGCTGGGCCAGGGGGACGAGGAACAGGCTGAAGGCGTCGTCCTCGCCGCGGGCCAGGCACAGCCCGTAGTCGGCCATCCGGGCGAAGAGCGAGTGGACCTTGGTGCCGTACAGCTTGTACCCGCCCTTCCCGTCGGAGACGGCGCGGGTGGAGAGGATGTTGAGGTCCGAGCCGGCCTGGGGTTCGCTGAACAGCACGCAGCCGAAGGCGGTGCCGGCCGCGAACCCCGGCAGGTGCCGGGCCTTCATCGCCGGACTGGCGACGTTGAGCAGGGTGGAGCCGACGATCTGCACCGTGAGGGTGTGCAGCAGGTCGGGCACGTCGTGCATGGCCAGTTCCTCGACGAGGACGGCGGCCGCGACCTGGCTGACGCCGCGGCCCCCGTACTCCTGCGGCCACTGGGGGGCGAGCAGGCCCCGCTCCCCCAGGGCCCGGTGGACGGGTCTCGGGTCCCGGGTGCGGCGGGCCTCGGCGACGGGCGCGGAGACCAGGATGTCGTGGACGTCCTCGCGCAGGGCCCGCATGGGGGTGCGGGGCACGTCGGCTCCGCTCCGTACGAGCCCGCAGTCCGCGGGCGCGCGGTAGAACTCGGTGGTGAGCACGGGCAACTCCCTAGTGCCGGGGGGTGAGCGGGGATGCGGGGGCGGTGTGGGCCCGGTCCAGTACCTCCTCGATTCCGGTGAGCAGGCCCCGCACGTCCTCGGGCGTGGCCGCGTGCCGGTTGTACTCGGCGGTGCCGCCGATCTCGCCGTCCCGTTCGACGAGGCCGACGCAGGCGAGGGCGGCGGCCGGGTCGGGACTGTAGAGCTCCAGGTGGCGGGCCGGCGGGCCGGGCAGCTGGCCCACTTCGATGCCCGGCAGGTCCAGGGGGACGGCCGGATAGTTGTGGAGGGCGAACAGGACGTCGTACGGCGGGGGCGCGCCGTCCGCGAACAGGACGTCCACGGGCAGCCGCTGGTGGCCGAGGGCGTCCGCGACGGCGGCCCGGGTGCGGTGCAGCAGCTCCCGGAAGGTGGGCCCGCCCGTCAGGTCCAGCCGGATCGGAACGACGGTGGTGAACTGTCCGACGGCGCCTTCGAGCGCGCCCGCGAACCGCCCCGCGGCCGGGGTCCCGATCACCACCACCCCGGTACGGCCCTCCCGGCGGGCCAGTACGACGGCCAGCGCGGCGAGCAGGGTCATGAACGGGGTGGCGCCCTCGGCCGCGCCGATCTCCAGCCCGCGGCCGACCGGCCCGCGGGCCAGGCGTACGGGCAGGTGCCCGCGCTCGAATCCGCCGGCGGCCCTGCGGGCGGGCGGGTCCGCGGCGAACACGGCCCGGCGTCGCGCGAGTTCGGCGGAGCCGTCGGGCCCGTCGAGCCACCGGTGCTGCCAGGCCGCGTAGTCGGGGAACTGGAGTTCGGGCGGGGGGAGCCGGTCGGTGCACTCGCGGTAGCCGGCGGCGAGGTCCGCGAGGAAGACCCCGGAGGACCAGCCGTCGAAGACCGCGAGGTGCGAGGCGAGGATCAGGACGTGTTCGTCGGGCGCGGTCCGCAGCAGCCGGAACGCGCTGGTGCGGCCGCTCTCCAGGTCCAGGACGGTCGAGGCGCTCTCGGTGATCTGCAGGGCGGTGCGCGCGGCCGCCGCCTCCGGGGTGAATCCGCCGAGGTCGGCCTCGGTGAACCGCAGGACCGGTTCCGCGTCCACCTCCAGCAGCGGCCGGCCCGCGGCGGATCCGGTCAGCCGGGTCCGCAGTGCCTCGTGGCGGCGGAGCACCGCGGTCAGGGCGTCGCGCAGCCGCCGCGTGTCGAGCGGGCCCGTCAGCCGGAGCGCGTGCGAGCCGGTCGCGACGGCGGGGTGGGTGCGTTCGCGCCGCCACAGCCGGGTCTGGAGCGCGGTCGGGGGGACCGGCCCCGCGCCGGAGCGCGGGGCCGGGTGGGCGGGGACGGGCTGCCGGGCGGCCAGCATCAGCCGGGCGAGTTCGCGCTTCGCCTCGGGGAGCGCGGCGAGCGCTCCTTCGAACCCGGCCGCAGTGGCCATCAGGGACCGTCCGGGTGCTGCATGGAGCCCAGGAGGGCGGCGGCTTCCTCGTCGCTCATGTTCTCGATCTGCTCGAAGACCGCGAGCAGCCGGTCCTGTTCGCCGGCCGCCTCGGCCTTCGCGCCGCGGACGAGTTCGGCCAGCGCGGCGACGGTCGGGTGGCCGAAGAAGTCGGCGAGGGCGATGTCGATCCCGAACAGGGCGCGGACCCGGGAGACCACGATGGTCGCCTGGAGGGAGCTGCCGCCCAGGGCGAAGAAGTCACCCTCCACGTCCGGGTTCTGCCACTCCAGCAGCGGGGTGAGGATGTCGCGGCAGATCTGCTCCTCGATGGCGTCGCGCGGCGCGGTGCCGCCGGCGCCGGTCTGGTCGGCCGGCAGGGGAAGCGCGGCCGTGTCGACCTTGCCGTGCGGGGTGAGGGGCAGCTCGGCCAGGACGACGACGACCGGCACCATGTAGCCCGGCAGCCGCACGGCCGTGTAGGCGCGCAGTCCCTCGGCGTCGGCGACCTCCGAGGCGTAGGAGCCCACCTGCTCGACGGTGACGTAGGCGGTCAGCATCCGCTCGCCGCCCGCCGCGGGCTGGGCCACGACGACGGCCTGCTGGACGGAGGGGTGTCCGGTGAGGACGGACTCGACCTCGCCCGGCTCGATCCGGTGGCCGCGGACCTTGAGCTGGCGGTCGGTGCGGCCGAGGAAGTCGAGGTTCCCGCCGGGGAGCCAGCGCACCAGGTCGCCGGTCCGGTAGAGCCGGGCGGTCTCGGGCCCGTCGGCGTACGGGTTGTCGGCGAAGCGGTCGGCGGTCAGGTCGGGGCGGCCCAGGTAGCCGCGGGCGACACCCGGTCCGGCCACGCACAGTTCGCCGGGCACGCCGGGCGGGACGGGGCGCAGCCGCTCGTCGAGCACGAAGGCCTGGTGGCCGGGCATGGGGCGGCCGATCGGGGGGTTGCGGTCGTAACTGCCGGTGCAGTCCATGAGGGTGACGGCGACGGTGGCCTCGGTGGGGCCGTAGCCGTTGACGAACCGGCGTTCGCCGGCGGTCCACTCGGCGACCAGGCGGCCGGGGAAGGCCTCGCCGCCGACCGAGACCAGGCGCAGGTCGGGCAGGGCCGCCTGGTCGAGCAGCGGCAGGAGGGCGGGCGGGAGTTCGGCGACGGTCACCGCGTCCTCGCGCATCCGGGCCTGGAGCAGGGCCGGGTCGCGGCGCTCGTCGTCGGTGGCGATGACGAGCGAGCCGCCGGCCAGGAGGGTGGTGAAGAGCTCGAAGACCGAGACGTCGAAGGTGAGCGGCGCGAACTGCAGGACCCGGTCCTCGGCGCGGACCTCGTAGGCCTTGGCGATGGTCCGGGAGAAGTGGGTGACCGAGCGGTGCTCGATCATCACGCCCTTCGGGGTGCCGCTGCTGCCCGAGGTGTAGAGGACGTACGCCAGGTCGCCGGGGGTGGCGCTCGGTGCGAGGGACGGGACCTCGCGGACGGGCGCGGCCGTGCCGGTGTTCACCAGCTCCAGCGGTACGGGCAGTTCCGCGGAGCCGTCGACGAGGGCGTGCCGGACCTTGGCGTCGGCCAGGACCGTACGGGTCCGCTCGACCGGGGCGGACGGGTCGACCGGGATGTAGTGGGCGCCCGCCTTGAGGACGCCGAGCACGCCGGCGACGGCGGCCGGGCCGCGGGCGACACAGACGGCGACCGGGTCGCCGTGCCGGACGCCGCGGTCGCGCAGCCGGTGGGCGATGGCCTCGGACCAGCGGTCGAGGGCCGCGTAGTCCAGCCGGAAGGAGCCGAAGCGGACGGCCTCGGCGTCGGGGTGGATGGTGGCGCGCTCGCGGAACGCGCGGTCCAGGGTGGTCGTCCAGGCCGTCTCGTCGAGGGGGCCGCCGCGGGACAGCTCGCGGGCGTGCCGGGAGGCGGCGGGCTCCTCCACCAGGCTGATGTCGCCGATCCGGACTTCGGGGTTCTGGGCGACCTGCTCCAGCACCTGCTGGAAGGCTGCGAGGAGGGCGGCGGCGGTGCCGTGCCGGTAGAGGCTGGTGTTGTACTCCAGGGAGAGTTCCAGCCCGTCGTTCTCGCCGACCAGGAAGCTCATGTCGAACTTGGCGGCGCCGTCGTGCAGTTGGTCCATGGTGAAGTCGAGGTCGGCGGCCTGTGCGCGGTGCGTGCCCCAGCGTCCGAGCGAGGTGAACTCGATCTGGAAGAGGGGGTGCCGCAGCGGGTCGCGGACGGGGCGGACGGCCTCCACGACCTGCTCGAAGGGCAGTTCGCTGTTGGTGAAGGAGTCCATGACCGAGGCGGCGGTGCGGGCGACGAGCTCGCGGAAGGTGAGCTGGTCGGTGACCTCCGTCCGCAGGGTGATCATCTGGACGAAGCAGCCGATGACCTGTTCCAGATCGGGGTGCGGGCGGGAGGCGCTGGCCGTGCCGACGACGACGTCCTCGGTCCGGGTCCAGTGCCGCATCAGCGCGTTGAAGCCGGCCAGCAGGGTCGTGAAGACGGTGGTGTTGTTGGCGTCGGCGAGTTCGGTGAGCCGGTCCAGCAGTTCCTGGTCCAGGTTCAGCTTCAGGCCGCGGCCGTCGCCGCGGGTCTCCGGGCCGCGGGCGTGGTCGGGCATGACCTCGGTGGCGACGGCGCCGGCGAGGATCTGGCGCCATTTGCCGGCGAGGGCGCGGCCGTGCTCGTCGTTCTCCAGCTTGGCCCGCTGCCAGGCGGCGAAGTCGGCGTACTCCACGGCGAGCGGCGCTGCCTCGGGACGCTGTCCGGCGGCCGCCGCGGCGTAGCTGGCGGTCAGCTCCTCGGTGAAGATCCGGGTCGAGCCCGGGTCCCAGGCGACGTGGTGGACGACCCAGAGCAGGACGTGCCGGTCCTCGGCGAGCCGGACCAGGTGGGCGCGGACGGGCGGGGCGGCGGCCAGGTCGAAGGGGGCGGAGGCGCAGGAGGCGGTGAGCTCGGCGAGTTCGCGGTCCGCGTCCTCGCTGCCCGCCAGGTCGGTGCTCTGGACGCCGAGCACGAAGGAGGGCACGGGCTCCTGCCAGGGAACGCCGTCGATCTCGACGAGTTTGCTGTGCAGCACCTGGTGGCGGGCGACGACGGCGTTGAGCGCCTCGTGCAGGGCGGCCCGGTCCAGCGGTCCGCCCAGCTGTATCGCCAGGGCTATGTTGTTGCGGGCCTTGCCCGCGCCCAGCTTGTCGACGAACCACATCTGCTCCTGCTGGAAGGAGGAGCGGGACCGCGGTCCGTGGTCGGCGCGCTGGAGTTCGATGCGGCGGCCGACGCCGGCCGTCATCTGGTTGCGCATCCGGCCCAGCAGGCGGGACCGCTGTCCCTGGGGCAGCCGGCCGAGCCGTTCGGCGAGATCAGACATGGGTTCCTCCGTTGCGGTGCAGATCGGCCAGCAGGGCGGCCAGCCGGTCGGGCAGGTGCTTGGCGAAGTAGTGGCGGCCGCCGGGGATCACGGCGAGCCGCAGGTCGGACGCGTACCGGCCCCAGGCGCGGTAGCCCTCCTCGTACCCCTCGGTCGCGTCGTCGGCGTCGCCGATGATGCAGGTGAGCGGGGTGGTCAGGGGCCGGTCGTAGCCTTCGGGGGTGCGGGCGAAGAAGCGGGCGGCCTCGGTCATGTCGTGCCGGACCATGCGCAGCACGGCGGTGAGGTCGCTGTCGTCGAGGACGCCGTCGAAGCCGTCCATGGTGGTCAGGTAGGCGACGAGGTCGTCGTCGCCGGAGACGCGCTCCATCTCCAGGGCGTACTCGGGGTCCTCCTCGGGGAGGGCCGCGGCGAGGTCCAGGGCGACCGGCCGCTGCCCGAGGCGCTCCAGTACGTGGGTGGTCTCCAGCGCGGTGACGACTCCGGCGCAGTGGCCGTAGACGGCGTAGGGGCCGCGCACGGTGCGGGCGATCTCCGCGGCGGCGAGTTCCGCGAAGTCGGGGACCGGCAGCATCGGGCCGGGGCGCAGCGGGTCGTGCCCCGGCGGGGAGACCGCGAGGAGCTCGATGTGCGGCGCGAGCTGGGCGGCCAGCGGCTGGTAGGCGATGGCGTCGCCGCCCCCGTGCGGGAAGCAGACCAGGGTCAGGGTGGTGGTCCCGGCGGGCCGTTCCGGGGTGAGCCGGTGCAGCAGCCGGTGCTGTGCGGCTCCGGTACCGCTGCCGGCGAGTTCGGCGGCCCGGGCGGCGAGCCCGGCCGGGGTGGGGTTGCTGAACAGGTCGACGACGCGCAGGGCGGCGGCTCCGCCGTCGGGCAGGGCGGTGGCGACGGCGCGGACGGCGCGGACGGCCGCGAAGGAGTCGCCGCCGAGGGCGAAGAAGTCGTCGCCCGGGGCGACCTCGGCCACGCCGAGCACCTCGGCCCACACGGCGGCGATCCGCAGCGCGGCCGGGTCGGCGTCCGCGTCCGGCGCGGCGGCGGGGCCGCGGGCCGGCTGCGGTCCGGCGGTCCGCGGGTCGGGCAGGGCGCCGCGGTCCACCTTGCCGTTGGGGCTGAGCGGCAGCCGGTCCAGGAGCACCAGGTCGGACGGGACGCAGTGCGGGGGCAGGACGGCGGCGAGCGCGGTGCGCAGGGCCGCCGGGTCCGGGGCGGCGCCGTCCTCGGGGACGACGTACCCGGTCAGCCGGGCGGAACCGGCCGCCTGGCGGGCGGCCACCACGGCCTCGCGGACGCCGGGGAGGTCGCGCAGGGCGCTCTCCACCTCGCCGGGCTCGATGCGCAGCCCGTTGAGCTTGATCCGGAAGTCGGTGCGGCCGAGGAGTTCGATGGTGCCGTCCGCGCCGTAGCGGGCGAGGTCGCCGGTGCGGTAGAGCCGCTCGGTGCGGCCGGGCTCCAGTTCGACCTCGACGAACTTCTCCCGGGTCAGGTCGGGGCGGCCCAGGTAGCCGCGGGCCAGCCCGACGCCGCCGAGGTGGAGTTCGCCGGGGACGCCGACGGGGACGAGGCGGTCGTGCGGGTCGAGGACGAAGGCGAGCTGGTTGGCCATGGGCCGCCCGTACGGGAGCTTCGTCCACGCGGGGTCCACGCGGCCGACCGGGAACTCCACCGAGTGGATGGACGCCTCGGTCGCCCCGCCGAGCGCCACGAACGACAGCTCGGGCGCGAAGGCGCGGATCCGGTCCGGCTGGGTGACGGGGATCCAGTCTCCGCCGAGGAACGCGGTGCGCAGGCGCGGCAGCCGGGGGCCGTTCGCGTGTTCCAGCTGGTCGGCGAGGAGGCCGAGGAGCGCGGGGGCGGAGTTCCAGACGGTGACCCCGTGCCGGTCGACGAGGTCGGCCCAGTGGGCCGGGTCCTTGGCGGCGGCAGGGTCGGGCAGGACGAGCGTGCCGCCGGCCGCGAGGATGCCGAGGGTCTCGTAGACGCTCATGTCGAAGCTCGGCGAGGAGAGGGCGAGGACGGAGTCGCCGGGTCCGATGCCGTGCGAACGGTTCAGGTCCAGCAGGTTGTTGACCACGCCGCGGTGTTCCAGGGCGATGCCCTTGGGGGTGCCCGTGGAGCCCGAGGTGAAGATGACGTACGCGAGGTCGCGGGAGGTCACGGGCACGGCCGGCCGGGTCGCGGGCAGCTCGGCGAGGGCCGCCCGGTCGGTGTCCAGGAGCACCTGTGCGGTGCCGTCGGGCACGGGCAGCCGGCCGATCAGCTCGGAGTCGGAGACGACCAGCGGCGGGGCGGCGTCGCGCAGCAGCAGCGCCAGGCGTTCGGCCGGGTAGTCCGGGTCCAGCGGCACGTAGGCGCCGCCCGCCTTGAGGACGGCGAGGATCGCGGTGACCAGTGCGGGGCCCCGGCGCAGGCACAGGGCCACGGTCCGGTCGGGTCCCGCACCGGCCAGGGCGAGGCGGTGCGCGAGCCGGTTGGCCCGCTCCTCCAGCTCCCGGTAGGTGACGCTCCAGCCGCCGAGGCCGCCCAGGACCACGGCGGGCGCGTCGGGCCGCCGGTCGGCGTGCTGCTCGAAGAGCTGGTGCAGGCAGGCGTCCTGGGGGAAGGGGGCGCGGGTGGCGTTCCAGTCGTCCAGGGCGGCCCGGCGTTCGGCGTCGGTCAGCAGGGGCAGGGCGGACAGCGGGAGTTCGGGGCGGGAGACGGCGCCGTCGAGCGTGGTGAGGAAGTGGCCGAGGAGCCGGTCCACGGTCGGGGCGTCGAACAGGTCGGTGGGGTACTCGACGAGGGCGCGGACGGCGCTGCCGGTGTCGTGCACGCTGATCATGAGGTCGTACTTGGTGGCGTGCGAGGAGAAGTCGATGGGCTCGGTGGTGAGCCCCGCCAGGCCCGGCGCCGTGTCCGGGGTCTCGTCGAGGAGGAACATCACGGAGGTGAGCGGCGGCCGGCTGGGGTCCCGGGGCAGCGCGAGCGCGTCGACGATGAGGTCGAAGGGGAGCTCCTGGTGCGCGTACGCCTGGAGGGTGGTGCGGCGGGTGGCCCGGACCAGCTCCGCGAAGCCGGGGTCGCCGCCGGTTCTGATGCGCAGCGGCAGGGTGTTGACGAAGAAGCCGACGAGGTCGCCGAAGGCGGGGTGGTCGCGTCCGGAGACGGACGTGCCGACGACGATGTCCTCCTGGCCGGTCCAGCGGCGCAGGGTGGCGGCGAAGCCGGCCAGCATCGTCATGTAGAGGGTGGCGCCCTCGGACTTGCCGAACTCCCGGAGCCTGGCGATGAGCAGGGGCGGCAGGTCGATGTAGCGGGAGGCTCCGGCGTGCCCGAAGACGGGCGGCCGGGGACGGTCGGTGGGCAGGTCGACGGGCGCGGCGCCGCCGAGCTCCTCCTGCCAGAAGGACGTGAGCTGCTCCAGGCGGTCGCCGCTGATCCGGCGCCGCTGCCAGGCGGCGAAGTCCGCGTACTGGAGGGCGAGCGGGGCGAGCCGCTCGGCGGGGGCGCCGGTGCGGGCCGCGTAGGCGCGCTCCAGTTCGGTGTACAGCAGGCGCATCGACCAGCCGTCGGTGACGATGTGGTGGAGGTTGAGGACGAGGACGTGGTCGTCGTCGGCGAGCCGGCCCAGCCGGGCGCGCAGCGGCACCGCGCCGGCCAGGTCGAAGGGGGCGCCGGCGTCCGCGTCGTAGAACGGCCGCACGTCCTCCTCGCCGGGCAGTTCGATCACCGGCAGGGGCAGCCGGAACCCGTCGATCACCCGGGGGACGGCCTCGGAGGCGCCCTCCCGGTAGGTGTAGACGGTGCGGAGCACCTCGTGGCGGTCCACGATCTCCTGGAGCGCCGCGTGCAGGGCGGACAGGTCCAGGGGGCCGCGGATGCGGGTGGCGACGGGCACGTTGTACGCGGGACTGCCGGGCTGGAGCTGGTCGATGAACCACAGCCGCCGCTGGGCGAAGGAGAGCACCGGCGGTTCGGCGGGGTCACGGGGGGCCGGCTCGGGGTCCTCGCGTACGGCGGCGCGCCCGCCGTTGCGGCCCGAGAGGGCCTGGAACAGTGCCCGGCGGGACTTCGGCAGTGCGGCTATGCGTTCGGCGAGGGACTCGCTCACCTTGAGCCTCCGTGCGTCTTCGGGAGTCGGGAGAGGGATACGGCGAGGGCGCCGCGAATCGCGGCGCGTCGGTGCGGGTGTGGCGGTGCGGGTGCGGCGGTACGGGGTGTGGCGGTACGGGTGCGCTGCGGGCGGCGGCCGTGCGGCCGCCGGGCGGTGCGCGGAGCAGTGCGGAGCGGGTGCCGTTCGGCCGGCACCCACTCCCGCACCCCCGGGGTGCTGCTCAGGCAGTGATCTTCGGTTCGGCCGCGGCCGGACTGGCTTCCCCGGCGTCGTCGCCGCCGGGCATCTCCTTGATCTTGGAGACCGGTCCGCCCAGCAGCGTCAGGCCGCCGACGATGGTGACGGCGCCGGCCACCGCGAGGCCGGCCGTCAGGCCCACCGCCTCGCCGAGGGCGCCACCGGCGAAGTAGCCCAGCGACAGGGCGCCGTACACCGCCGAGAGGGCGGTGCCGCTGACGCGGCCCATCTGCTCGTTCGGGGTGACCCCCTGGACGAGGCTGAGGACGTGGATGTCGAACATCGGGGAGACGAAGCCGATGACGGCCTGGACCGCGATCAGGCCGACGAAGCCGCCGATGGCGCCGCCCGTCGGGACGACGATGTAGCCGAGGCCCAGCACGACCGCGGTCAGCACCAGGACGCGGCCGACGGTCAGGACCTTGGCGACCTGCTCGGAGAGGACCGCGCCGACGATGACGAAGACCGACATGACGGCGAAGGCGATGCCGACCTGGCCGGGGCTCAGGTCGAGCACCTTGTAGGCGTAGACGATCAGCAGGGCGTCGCCCATGGCGGCGCCGAGGTTGACCACGACGTTGGCGGTGAACAGGCCGCGCAGCACCGGGTTCCCGAACAGGGTCCGCATGCCCTCCTTCATCTCCGCCTTGGCGGAGGCCTTCCGCTCCTCGGTCCGCTCGCGGACGTCGCGGTGGCGGATGACGAGCAGGGCGATCAGCGAGATCAGGAAGGTGAATGCGTCGGCGGTGATGGCGCGCGCGGCGCCGAGCATCTGGATGAGCGCACCGCCGGCGCCCGCGCCGACCGCTTCGGCGACGCTGCGGCTGATCTGGAGTTTGGTATTGCCCTCGATGAGGTTCTCGTTGCCGATGAGCTGGGGGAGCCAGGACTGGTACGAGACTTCGAAGAAGGTGGTGAGGCAGCCGGTGACCGCCGCCACGATGTAGATGTGGACCATGCTGACCGAGTCGAGGGCGAACGCCAGTGGGATCGTGCCCAGGGCCAGGAAGCGGCCCAGGTCGGCGACGATCATGACGGTGCGCCTCGACACCCGGTCGGCCACCAGCCCCGCGACCGGGGCGAGCAGCAGGAAGGGGAGGAAGCGCAGCGCGCCCAGCACGCCGACCTCGAAGGCTCCCCCGTCGAGGATCACGACCGCGAGGGTCGGGAGCGCGAGGAGGGAGATCTTGTCGCCGAAATTACTGACGGTCTGCCCGAACCACAGGCGATTGAAATCGGAATGCCGACCGAGTGCCATGTCGACGCCCTTTTCTGATTGGGTACGGAATTGTCGGACGGCACTGACGCTAGGGACCCCGAGTTAGCGTCCGGTTATGAATCAGCGGACTATAGGCCTTTTGTAGACAGGCTGTGAGTTCCGCTGGAGAACCGGGCGATGTCGGCGCTCTCGCGGGCGAGGGCGGCGGCGACGGCGGCCGTCGGGGGCGCGGCCGAGGGGAAGGGGCCGACGCTCACGCCGGCCCCTCCCCGGCCCCGCGACCAGGTGCCGACGGCCAGGCCGTCGACCAGGACGGTCGCGCGGATCTGCCCGCCTCCGGGCCAGACCCGGCGTTCCTCCGCGGCGGGGACGGACAGGTCCCGGCTGCGGTAGGCGACCAGGTAGTCGTCGTACGCCGGCAGCAGCCGTACGTCCGGCTCCGCGGGGTCCGCCGGGGTCGCGGGAGCCGCGTCCCCGTTCTCCCGTACGGCGGCCCAGGCCGCCTTGCCCGCCGCGGTCCTGAGCCCGGACCAGTGGAGGAAGTCCAGTACGTCGCTGGGGCCGTGGGCGAGGCGGTAGCGGCGGACGAGCTCGCGTTCGGCGGCCGCTCCGGTGAAGGGCGGGGGCCCGCCGGCGGGCAGCCAGTCGTCGAGGAGGACGAAGGTGGCCTCGCCGTCGCGCTGCGGCCCGTGGCAGATCCGGCCGGCCAGCGCCGCACGGCGGATCAGGTGGAAGGCGGACTGCCCCTTGGGCTCCACCCCGAGGGTGGCGAGCCGGTCGGTGAGCTGGGCGCGGGTCAGCGGACCCTCGGCGTCGATCGCGCCGGCGATCAGCCGTTCGGACCGCTCGCACAGGTCGTGGTCCAGGCCGAGTTCGCGCAGCCGCCGCGCCGCGAGGGCGAGGTACGCCGGCCCGAACAGGGCGAGCAGCCAGCGCGCGTCGGCGGCGGGCACCAGGTGGAGGGTGCCGCGCATGAACCAGCCGCGGACCGCGGTGCGTTCGGTGTCGGTGGCCCGCCGCACCGCGTCCAGGGTCAGCCCGCGGGACCGGACCCGCAGCCCGAGCTCCGCCGCGGGCAGGTCCTGGGCCTGGACGGCCAGCACCCGGTCGAGGACGGCGGCGACGGAGTCCTCCCGGACCCCGCCTCCGATCGCCTGTGCGCGCGCCCTGAGCAGCCGGTCGGTCGTACGTCGTTCCACGTGTCCAGTCTTTCAGCCGAGCAGCCGCAGCCGCGTCTCGTCGCGGGCCGCCACGCATCCGACGGCCCCGTCACCGCCCCAGTCCACCAGGTGCCAGCCCCGCCAGCGGGGCGGCTCCCGCCCGTACACGGGAAGGTCGAGGCGGGCCGCCTCGTCCAGCGTGCCCGCCCCGACCTTGACCAGGGACTCCTTTCTCACCCACTGGCGCAGGAAGGCGCGCCGCGGGTCGCCGGCCGCCCGCAGGGCGTCCAGTTCCCTCTCCGTACAGGCCAGTGCTGCCGTCCGCCAGTCCAGCGGACGGCCGTCCACGGCCTCCAGGTCCACGCCGACCGGACCGGGCGCCGCCGCGGCCGCGACCCAGCCCCGGCTGTGCGCGAGGCTGACGCCGGTGCCGGGGGCCTCGGCCAGGCTCGGCCTGCCGTGCGGCCTCGGGCACCTCCCGCAGCTCTGGACGACGGTGAGGCTCTGCGCCGGGCGGCCCAGGAGCCGCCCGGCGCAGAGCCTGACCAGGGCGTGGGCGGCCAGGAAGTCGTCCCGGTCGCCCGCCGACCGCAGGGCGCCGGCCCGGTCCAGTTCGGTACGGGTCAGCAGCTCCCGTACGTCCCCGGCCGCGGCCAGCACCGCTGCGGTCGGACCCGCCAGTGCCAGACCGGCCATCAGCGCCGGCGGCGCAGCACCGCGTAGTAGCCGGGCAGGCGCAGCGCGTCCGAGTCCGACTGCGGGTCGATGGCGTGCAGTTCTATCGCCTCGTCCTCGACGATCTCCCACGCGTCGGCGCCGAACGCCTCGGCGAGCTCGGGCCGGGTGAAGCGGTGCGAGTGCCGCACGCCGGCCGCTTCCAGCGGGCCGACCAGGTCCTCGGCCCGGCCGCGCTTGCCGCCGACGAACCCGAGGTAGCCGAAGGAGTTGCTGGAGTAGTCGGGCTCGTGGACGATCAGCGTCCCCTCGCTGCCCAGCAGGCGGCCGGCGATGTCGGCGAGCCGGGCCCGGGCCTCGCCGTCCAGGACGTGGAAGACGCCGCGGACGAAGATGTTGTACGGCCCCTCCCCCAGGACGGCGGCCTGGTCGGCGTCGGTCATGTCGATCGCCAGGTAGTCGACGTTGTCGACGCCCTTCGCCTCGCGCTTCGCGTGGTCGATGGCGCTGGCGGAGACGTCGACGCCGACGACCGAGGGGTAGTGCGGGGCGAGTTCGCGGCTGTAGCGGCCGTTGCCGCAGCCGAGGTCGATGACCGGCAGGCCGGCCCGGAAGTGGTTCTGGGCCTGGCCGAGCAGCCAGTGGAACTCCTCGCCGCTGTCGGCGTCCCAGATGACGTCGCCGCCCCGGCCGGTGCGCTGGATGCCGGCCCAGTAGCGCTCCCAGGCGTCGCCCGTGTCGCGCTCCTCGGCCTTGCCGGGGGCGGCGCTCTCGTCGCCGGGCGGCGGCGAGTGGCGCTCCCACGCCTCGTCCTCGGCGAGCGCCTCCAGCAGTGCGGTGAACTCCTCGAACATGGAGTCGATGAGCCCGTCGGGGTAGACCGCCGGCAGGAAGTCCCAGTTGAAGGTCAGCCCGTCGGGCTTCTCGAAGACCTGGAAGTCCAGGGAGACCTGCGGGGTCTGGGAGATCCCGTAGACGGGGGCGCCCAGCTCGGTCTCCTCGTACTGCGGCGGGTGGCCGGCCAGGCTGGTCATCACCACGGGCATGGCGGGGGCGAGGGAACCGCGCAGTTTGGTGAGCTCGCGCAGGACCTGCACGCCGCTGAAGTAGCGGTGTTCCAGGTCGGCCCAGAGCCGGCGCTGGACGGCCTGGGCCCGCCCGGCGAAGGTGTTGTCCTGCTGTTCGACGGCGAGCAGCAGCGTGGTCGTGGTGTCCGCGAGCAGCGCGTTGACCTGGGGGTGCAGCGGCAGCCGGTTGAAGAGGGGGAAGTTGATGGTGAAGCGGGCCTGGCCCGACGCCGTGCCCAGGATCTCGGCGTACGCGGCGGCCAGCACCCCGGAGGGGGTCACTTCCCGGGCGTGCGCCCGCTCCTGGATCCGGGTCCACAGGTCGGGGGCGACGACGTGGCTGCGCCGTTCGAAGCGGACGGGCAGCTCGGGGGCGTCGGCCGGCCGCTCGGGCAGGGCCGGGGCGGGCGGCAGCGTCGCGAGTCGGTCGCGCCAGTACCACTCGGAGCGGCGGTAGAGCTCGCTGTCCCGCAGGGAGTTCCCGACCGCGAGGACGTAGTCGCGGAACGTCAGCTCCAGCGGCGCCAGTTCGGCGCCGGGCTCCACGTAGTAGGTCACCAGGTCCGGGATGAGGACCTGGAAGTAGCTCCAGGCGTCGGCGACCAGGAAGTCCAGCGAGAGGTGGATCCGGGCCCGTCCGCCGCCGAGCAGGCTGATCCGTACGTCGAACAGCGGCCAGCTGTCGGCGTCCAGTACCTGGTGGGACAACCGCTCGCGCAGGGCGGCCAGTTCCTCGGTGCGGGACGCCTCGTCGAGCCCGCCGAAGTCGGTGACGGGGATCTCGTAGGCCGGGATCTCCTCGAAGACCTGCTGGGTGCCGTCGGGCAGGACCCGGGTGCGCAGCGCGTCGTGGCGTTCGACGAGCCGGCGCCAGGCGGCCTCGAAGCGGGCGACGTCGAGCTGCTCGCTCTCCCACTCGAAGTAGCCGTGGCAGCCGACGTTGCCGAGCTCGACGAGTCCGCCGCGCCCGATCCACAGGGCCTGCTGGCTCTCGGTGAGCGGGAACGGCTCGAAGCGTCCCGCCGGGTCGGGGACGATCGCCGGGAGTCCGCCGAACGAGCCGCGGGCGCCCGAGCGTTCGGTGGTGACGAGGGTGGCCAGCTCGGCGACGGTCGGGTAGGTGGACAGGTCGGAGAGGCTCAGCTCGACGCTGTAGCGGCGGCGGATCTCGTCGATCAGCTGGAAGGCGAGCAGGGAGTGTCCGCCCAGCTCGAAGAAGTTGTCGTGGATGCCGACGCCGTCGGTGCGGAACGCCTCGGCCCACAGGCGGGTGAGGCCGTCCTCGACCTCGTTGCGGGGGGCCTCGTACCCGGCGCCGACGCCGTCGCGGCCCTCCGGGGGCTCGGGCAGGCTGCGCCGGTCGACCTTGCCGTTGGGCAGGCGCGGGAGGGCCGGCAGGACGACGACGGAGGCCGGGACCATGTAGTAGGGCAGGGTGCGGGCGACGTCGGCGCGCACCGCGGCCGGGTCGGGCGCGGCCGCGCCGTCCGCCGACACGTAGGCGACGAGGCGCTTGTCGCCCGGGCCGCGCTCCTGGGTGACGACGACGGCCTCGGCGATCCCGTCGAGGCGGGCGATGTGCGTCTCCACCTCGCCGAGTTCGACGCGGAAGCCGCGGATCTTCACCTGGGAGTCGGACCGGCCGAGCAGTTCAACGGCCCCGTCCTCGCGGCGCCGCGCGAGGTCGCCCGTGTCGTAGAGCACCGGGTGCGGGTCGTCGCCGACGAAGTTGGGGTGGAACTTGGCGGCGGTGAGCTCGGGGCGGCCGTGGTAGCCGGCCGCGACGCCGGCGCCGGAGACGTGCAGCCGCCCGACCTCGCCCTCGGGCACCGGGGCGCCGTCCTCGTCCAGGAGGTGGACGCGGAGGTTGGCGATGGGCACGCCGACCGGGACCTGCCGGGTGGCCCGCACCTCGTCGGGGGTGGCCTGGCTGGTGAAGTCAGTGCCGGCACCGAGGTCGAGGCAGGACAGCACGTTGGTGGTCTCGGTGGTGCCGTACGTCATGACGACCCGGAAGGGGGTGTCGACGGGCGGCCAGCTGTGGACCCGCTCGGCCGTGGTCACCAGGATCCGCAGCGCCGTCTCCGCGGGCCACTCCAGGCCCCAGGCCGGCTCGGCGAGGGCGGCCACCAGCATGGTGTGGGTGATGCCCTCGCCCACCAGCCAGTCGCGGATCTGCTCCGGGGTCTGGGCCTGACCGGCCTCGGGGATGTGGATCGCGGCGCCGGCCGGCAGGTAGGCGAGCCACTCCATGATCTGGACGGCGAAGCCGGGCGTGGACATCCAGGAGGCGCGGTCGCCCTCCCGGACCCCGTACGCCCGCCGGGTCCAGTGCACGAGGTTGGTGAGCGCGCCGTGGCGTTCCAGGACGGCCTTGGGGGTGCCGGTGGAGCCGGAGGTGTAGATGAGGTGGCTGACGGTGTCCGGACCGGTCACGACGCCGGGAGCGGTGTCCGGCAGGCCCTGGCCGGCGGCGAACACCTCGGCCTGGGGCACGTCCTGCGGTATGCGGCGGCCGAGCTCGGCCGGGGTGAGGACCAGCAGCGGCGCGGCGTCGGCGATCATCGCGGCGAGCCGGTCGTCCGGGTTGACGGGGTCGAGGGCGACGACGGCCGCGCCCGTCTTGAGGACGGCGAGGGAGCCGATGACGTACTCGGCGCCGCGCGGGTAGCAGAGGCCGATCCGTTCGCCCGCGGCGGCGCCCCGGGCGATCAGGGCGTGGGCCAGCCGGTTGGTGACGGCCTCCAGTTCGGCGTACGTCCAGGAGCGGTCGCCCTGCGCGAGGGCCGTGGCCCGCGGGGTGCGGGCGGCCTGCTCGGCGAGCAGCTCGGGGTATCCGGTGGCGGGGAACGCCGTGTCGGAACGGTTGAAGTCGACGAGTGCGGTGGTCACAGTGCGGGCCCTTTCTTACTTCGCGAAGGCTCGGCTGCGCAGCAGCCGCACGGGGAGACTGTTGATCCCCCAGGTGAAGTTGGACGAGTTGAACGTGGCGGGTCCGGTCAGCTCGAAGCCGTCCAGGACGGTGAGCATCTCGGTGAGCAGCGCGCCGAGTTCGAAGCGGGCCAGGCGGGCGCCGAGGCACAGGTGGCGGCCGTGGCCGAAGGCGACGTGCCGGTTGGGCCGGCGGTCGACGCGGAAGGCGTGCGGGTCGGCGAACAGCTCCTCGTCCCGGTTGGCCGAGACGTTCCAGAGGGTGACCCGGTCGCCCGCGGCGATGCGGGTGCCGTTGATCTCGGTGTCGCGGACGGCGGTGCGCAGGGCGTGCACGCCGGGGGTGGTCCAGCGCAGGATCTCCTCGACGGCCGGGGCGATGCCCTGGGGGCCCAGGCCCCGCAGCAGCCGCCACTGGTCGGGGTGCTCGGCGAACATGTGCACGGCGCCGGCGGCCGAGTAGCGGGTGGTCTCGTTGGCTCCGGAGAGGACGCCGTTGAGGTTGAAGACGATCTCCTCGTCGCTGAGCGGCCGTTCGGTGCCGTCGCCCTCGTCGACGAGGGTGTCGTGGGCGATCTGGCTGACCAGGTCGTCGCCGGGGCGCACGCGCCGTTCGGCCAGCAGCTCGATGAAGTAGAGGAAGATCTCCGAGTGCGCGTTGGTGCGGACCGCTTCGTCCGGCGAGTCGAAGGCGCCGGTGGTCAGGGCTCCGATCCACGCCCAGTCGGCGCGCGGGATGCCCATCATGGCGCAGACGACCCGGTTGGGGAGCTGCTTGGCGAGGTCGATGAAGTCCAGCTCGTCGCGTTCGGCGGCCTCGGTCACCAGCTCGCCGACGACCTGCTCCACGAGCGCTTCCAGGCGGGGCATCTGCTGCGGGCCGAACGCCTGGTAGAGCGCCCGCTTGAGGCGGGTGTGGTGCGGGACGTCGGAGACGATCAGCATGCGCTGGGCGACGGCGGCGACGGCGGCCGGGTCGCTGCCCAGCCGCATGCCGCGCGCCGAGCTGAAGGTGTCGCTGTCGGCGTAGACCTTCACGATGTCGCGGTGCTTGCTCAGCACCCAGAAGCCGTCGTCGCCGCCGGGCTCGGGGTGCCAGTGGACCGGTGCGTTGGCCCGCAGCCAGGTGAAGACGGGCCAGAAGTCGTTGCGGGCGAAGGGGCCCGGGTCGAGCAGGTCGATCTTCATCTCAGGCTCCTCGCAGACTGAGCGGGCGGGTGTCGGGCCAGTGCGCGTCCACGAACGCGGCGCACGCGTCCTCGGTGCCGTCGAAGCCGGCCGGGGTCCAGCCGTCGGGCGTCTCGCGCGTGGCGGGGTACAGCGCGTACTGCCCCTCGTGGTTCACGAGGACCTGATGGGTGGTGGGCACGGTGTCCTCCGGGCTGGGGCGGGCGGATGCGGGCGGGCGGATCGCAGGGGTGGTGCCGGGCCGTGCGGGTGGTGCGGGGTGGTGCCGGGACGTGCGGGCGTGCCGTTCGTCAGGGGGTGGGGGCGAGCGGTGCGCCCTCGCCGCGCAGCAGGCCGGCCAGGTGCTCCAGGACGGGCTCGGGGCGGCGCAGTACGGCGTGGTGGCCGCCGGTGGTGCGGTGCCGGGCGAATCCGGCGGTGGTGACGGCGGCCCAGCCGTCGAGTTCCTCGGAGCTGACCGTCTCGTCGCCGTCGGCGCCCCAGGCGTGCACGGGCACGTCCAGGCGGTCGCCGGGGCGGTGGACGTAACTCAGCGACAGCCGGGCGTCCTTGCGGAGCATCGCGACCATCAGGTCGCGGGTGGCCTCGTCGAGGAGCGCGGGGTCGACGCCCGCCGTGTCGAAGAGCTTGTCCAGTTCCTCCGCGTCGTCGACGATGCCCCGGCCGGCCCCGTCCCAGAAGCCGGGGGCCCGGCAGCCGCTGACCACCAGGGCCCGCGGCCGCACGAGACGGGAGAGCTCGTAGCCGAGGAGCCCGCCGAAGCTGTGGCCGAAGACGATCAGCGGCCGGTCGGCGGCGACGGTGGCCGTCAGCTCCTCGGCCGCGGCGGCGACGGCCTCCCCGAAGGTGTCCGGCATGGGCTCGCGCCAGCGGTTCTCCCGGCCCGGCAGCTGTACGCCGTACACCTGGGCGGTGCCGGCCAGCCGGGGCTGCCAGGAGCGGAACTGCTGGCAGCCGGCCCCGGCCGGGGGCAGGCAGAGCAGCGCCGGGAGGGCGGCGTCCGCCGGGTCGGTGCTCCAGGTGGAGATCCAGGTGCCCACGGCTCAGGCCCCCTCGGCGGTGTCGTCGGCGGCCGGTGCCTCGCGGGCGGCGAGGAGCCGGTCCAGTTCGGCGGCGAACTCCGAGGCCGTCGGCCGGTCCAGGAGGGTGTCCAGGCCGACGCGCAGGCCGGTGATCCGGCGCAGCTCGGACACCGCCCGGGCCGCGGCCAGGGAGTGTCCGCCCAGCTCGAAGAAGTCGGCGCGCAGGTCCGGCACCTCGATGGCGAGCACCTCGGCCCAGACGCCCGTCACCAGGCGCTCGGTCGGGGTGGCGGCGGCGAACTCCCCGTGCGGCTCCGCCCCGGACTCCGGGGCGGACAGGGCCAGGGACAGCGCCTCGCGGTCGGCCTTGCCGGTGGTCAGGGTCGGGATCCGGTCGAGGACCCGTACGGTGCCCGGCACGGCGGCCGCGGGCAGCTGCTTGCGGCAGCGCTCCACGACGCGCGCGGACAGCCCGGCCGGGTCGGCGCCGGGTGCGGCGACCACGGCGAGGCCGAGGGACTCGCCCGAGGCGAGCGGGCAGCAGGCCGCGGCGACGACCTCGGGAAGCTCGGCGGCGACCCGCTCCACCTCGCCCAGTTCGATGCGGTGTCCGCGGATCTTGACCTGGTCGTCCCGGCGGCCCCGGTACTCCAGTTCGCCGCCGGTGCGGCGGACGACGACGTCACCGGTGCGGTACATGCGGGTGCCGCCGCCCAGGAAGGGGTCGGGCAGGAACCGGCTCGCGGTGAGTCCGGGGCGCCTGCGGTAGCCGCGCGCGACGGCGGGCCCGCCGAGGTAGAGCTCGCCCTCGGTGCCGGCGGGCACCGGGAGCAGGTCCTCGTCCAGGACGTACGCCCGGTAGCCGGGGAGCGGTCGCCCGATGGTGCTCACGTCGTCACCCCGTTTGCTGTCGGCCCAGGTCGCGGCGATGGTCACCTCCGTCGGCCCGTACACGTTCAGCAGCCGGCGGCCGCGGGCGTACCGCTCGGCCAGGGCGGCCGGGCAGGCCTCGCCGGCGACGAAGACCACCTCCGCCGCGTCGAGTCCGGAGCCGTGCGCGGCCAGCAGCGAGGGGGTGAGCGAGACGGTCCGCAGACCGGCGGGCAGGGCCTCTCGGCCCTCCGCGGCGGCCGCGCGCAGTCCGTCGAGGGACAGGTCCACCAGGGCCACGCCCTGGCCGTGGGTGAGGTAGAGCAGGGTGCACCAGAGCCAGCCGTCGAAGGCGGGCGAGACGGCGTTGAGCCCGAGCCCGCCGGGCGGCAGCCCGAGTCCGACGAGCGCCTCGACGAAGGTGTCCAGGCCCCGGTAGGTGACCTCGACGCCCTTGGGGCGGCCGGTGGTTCCGGAGGTGTAGATGAGGTACGCGCAGCCGTCGGCGGCCGGTACGGACACCGCGAGCGGGCCGGGCGCCGTACGGCGGACGTCGGCGGGGGTCAGCAGGCGGGCCGCGCCCGGCTCCAGCCCGTCGGGCGCCGCGGGGGCGACCAGTACGGCGGCGTCGGCGTCGCGCAGCACGTGGCCGAGGCGCTCGACCGGGTGGCCGGGGTCCAGCGGGACGGCGGTCGCGCCGAGGCTCCAGACGGCCAGCAGGGCGGGCACGCTCTCCCGGGAGCGGCCGAGGAGCAGTCCGACCGAGGTCTCGGGGCCGACGCCGGCCGCGGCGAGCGCGGTGGCGTAGCGGGCGGTGCGGGCGGTGAGCGCCGCGTAGGTGAGGGTGCCGTCCGAGGCCTTGACGGCGCTCTCGTCGGGCTGTTCGCGGGTCCACCGCTCCAGGCGCGCGAACAGCGGCGGGAGCGTCTCGGCCGCGGTCGGCCCGGCGACGGCTTCGCTGTCCGCAGTGCCAGCGCCCGCAGTGCCGGCGCCCGGGCCGGCCTCCGCCCACCCGGCGGGTGCCGGGTCGAACAGCTCCGGGCCGGCGGGGGCCGGGGTGTCGTCTGCCGGTGCTCCGGGGGCGGTGGCGCCCCCCGGGTACGCGGCGGTCCGCTCGGTCATCCGTCGTTCCTCTCCGTGTCCGCGGGGCGGGCGGCCGCGGTGGACCGCAGCCGCGGGCCCACCACCTGGCCGCCGCCCTGGGGCAGTTGCATCGACTTGGTCTCCAGGAAGGCCTCCAGGCCGGCCGTGCCGCACTCGCGGCCGATCCCGGACTGCTTGAAGCCGCCGAACGGGGCGGCCGGGTTGAACTGGCCGCCGTTCACGTCGACCAGGCCGGAGCGGAAGCGGCGCGCGACCCGCTCGGCGCGGGCGGCGTCGCCGGACCAGACCGCTCCGTGCAGCCCGTAGCGGGTGCCGTTGACGATCCGCACCGCCTCGTCCTCGTCGTCGTACGGGATGACCGAGAGGACGGGGCCGAAGATCTCCTCCTGGCCGATCGTGGTCAGCGGGTCGACGTCGGCGAAGATCGTCGGCTGGACGTAGTAGCCGGTGGCGAGGCCGGCGGGCCGGCCGGCGCCGCCGCGGACCAGGCGCGCGCCGCCCTCCTGCGCGCCGCGGCGGATGTACTCGGTGACGCGGGCGTGCGCCTCGGCGGACACCAGCGGGCCGAGGTCGGTGGCGGGGTCGCGCGGATCGCCGGTGACGTAGCCGTCCATGGCCTGCCCGGCGAGCTGGACGGCCTCGTCCTGGCGGTCGCGGGGCACCAGCAGGCGGCTCCACTGCAGGCAGGTCTGGCCGGTGTTGAAGAGCATCTGGTCGACGGTGGCGGCGACGGACGCCGCGAGGTCCGCGTCGTCGAGGACCAGGCTGGCGTTCTTGCCGCCGAGTTCGAGGTGGACGCGCTTGATGCGGTCGGCGCCCAGTGCGGACACCGCGCGGCCGGCCCGGGTCGAGCCCGTCAGGGAGACCACGTCGACCAGCGGGTGGGTCACCAGGGCGGTTCCGACGGTGGGTCCGGTGCCGACGACCATGTTGAAGACGCCGGGCGGCAGATCGGCCTCGGCGATCGCCTCGGCCAGCAGCCGGGCGTGCAGCGGGGTGATCTCGCTCGGCTTGTGCACCACGGTGCAGCCGGCGGCCAGCGCGGGAAGGATCTTCTGCACCGTCAGGAGCAGCGGGGTGTTCCACGGGGTGATGCAGGCGGCCACCCCGGCCGCCTCGCGCACCACCAGGGAGTGGCCCACGCGCTGCTCGAAGGCGTACGAGGCCGCGGTCTCCACGCAGTGCGCCGCCATGCCGAGGGAGAGCCCCACGTGGGTCTGGCGCGCCATCCGGGCGGGCGCCCCGACCTCCGCGGTGATCACGTCGGCGAAGCGGTCGGCGCGCACCTCCATGGCCTCCACGACCCGGCGCAGCAGGGCGGCACGCTCGCGGGGCGGGGTGGCGGCCCAGCGCTCGAAGGCGCCGGCGGCGGCGCGCACCGCGAGGTCGGCGTCGCGGACGGTGCCCGCGGGCACGGTGGCCAGGGCCCGTTCGGTACTGGGGTCGGTCACGACGAGGCGGCCGTCCGCGTCGGAGGCGGTCCAGGCGCCGCCGATCCACTGGTCGTCGTGGCGCGGGGGCAGGGGGGTCCCGCCCGGGTCGGATCTGCGCAGGCCGGAGTCCTGCGGCGCGGTGGGCACGGTCAGCACGGTCACGGTGGAGTCCTCACTCGGTCACGGAAAGCGCGGGGATCGCGGGGATCGCTGCGTCGCGGAATCACGCGGGTGCCCGGACGGCGGCTCAGTCGGCCGTGCGGGCCAGGGCGGCCGGGGCCCTGTTGTCGGGCCGGGCCCGCCGCACCGGGCGGGCGAGGGCGGTCGTACGGGGATCCGCACCCCAGGCCGCGGCGGCGGGCCGGCGGGCCGGGGACCTCAGTGCGCGGACGGTGGCGGGGGCGCTCTCGGGGGCGGGGGTCCGGGCGGCGGCCGGGATCAGGGCGCGCAGGAGCTGCTGGGTCTCGCGGCCGGGCGCCACGGCCAGCTCGTCGCGCATCCGGCGGGCGCACAGCTCGTACCAGCGGCGCACACAGGCGAGTTCGCCCCGGCGGCCGTGCGCGGACATCAGCGCGCGGTACGTCTCCTCGTGGTGCCGGTCGATCTCCAGCGTGCGCATGCACAGCTCGATCAGCTCGACCGCGTCCTCGCGGGCCTCGGCGTCGGCCCGCAGCACGCCGAGGGCCCGCAGCGCGAGCGCCCTGAGGTACTCGCGCTGTTCGACGACCCAGTCGGCGTTCTCGCCGCGCAGGAACTCCCCGCCGTACAGGTCGAGGGCCGCCCGCAGCCGGGTCCGGGCGAGCGGGGCGTCCCGGGCGACGGAGGCCCGCAGGCCGGTGTGCACGAGCTCCTGGAACCGGTCGAGGTCGGACCACAGGCCGTTGACGTGCAGGACGTAGCCGAAGTCGCGGTAGACCAGGCGGATGCCCGAGTCGCCCGGCCGGTCGGGGTGGGCGTCGAGCACCCGGCGCAGGGCGTGGGCCGCCACCTTCAGGGAGCTGCCCGAGGTGCTGTCGGTGCCGGGCCACAGGGACTCGTACAGCCGGTCGCGGGTGAGCATCTGGCCGCGGTGCACCACGAGGTACTGGAACAGGCCACGGGCCTTGCCGGCCCTCCAGCGCTCCACGCGGGCGCCGTTGACGGTCAGTTCGAAGTCGCCGAGGAACCGGACCCGTACCCTCGGCTCCGCTGTCTCGATCGCTGCGGTGCTCATGGAGCCCTCCCCGTGGTCTGCGCCTGCCGCTCTGCCTGCGACGAGTGTGTTCGGGGGGTCTACAAGCGCTCTACAACGGCCGGAAGCGCACTGTGTAGAACGGTGAAAGGCCGGTTCTCCACCCTGATGAGCACGACCACCCGAACCGCCGACTCCGAAATGAGGGCTGTTTCATGACCAGCACCGACACCCGGCTTCAGAAGGTCGTCATCCTGGGCGGCGGCACGGCCGGCTGGATGACCGCCGCGTATCTCGGGAAGGCGCTCCAGGGCACGGTCGACATCACCGTCCTCGAGGCGCCCTCCATTCCGCGCATCGGCGTCGGCGAGGCCACGGTGCCCAACCTGCAGCGGTCGTTCTTCGACTACCTGGGCATCGCCGAGGACGAGTGGATGAGGGAGTGCAACGCCAGTTTCAAGATGGCCGTGCGCTTCGTCAACTGGCGCACCGGAGGGCAGGGCGAGGCGACGGCGCGCGAGCTCCCCGGCGGCGGCCCGGACCACTTCTACCACCCGTTCGGACTGCTCCCGGACTACGACCACACCCCGCTGTCGCACTACTGGTTCAAGCGGAAGTACGAGGGCCGCACCACCGAGCCGTTCGACTACGCCTGCTTCCGCGAACCCCCCGTGATGGACGCGATGAAGGCCCCGCGCTGGCTCGACGGCCGGCCGGCCACCCGGTACGCGTGGCACTTCGACGCCCAGCTCGTGGCCGACTTCCTGCGCCGTTTCGCCACGGAGAAGCAGGGCGTCAAGCACGTGCAGGACGAGATGACGCGCGTCGAGCAGGACGACCGCGGCTACGTGACCCGGCTGCACACCAGGGGCGGACTGGCCCTGGAGGCCGACCTGTTCGTGGACTGCTCGGGCTTCCGCGGCCTGCTCATCAACCAGGCGCTGGCGGAGCCGTTCATCGACATGAGCGACCACCTGCTGTGCGACAGCGCGGTGGCCACCGCCGTCCCGCACGACGACGAGGCGAACGGCGTGGAGCCGTACACCTCGTCGATCGCGATGTCCTCCGGCTGGGCCTGGAAGATCCCCATGCTGGGGCGCTTCGGCACCGGCTACGTGTACTCCAGCAAGTTCGCCGACCAGGACACCGCCACCCGCGAGTTCGCGGACATGTGGGGCCTGGACGTGGAGGAGACGAAGTTCAACCACATCCGCTTCCGCGTCGGCCGCAACCGCCGCGCGTGGGTGAAGAACGTCGTCAGCATCGGTCTGTCGTCCTGCTTCCTGGAGCCGCTGGAGTCGACGGGGATCTACTTCATCACCGCGGCGATCTACCAGCTGGCCAAGCACTTCCCGGACAAGACCTTCAACAAGGGGCTGATCGACAGCTTCAACAACGAGATCGAGGTGATGTTCGACGACACCCGCGACTTCATCCAGGCGCACTTCTACTACGCGCCGCGCAACGACACCCCGTTCTGGCAGGCGCAGAAGACGCTGACACTCCCGGACAACATCCAGCAGAAGATCTCCGCCTACAAGGCCGGACTGCCCATCAACTCGCCGATCACCGACGAGTCCACCTACTACGGCAACTTCGAGGCGGAGTTCCGCAACTTCTGGACGAACGGCAGCTACTACTGCATCTTCGCGGGCCTCGGTCTCGAACCGGACGCCCCGCTGCCCTCCCTCGCCCACCGGCCGGAATCGGTCGCCGGCGCCGAGCCGCTGTTCGACACCGTCAAGCGCCAGCAGCAGAACCTGCTGGAGACCCTGCCCAGCGCATACGACTACCTGCGCCAACTGCACGGCGCGTAAGGCCTCCCGGTCGCCCGCCCGCCCCACGGGCGCGGCGGCCGGCCCCCGCTCCCACGGCCCGGCAGCACGGCTCTCCCGCCGGCTGCCGGGCCGCAGTGTTTCAGCCACCTCAGGAGTCAGACATGCCCCACCACTCCGCGCCCCATCCCGTCGCACCCCAGCAGGCGCCGCCCGCGTCGCCGGACGCCCCGGACGAGTCCGCGGCCGCCGGCCGGCGGGCCGACCTGCGTCCCTTCATGGCCGCCTTCCCCACCGGGGTGTCCATCGTCACCACGCTGGACTCCGACGCCGCGCCCCACGGCCTGACCTGCAGCTCCGTGGCGAGCGTCGCGCTGGAGCCGCCCACCCTGGTGGTGTGCATACGGGCCGCGAGCCCGACGCTCGCCGTGCTCCTCGCCCAGGGTCACTTCGCGCTCAACCTGCTCCACGAGCGGGCCCGCGGCACCTCCGACCTGTTCGCCTCCGGAGCGGCCGACCGCTTCGACCGCACCGAGTGGCGGCTGCCGCTGGGCGCGGGCGGCCCCCACCTCACCGAGGACGCGCACGCCGTCGCGGACTGCACCGTGGTGCGGACCGTCGCCTTCGGGGACCACACGGCCGTGTTCGCCGAGGTCGGACGGGTGACCGTACGGGACGATCCGCAGCCGCTGCTGTACGGGCTGCGCCGTTACGCGCTCTGGTCCGAGGCCGCCGCGGCGCCGCCGCCGGCCGCCGTCTTGCCCGCCGTCCCGCTCGTCCGGCCCGCCGCAACCGCCGAAGGAGGTACCCGTGTCATCCGCTGACCCGATGCCCGCGCTCCTGGTCGCCGTCCCCGTGGTGATCCTCGCCTGCCAGGCGGGGGCGGCCCTCTTCCGGCGCTTCGGCCAGCCGCCGGTCGTCGGTGAGATCGCGACCGGCATCCTGCTCGGCCCCTCGCTGCTGGGCTGGATCTGGCCGGACGCCCAGCACTGGCTCTTCCCGCCGGCCGTGCTGCCGTACACCTCCGTGCTCGGCCAGCTCGGGCTGCTGGCCTTCATGTTCCTGGTCGGGCTGGAACTCGACCTGAAGAGCCTGCGCGGGCACACCCGCGTCGCGGTGGCCGTCAGCCAGGCCGGCATGCTGCTGCCCCTGGCCCTCGGCGCGCTCCTCGCGGTCGCGATGTACGGCGACTTCGCGCCGGACGGGGTGGGGCAGGTCCCGTTCACGCTGTTCATCGCGGTGGCCATGAGCATCACCGCGTTCCCCGTCCTGGCCCGGATCCTCATCGACCGGGGGCTGTACGGGACCCCGCTCGGCGCGCTCGCCATGGCCTGCGCGGCCGTGGACGACGTCGTCGCGTGGTGCCTGCTCGCCCTGGTGGTGGCCCTGGCCTCCGCCGGCTCCCCGATGGAGGCGGCGACCACCGCGGCGCTCGCCGTGGCCTTCACCCTCGTGATGTTCTACCTGGTGAGGCCGCTGCTGGCGCGCTGGGCGGCCCGGGCCGAGCGGTACCAGGACGGGATCGTGCTCGTCGCGCTGTTCAGCGGGCTGAGCCTGTCGGCGCTGGCCACGGACCGGATCGGCGTCCACGCCCTGTTCGGCGCGTTCCTGTTCGGGGTCGTCACCCCGCGCACGGGCCACCGCATCGAGGCGTCCGCGGCGCGGCTGCGGGCCTTCACCGTTCCCGTGCTGCTGCCGCTGTTCTTCGTCCACACGGGGCTGCGCACGGACATCGGTGGCCTGACGGCCACGCCCGAGCTCTGGCTCTGGGCGGGGGCGATCCTCGTGGTCGCCGTCCTCGGCAAATGGGGCGGCGCGACGGCCGCGGCCCGCGTCTGCGGAAGACCCTGGAGGGAGTCGATGTCGATCGGGGCGCTGATGAACTGCCGGGGGCTGACCGAGCTGGTGGTCCTCAACGTCGGCCTCGAACTCGGCGTCATCGGGCCGGAGCTGTTCACCATGCTCGTGCTGATGGCGCTGGTGACGACGGCCGCCACCAGTCCGGCCCTGACCCTGCTCCGCTCCGGGAAGGCGCCCCGTCCGGCCACCCCGGTCAAGCCGGTGCCCGAGACCGCGCTCTCCGGCCCCTGACGGGCGGCCGGACCCGGCGCCGCCGCGGTGCGGTCCCCGTACGGGACCGCACCGCGGCGGCGGCCGTCACGGCGGGGGCGGTGCGGCGCCGGGAGCGTACGGCGTCAGAATCCGTTCCCGGTCGGTACGCACAGCACCGGGACCGGAGAGAGGTGCAGCAGTTTGTGCGGGGTGGAGCCCAGCAGGGCGCCCCGGATCGGGCTGTCCCCCCAGCTGCCGACGATGATCACCCGGGCGTCGTGCCGCTCGGCGGCGTCGATCAGCGCCTGGGCGGGCTTCTCGTCGACCACCTCGACCGCGGACGGCACCCCGGCCGCGTCGGCCTCCTCGACGGCGTGCGCCAGGGCGCTGCGGCCCGCCTGCCGGACGGCCTCGCGATGGGCGCGGTACTCCTCCCCGGTGGAGCCGGGGGCCGCGGCGCCGAAGACGAGGACGAGGGGCTCCCCGAAGGCCGCGGCGACCTCCAGCGCCACGCGCAGGGCACGTTCCGCACCGGGCGACTCGTCGTATCCCAGGACGACGGACATCGGGCCTCCTCAGGACTTCTTCGCGTGGACGAGTTCCGGGTCTGCCACGCTGCGCCGCTCCTGCCAGAACCTGCCGTCCCGTACCCGCCAGAAGCACATGACGAGCACGCCGACGACGGCGATCGCGATGCCGATGACCAGCGGCGGGCCGAGCCCGAACCAGGAGACGCCGCCGGCCGAGTTCTCCGGGTTCGCCATGTCGCCGATCGACTCCACGAGCAGCCACGCCAGCAGTCCGGCCCCGAGCACCGGGCCGAGCCCGATGAGCACGAAGTTGTGCACGTTCTCCAGCAGGTGGCGGCGGTAGTAGACGGCGCAGGCCAGCCCGGTGAGCGCGTAGTAGAACGCGATGAGCAGGGAGAGCGCGGTCAGCGAGTCCAGCAGCGCGTTCTCGCTGATCTGGTTGACGACGAGGTACCAGGCGATCGCGATGCCGGCCACCCACCACGTGCTCACGTCGGGGGTCCGGAACCGCGGGTGGATGTGCGCGAGCCGCGGCGGCAGCGCGTGCCGGCGGGCCATCGACAGGGCCGTCCGCGAGGCCGGGATGATGGTGGTCTGCGTGGAGGCGAGCGCGGAGGTGCAGACGGCGAGGAGCACCACCCAGTCCCAGCCGCCCATGACCTCGTGGGCGAGGACCGCGAAGACGGCCTCCTCCTCGCCGGCGTTCTCGGCGAGGAAGACGGTGCCGGCGTACGCGACGACGGCGAAGCCCACCGACAGGTAGGTCACCAGCAGCACCACGGTCGACCAGATCCCGGCCTTGCCGGGGGCGGTGGCGGAGTTCTCGACCTCTTCGGTGAGGTTGACCGCGGATTCCCAGCCCCAGTAGATGAACACGCCGAGCAGCAGTCCGCCGGTGAGCGCGGCGCCGCCGGCCCCGAACGGGTTCAGCCACGCCGCGGACGGCTCGATCGAGTCGAGGGTGCCGGTGTCGGCGTAGACCCGGTAGAGGGCCACGACGGCGAAGACCAGGAGGAAGAAGACCTGGGCGAGGATCAGCACGTTCTGCAGCTTGGCCGACATCTCGGTGCCGATGACGCAGATGGCCGTCATCACCAGGATCACCAGGACGGTGAGGCCCTGGCGGACGAGCGCGTTGGCGGCCCAGCCGTCGAGCCCCGCGGCGAGCAGGCCGAAGTGGACGGCCACGTCGGCGAGCGAGCCGATGACGAGGACTCCGGTCATCGCGATCGCCCAGCCGCCGAGCCACCCCGCCCAGGGCCCCATGGCGCGGGTGACCCACGAGAAGGTGGTCCCGCAGTCCTGGTCGACCTTGTTCAGGTAGTAGAAGGCGGCGGCGATCAGCAGCATCGGCACGAAGGACGCCAGCATCACGCCGGGGGCGTAGATCCCGACCAGGGCCACGATCGGGCCGATCACCGCTGCCAGGGAGTACGCGGGCGAAGTGGAGTTCAGGCCGATGACGAGCGCGTCGAGGAACCCGATCGCGTTGGCCTTCAGCCCCGCTTCCGGGATCCCGGTCTCCGGTCCGCCGCCACCGCCCGCACCGTCGTCGTGGGCCATGTACGCATCGTCGCCCCGGGCCCGCGTGCGCGCGAGGCGAGCGGCCGGGAACAGGGCCGGCCGGGGTGGGGACGGGTCAGGGGTGGGTGTTCCAGCCGGCGATCACCGGGAGACCGTGCTCGGTGGACAGCAGGCTGACCGTTCCGGTCCGGAGCAGGAACAGCCGCCCCTCCTCGGGTCCGAGCCCCAGGTAGCGGGCGGTCAGGACGCGCAGGAAGTGACCGTGGGCCACCACGACGGCGTCCCCGGCGTCCGCCCGGAGCACCGGGGCGATCCGGGCCAGGACCCGGTCCGCCCGGGCGCCCACCTGGGCGGCGCTCTCCCCCGGGTGCTCGGCGTCGCCGGGGGGCACCCCGTCGGTCCACAGCGACCAGGCGGGGACGGTGCGCCGGATCTCGGCGGTGGTGACGCCCTCGTAGCCGCCGTAGTCCCACTCGTACAGGTCGGGGTCGGTGACCCCGCCGGTGAGGCCCGCGAGCTGCGCGGTGGCCACCGCGCGGCGCAGCGGGCTGGTCAGCACCAGTGCCGGGTGCCGGTCGCGGAAGTAGGGGGCCAGCGAGATGGCCTCCTCGACGCCGCGCGCGGTCAGCGGCACGTCGGTGCGTCCGGTGTGCCGCCCATTGGCGCTCCACGCCGTCTCGCCGTGCCTCACCAGCAGCAGGTCGCTCATCCTCCGGACCCTACGCCCTGCACCCCGCGCGAGGCCCCGCGGCCCTCCCGGCATGTCGGCGATGGATGACCCCGGGAGGCGTGTCACTGTCGGGCGTCATGGATGTGAGCACGTTCTACGCCCTCTTCTCCGCGACCTGTTTCACGCTCGTCGGCCTGTGGTGGAACGTGGTGCAGGGCCGTCCGGACTGGATGCGCGCGCCCGCACTGCGCCGGGTCGTCGGGGGGATCTACCTCTCGTTCCTGCTGCCCGCCCTGATGGGCCTGTTCGCCCAGGTGGGCGGGACGGAACAGCCGCAGATCTGGCGGGCCAGCTTCGTGGTGGTGTCCGTCGTCGGCTGCGTGTCCACGCTGCGGCTGCTCGCGCGGGGACGGTCCGGCGGGGACTCCTCCGAGCTGCTGTGGCACCGGCTGGGGGTGGCGGCCCTGTACGTACTGGTGGCCGTGGTCGGCGCGGCGCCCGAGGTGGCCGGCGCGGTGAACCTGCGGCCGATCCAGGCCGAGGCGCTGCTGCTGATCCTGCTGGTGGTCCTGGGCCACGGGCTGGTGTGGCGGTTCATGGCGGGCGAGGGCCGGCCCGCGGAAGCGGCTTGAGCACCCCGCCGGGAATCGATGCGAAAACGCTGCGAGTTTGCCGGGATGGGCGTGCTCGCGAGGCTCGTGCCATGGACGACGAGGAACGCGAGGAACGCGTCACCGCCGGGTTCGCGGCGGGCGACGAAGGCTGCATGGAGGCGGTCTACCGCCGTTGGCGGCCGCTGGTGCACTCCCTGGCACGCCGCTCGCTCGGCGACGAGCGGGAGGCCGAGGACGTGACCCAGCAGGTGTTCCTGGCCGCCTGGCGCGGCCGGCACGGCTATCGCCCGGGGCCCGGCGGGCTCGGGGCGTGGCTCACCGGCATCACCCGGCACAAGGTGGCCGACGCCCTGGAGGCGCGCACCCGGCGTGCCCGCGCCGCCGCCGCGGCCGCGCGGGCCTTCCCTGCGCTGGTCCCGCGCCCCGGCGGGCACGCCTGGCCTGAGCCCGAGCCGGAGCGCGTCGTGGACCGGGTGCTCGTCCTGGGCGAGCTGTCCCGGCTGCCCTCGGCGCAGCAGCGGGTGCTGCGCCTGGCCTTCTACGGGGACCTCACCCAGACCCAGATCGCGGCCCGCACCGGGCTGCCGCTGGGCACCGTCAAGAGCCATATGCGGCGGGCGCTGCACGTCCTGCGCCGCTCGCTGGAGGCGACCCCGCTGCCAGCGTCGCGATGAGCTCGACCCCCGAGCGCAGTCCGAACAGCCGCTCGGCGCGCGGGTCCTGGGGCCCCGAGGCCCAGCCCGGTCCGGCGAGCAGCAGGGCCGAGTGGCCGCGGGCGCCGCGCAGGCCCCACTCGATCCCGGCCACGGAGCGGACCAGCGACCGGTCGGCGGTGACCCGGGACTGGGACCACAGCACGACGGCGCGGGGGCCGGTGCGCCGCACCGCCTCGTGCAGCGCGTCGGCGGGCAGCGCGGGCCCGAACATCCGCACCGGCAGGCCCCGCTCGCCGAGGGCCGCGGCCAGCGCCTCCATCGGCAGGCTGTGCAGCTCGCCGGGGACGCACGCGAGCAGCACCGGCGGGGTGCGGGGTCGGCCGGGCGCGGTCCGGATCCGGCGCAGCGCGGAGGAGACGTACCAGGACAGCAGGTGCTCGACCTCCACGTAGCGCTCCCCGGCCGAGGCCCACTTGCGGCCGACCGCGTGCAGGGTCGGCGCGATGACCTCCTCCCAGGCGGTGACCAGGCCGTGCTCCGCGACGGCGGCGTCCAGCAGTTCCTCCACGGCCGGCGCGTCGAGGCGTACGGCGGCCCGCGCGAGCCCCCGGCACTCCGGGCGGACCTCGCCGAGGGGCAGCGCGTTGGGCCCGCCGGGGGCGCGGCCCGTCTCCTCCTGCACGGCGGGGGCGTCGGGGGCGGCGCCCTGGGCGGCCCGTGCCGCCTCGGCGGGGGGCACGCCCTGCGCGGTGAGCGCGCACATCAGCTCCAGCCGGGCGATGTCCTGGGCGGTCCACCGGCGGTGCCGTCCGTCCTCGCGGCGGGCGGGGCCGATGGCGTAGCGGCGCTCCCAGGAGCGCAGCGTGGTGGGCGACACCCCCAGGCGCCGGGCGACGGCTCCGGTGCTCAGCGCGGCGGCGGGGAGGTCCTGCGGCGGTGTGGTCGGCGGCACGGGCTGCACCTGCTCACGATACGTCCGGCGCGGGGCCGGACGTCCGGGTGGTCGTACCGCGGGCCGGCCCGGCGGTGCTCATCCGGTCCCCCGGCCGGTGCGGAACCGGTCGAGGCCGTCGGCGAGCTCCACCACCGGGTCCGGGTAGTCGTACCGCGCGCGCTCGGGGGCGGGCAGCCGCCAGGGCTCGTGGACGCGCGGGGCGGGCAGGCCGGCGAGTTCCGGCACCCAGCGGTGCACGTAGCGGCCCTCGGGGTCGTAGCGCAGGCCCTGGCGGACCGGGTTGAGGACGCGGTTGGGCCGGGTGTCGGTGCCCGTCCCGGCGACCCACTGCCAGTTGAGCTGGTTGTTGGCGAGGTCCCCGTCCACGAGCAGCTCCATGAAGTGGCGCGCGCCGATCCGCCAGTCGACGTACAGGGTCTTGGCGAGGAAGCTCGCGGCGAGCAGCCTTCCGCGATTGTGCATCCAGCCCTCGTGGCGCAGCTGGCGCATGGCCGCGTCGACCACCGGATAGCCGGTGCGGCCCTCCTTCCAGGCCTGTGTCTCCTCCTCCGCTGCGCGGCCCGTGCGCCAGTGGTCCCGGCGGTCGCGGTAGTCCTCGGCGGCGGCCTTCGGGCGGGCGGCCAGCACCTGGTGGTGGAAGTCGCGCCAGCAGAGCTGCCGTACGAAGGCGTCGGCGCCGGGGCCGCCCGCGGCGCGGGCGCGCTGCACGGCCTCGGTGGGCGAGAGCGTGCCGAAGTGGAGGTGCGGGGAGAGCCGGGACGTGGCGTCGCCCGCCAGGTCGTCGTGGACGTCCTCGTAGCGCGTGATGCCGGAGCGCAGCCAGGCCGTCAGCAGCCGGCGGGCCTCGGTCTCGCCGCCGCGGGCGAGGCCCGGGGAGGCGCCGGTGACGGCGCTGCGCCCGGGCAGCGGTTCCGAGCCGATGCCGTCGGGGACGCGCAGCCCGCGCGGGGCGTTGCCCACGGGCCGCGGCGGCAGGTCGGCCCAGCGGCGGAAGTACGGGGTGAAGACGGCGAAGTGGTCGGATCCGGCGGGGGTGACGGCCCCCGGGGCGACGGTGGTGACCACCATGTCGTGCACGTACAGCCGCCGGCCCTCGGCTTCCAGGGCGGCGCGCAGGCGCTCCTCGCGGGCGTGGGCGTACGCGCTGACCCCGGCGGACATGTGGACCTCGTCGGCGTCGGCCTCCCGGACCAGGGCGGCGGTCTCCTCGACGGCGTCCCCGGAGCGGACGACGAGCCGGCCGCCGCGCTCGCGCAGGCCGGTGTCGAGGTCGGCGAGGCAGTCGGCGAGGAACGCCCGCCGGTTGGGCGAGGCGAAGCCGGGGGCGGCCTCGACGACGCGGTCGCGGACGAAGAGCGGGACGACCCGGTCGCAGGAGGAGAGGGCCGCCCGCAGCGGCGGGTGGTCGTGCAGGCGCAGGTCCGAGGTGTACAGGACGACCGCGACGTTCATGGGCTCTCGCTCCGCGTCAGGACTGTGGGGGACGGCTGTCGACCGGTACTTCGGTGACGGGGCCGCCCTTGGATGCGGCGTCGCCCTCGGCGCCGTCGAGGCGTTCGGCGGCGCGGGCGATGTTGCGGGCCATGCCGCCGAAGACGACGGCGTGGAACGGCGACACGCTCCACCAGTACAGGTGCCCGAGCAGCCCGCGCGGGTGGAACAGCGCGCGCTGGCGGTAACGCGTCCGGGCCGTCCCGGCGCCGGGGGCCGCGCCGGAAACCGGAACCCCGTTCCGGCCGGCGGTCGCGTTCCGGCCGGCGGTCGCGTTCCGGCCGGCGGTCCCGTTCAGGCCGGGGCTCCCGCCGCCGTTCAGGCCGGCGGTCCCGCCGCCGTTCGCGCCGGGTGTCGCCGCCTCGGCGGTGCCCGCCGTCCGGGGCGCGGAGCCCGGGCCGTTCCCCGCGCCGGGGGCGTCCTGGCAGGGTTCCGCGTACATCTCCAGCCAGGCGAGCCCCGGCAGCCGCATCTCGGCGCGCAGACGCAGCAGGCGGCCCGGTTCGATCTCCTCCACCCGCCAGAAGTCGAGGGAGTCCCCCACCCGCAGGTGGACCGCGTCCCTGCGGCCGCGGCGGATGCCGACCCCGCCCGCGAGCCGGTCCAGCCAGCCCCGCACGGACCAGGCCAGCGGGAAGGAGTACCAGCCGTTCTCCCCGCCGATGCCCTCCACCACCCGCCACAGCGCCTCGGGCGAGGCTCCGACCTCCCGCTCGCGCTCGTCCTTGTAGAGGCTCCCGCCCGCCCAGTCGGGGTCGGTCGGCAGCGGGTCGCTGGGCGCGCCCGGGACGGAGGCGGAGGACCAGCGGGTGTCCACCTTGGCCTCCCGCACCCGGCGCAGGGCCAGCGTCAGCGCCTGGTCGAAGCCGATGGGGGCGCCGGGCGGATCGGGCACGTACCGCGCGATGTCGTGCTCCGAGCAGACCACCTCGTGGCGCAGGGATTCGGCCAGCGGCCGCGCCAGCGCCCGCGGGACCGGGGTGACGAGGCCGATCCAGTGGCTGGAGAGGCGGGGGGTGAGCATGGGCACCCGCAGGATGAGCCGTTTGGGGAGCTCCGCCACCACGGCGTACCGGCGCATCATGTCCTCGTACGTGAGCACGTCCGGGCCGCCGACGTCGAAGGCCCGGTCGACCTCGGGCGGCATGGTGGCGCTGCCGACGAGGTAGCGCAGGACGTCGCGGACGGCGATGGGCTGGCAGCGGGTGCCGACCCAGCTGGGGGTGACCATGACCGGCAGCCGCTCGGTGAGGTAGCGCAGCATCTCGAAGGAGGCCGAGCCGGAGCCGATGATGACGGCGGCGCGCAGGACGGTGGCCGGGACGGAGCCCGCGAGGAGGATCTCGCCGACCTCGGAGCGGGAGCGCAGGTGCGGGGAGAGTTCCCGGACCGGGATGCCGGAGGGCGTGAGCCCGCCGAGGTAGACGATGCGGCGGACCCCGGCCGCGGCGGCCTGCTCGGCGAAGATCCGGGCGGCGTCCCGGTCGCGGTCCTCGAAGCCGGAGCCGCCGCCGAGGGCGTGGACCAGGTAGTAGGCCACGTCGATGCCCTCCAGGGCGGCCGCGACCGATCCCGCGTCGGTGGCGTCGCCCGCCACCACCTCGGCGCGCCCGGCCCAAGGGTGGTCGCGCAGCTTCGCCGGGGTGCGGGCCAGGCAGCGCACCCGGTGCCCGGCGTCGAGGAGTTCGGGCACCAGTCGGCCGCCGATGTAGCCGGTGGCTCCGGTGACCAGGCAGTTCAGGCCCGTCATGGTTGTCTCCGCTCCGTGTCGTCCCGCAGGGGTTTCCGCCGGTCCGGCCCGTCCGGATGCGCCGTTAGCCCGATCGGCGCATCCGGATGACGTGTCCTGGCCGAAAGCCGATGCAGATACCCCTGACCCTCGCACCGTGGCGCCGCGAGCGCCGCACCACCTGAGCCACCTGAGCCACCGCACCACCCGAAGCACCCGAAGCACCCGAAGCACCCGAAGCACCACCAGAACCAGACACCCCTCCGAACCGGGAGTGCCATGCACCCGTCCCCGCGGATCACCCGCCTGGTGATTCCGTTCCTGCTGCTGCTCGGCTGGCTGGCCGTCGGCGGGCTGCTCGGCCCGTACGCCGGCAAGCTCGGCGAGGTCGCCACCAACGACCAGGCGGCCTTCCTCCCGCGCAGCGCGGAGTCCACCCGGGTGGTGGAGGCCCAGCGCGCCCTGCGGCAGACCGAGTCGCTGCCGGCCGTCGTGGTGTGGACCGTCCCGGAGGGACAGCGGGTGACCCCCGGTCAGCGGGAGGCCGCGACGGCCGCCCTCGCCTCGCTCGGCGGCCGCGAGGGCACGGCCGGACCGGCCTCGCCGGCCCTGCCGTCGCAGGACGGCCGGGCCCTGCAGGGCGTGGTACCGCTGCGGCCCGACCTCGGGGACGCGCTGCCGGACGTACTGGACCAGGTGCGGGAGGCGGCCGCGACCGTGCCCGGGGCCACCGCGCTGCTCGCGGGACCGGCGGCCACCCAGGCGGACCTGGGCGACGCGTTCGCCGGGATCGACGGGCTGTTGGTGGGGGTGGCGCTGACCACCGTCCTGGTCATCCTGCTCGGGGTCTACCGCAGCGTGCTGCTGCCGCTGGTGGTCGTCTTCGGGGCGGTGCTCGCCCTCGGGCTGGCCTGCGCGATCGTGTACGCGCTGGCCGACCGGGGCCTGGTGCGCGTCGACGGCCAGGTGCAGGGCATCCTGTCGATCCTGGTCATCGGCGCCGCGACGGACTACGCGCTGCTGCTGACGGCCCGGTTCCGCGAGGAGCTGGCCGAGCGGCCCGACCGGTTCGACGCGATGCGGGCCGCCTGGCGGCGCACGCTCGGCCCGGTCACGGCCAGCGCCGCCACGGTCGCCCTCGGACTGCTGGCGCTCCTGCTCAGCGACCTCACCAACAACCGTGCGCTGGGCCCGGTGGGCGCGATCGGGATCGGCTGCGCGGTCCTGGCCGCCCTGACCTTCCTGCCCGCCGCCCTGGTCCTGCTGGGCCGCACCGCGTACTGGCCGGCCCGCCCGAAGTCCGCCGCCGACGGGGGCCACCGGCTGTGGGCCCGGGTCGCTGCGCTGGTGGACCGGGCGCCGCGGCGGGTCTGGGCGCTGACCCTGGCCGGGCTGCTGGCCTGCGCCGCCTTCTCCCCGATGCTGCACTCGAAGGGGGTTCCGCTCGACGAGATCTTCGTGAACGACGCCCCCTCGGTGTCCGCGCAGGCCGCGCTCGGCGCCCACTTCCCGGGCGGCGCGGGCAATCCGGCCGTGGTGATCGCCGACGCGGACCGCTCCGCCGAGGTCGTCGCCGCCGCACGGGCCGTCCCGGGCGTGGCGAGCGCGGCACAGTCCGGCGCGCCCGGTCCGGGCGGGCGGGTCCGCATCGACGCCGTCCTGTCGGACGCGGCCGACAGCGACGCGGCGAAGGACGCGGTGGCCGGGCTGCGGTCGGCCGTGCACGCGGTCCCCGGGGCCGACGCGCTCGTCGGCGGCTACACGGCCCAGCAGTACGACACCCAGCGGACCGCCGCCCGGGACCGGATGCTGATCGTGCCGGTGGTGCTGGCGATCATCCTGGTGATCCTCGCGGGGCTGCTCCGCTCGCTGGTGATGCCGCTGCTCCTGGTGGCGACGGTGGCACTCAACTTCCTCGCCACGCTGGGCGTCAGCGCCCTCGTCTTCGGCGGGGTGTTCGGGTTCACCGGAACGGACTCCTCCGTCCCGCTCTACGGGTTCGTCTTCCTGGTCGCCCTGGGCGTCGACTACAACATCTTCCTCATGTCCCGGGTCCGCGAGGAGACCGCGGCGCACGGCCACCGGGAGGGCGTCCTGCGCGGCCTGACCTCCACCGGCGGGGTGATCACCTCCGCCGGCGTGGTGCTCGCGGCGACCTTCGCGGCCCTCGGGGTCATCCCGCTCGCCTTCCTGGTGCAGATCGCCTTCATCGTGGCCTTCGGCGTCCTGCTGGACACGCTCGTGGTCCGCTCGCTGCTCGTTCCGGCGCTCGTGCTGGACCTCGGCCCGAAATCGTGGTGGCCCGGTTCGCCCGGCGACACATCCGCACACCCCTCCGGCTCCGAAGTAGGGCTGAAGGAGGGAACGCGATGACCGAACGAGAAGGACCGCGGCCGCGCACGGCCGTGGTCGGCGGGGGCGTTTCGGGGCTTACGGCGGCATACGTGCTGGCCCGCAGCCACGAGGTCACCCTGTACGAGGCCGACGACCGGCTGGGCGGACACGCCCACACCCACGACCTGAAGGGCCCCGACGGGCGGATACGGGCGGTGGACTCCGGCTTCATCGTCCACAACGACCGCACGTACCCGCAGCTGCTGCGGCTCTTCGGCGAGCTGGGCGTCGCCACCCGGCCGACGACGATGAGTCTGTCGGTGCACTGCGAGGGCTGCGGTCTGGAGTACGCGGGCGCCCGCGGGCCCCGGGGCCTGTTCGCCCGGCCGCGCAGCGCCCTGCGGCCCGCGTACCTGCGGATGCTGGCGCAGGTCCCGGTGTTCCACCGGCAGGCCCGGCGGCTGCTGGCCGCGCCGGAGACCACCCGCGAGATCACCCTCGGCGCGTTCCTGGAACGCTGCGGCTTCGGCCCCTACTTCACCGCGCACTTCGCGATCCCGCTGGTGGCCTCGGTGTGGTCCTGCCCGGCGGACACCGCGCTGCGCTACCCCGCCCGCTACCTGTTCCGCTTCCTCGACCACCACGGGATGCTCGCGGTGGGCGGCTCGCCGAGCTGGCGCACGGTCACGGGCGGCTCGCAGCGGTACGTGGAGCGGCTCCGGGAGCGCCTGGACACCGTGTACTCCGCGACTCCGGTACGGGCCCTCGCGCGTACTCCGGAGGGCGTGCGCGTCACCACCGCCGGCGGCGCCGAGGCGCTGTACGACTCGGTGGTCGTCGCCGTCCACGCCGACCAGGCGCTGGGGCTGCTGACCGACCCGACGGACGCCGAGCGGGCCGCGCTCGGCGCGTTCCGGTACTCCCGCAACCGGACGGTCCTGCACACCGACGACTCGGTGCTGCCGCGCGCGGGCGGGGCCCGGGCCTGCTGGAACTACCGGCTGTCGGGCTGCGGGCCGGACGAGGCGCGGGTCCGGGTGAGCTACGACATGAACCGCCTCCAGGGGCTGGACTCGCCGGAGCCGTACGTGGTGACCCTGAACGCGGGCGCCGGCGCGGTGCGACCGGACCGGGTCCTGGCGGAGATGGAGTACGAACACCCCGTGTACACGCCGGAGTCGGTGGCCACCCAGCGGCTGCTGCCCGCGCTCTCCGGGCCGGTGACGGCCTTCGCCGGGGCCTACCACGGCTGGGGGTTCCACGAGGACGGCTGCCGTTCGGGCGTGGAGGCCGCGGCCGCGCTGGGGGTGGCGTGGTGAAGCCCGCCCTGTACGAGGCCGACATCCGGCACGTGCGCGCCGGCGGCCCCGCGTACGCGCTGCGGCACCGCACCTACCTGTGGCTGGTGGACCTCGACGAACTGCCCCGGCTGCCGGGGCCGCTGCGCACCCTGGCCCGCTTCGATGCGCGGGACCACTTCGGCGGCGGCCGTCCCACCATCCGGGCGGGCCTGGACGGCTTCCTCGCCTCCCGGGGCGCGCCGCTGCCGCCCGGGAGCCGCGTGCGGATGCTCGCGCACGCCCGGGTCTTCGGGTACGTCTTCAACCCGCTCACCGTGTACTGGTGCCACGGCCCGGACGGGGCCCTGCGCCAGGTGGTGGCCGAGGTGCACAACACGTACGGCGGGCGCCACTGCTACCTGCTCGGCCCGGAGGCCGCCGAGGCCGAGGGCAGCGTGCCCAAGGAGTTCTACGTCTCCCCGTTCCTCGACGTGGACGGCGCCTACCGGATGCGGCTGCCCGCGCCGGACGGCCGCCTCGCGCTGAGCGTCCAGCTCGCCGGCGGGGCCGACGGCGCCCGGCTGACGGCCACCGTCCGCGGTGTGCGCCGGCCCGCCGGCGCCCGCGGCGTCCTGCGGGCCGCCCTGCGCCACCCCTGGTCCACCGCCGCAGTGGCGGTGGGCATCCGTTTCCACGGCATCCGGCTGTGGCTGCGCGGCGTGCCGGTGCGGCCGCGCCCCCGACCCGTACCCCAGGAGGGTGTGAAGTGACCGCGACGACGACTCTTCCCTTGGTGCCGCCGTGCTCCCGGACCCGGGCGGCGGTCGGCCGGCTGATCATCCGCCGGGCCCTGGACCGGCTGCCGCTCCAGGTCCGGATGGGGCCCGGCGGCACCCTGGGCCGGGGCGGTCCCGCCATGGCCGTGCACGACCCCGTCGCCTTCGAGCGGCGGATCGCGGCCGAGGGCCTGATCGGCTTCGGCGAGTCCTACGTGGCCGGCGAGTGGGACGCCCGGGACCCGGTGGCGGTGCTGACCGTGCTGGCCGGGCACGTCGCGGCCCTGGTGCCGGCGCCGCTCCAGAGGCTGCGCGGGCTGTGGGCGGCCCGGCACCCGGTCACCGACCGCAACACTCCGGACGGTTCCCGCAGCAACATCGAGCGCCACTACGACCTGTCCAACGAGCTGTTCGCCGAGTTCCTCGACCCGACGATGACGTACTCGTCGGCGGTGTTCCGCGCCCTGCCCGCCCGGCACGGGGACCTCGCGGCAGCGCAGCACCGGAAGATCGACATGCTGCTGGACCTGGCCTCCGTCGGCCCCGGCACCCGGCTGCTGGAGATCGGCACCGGCTGGGGCGAGCTGGCGATCCGGGCGGCCCGGCGGGGCGCCCGCGTGGTCACCCTGACCCTGTCGCGGGAGCAGAAGGACCTCGCGGAGCGGCGGATCAAATCCGCCGGGCTGGAGGACCGGGTGGAGGTCCGGCTCTGCGACTACCGCGAGGCGCAGGGAAGTTACGACGCCGTGGTCAGCGTGGAGATGATCGAGGCGGTGGGCGCCGAGTACTGGCCGGTCTACTTCGCCACGCTCGACCGGCTGGTGGCGCCGGGCGGGCGGGTGGCGATCCAGGCGATCACCATGCCGCACGAGCGGATGCTGGCGACCAAGGACACGTACACCTGGATCCACAAGTACATCTTCCCGGGCGGGATGCTGCCGTCGGTCCAGGTGGTGGAGGAGATGGCCCGCCGGCACACCGGGCTGCGGGTGGCCCGCTGCGAGGGGTACGGGGCGCACTACGCGCAGACCCTGAAGCTGTGGCGGGAACGGTTCACCGAGCGGGCCGACCGCGTCGCCGAGCTGGGTTTCGACGAGACCTTCCGGCGGATGTGGACCTTCTACCTGGCGTACTGCGAGGCCGGGTTCGCCTCGGGCTACCTGGACGTGCACCAGATCCTGCTGACCGCGGGCGACGGGGACGGTGACCGGGCGTGAACTGGTCCGGTTTCGGCGTCAACCTGGCGGTCGCCGCGGCGGTCGCCCTCGCGGTCATGCTCGCCACCTTCGCGGTCGGCGTGCGCAAGCGGATGCACCGGGTCGTGGACGTGGCGTGGGGCCTCGCCTTCGCCGCGGTGGCCGCGGCGACGTACGGGATGTCCGACGGCGGCGGACGGGCGCTGCTGCTGGCCGTGCTCACGGCGGTCTGGGGACTGCGGCTGGCCGGGCACATCGCCTGGCGCGGCCGCGGGCACGGCGAGGACCCCCGGTACGACCGGATGCTGGCGAAGGCCCCGGGGAACCGGAACCTGTACGCGCTGCGCATGGTCTACCTCCTCCAGGCGGCCCTGGTGTGGCTGGTGTCGCTGCCGGTGCAGGCGGGGTCGTACGCGACCGGCGGCCTCGGACCGCTCGCGCTCGTGGGCACGCTGCTGTGGCTGACCGGGCTCGTCTTCGAGGCGGTGGGCGACCACCAGCTGGCCCGGTTCAAGGCCGATCCCGCGCACCGGGGGCGGATCATGGACCGGGGCCTGTGGTCCTGGACCCGGCATCCGAACTACTTCGGCGACTTCTGCGTGTGGTGGGGCATCTACCTGGTCGCGGCCGGTTCGGTGGGGGCGGCTGCGGTCTCGGTGGTGGCTCCGCTGGTCATGTCGTACCTGCTGACCGCGGGCAGCGGGAAGCGACTGCTGGAGCGGCACATGGCGGACCGGCCGGGGTACGCCGCGTACCGGGAGCGGACGAGCGGTTTCTTCCCGCGGCCGCCGCGCGGCGGCCCGGCGCGCACCGGCTGACGGGGGCGGGCCGGGGGGCGGCGCGCACCGGCCGACCGGGGGCGCGCCGCCCGGCGGGGTCGTCGGGCCGGAGCGCAGGCCGGAGCGCGGGCCGGTGGGCGGGCCGGTGGGCGGCGCAGTGGGCCATTGGTACAGTCGCGGCATGGCGGTGGACGAGCTCGACACCAGAATCCTGCGCCTGCTGATCGAGCAGCCGCGCACCAGCGTCCGCGAGTACGCCCGGCTCCTCGGGGTGGCCCGCGGCACCCTGCAGGCCCGTCTGGACCGGCTGGAGCGGACCGGGGTGATCACCGGGACCGGCCCTTCCCTGTCCCCCGCCGCGCTCGGCCACCCGGTGCTGGCCTTCGTTCACATCGAGGTCACCCAGGGGCACCTCGACGACGTGGGCGACGCCCTCTCCGCCGTCCCGGAGATCATCGAGGCCTTTTCCATCACCGGTGGCGGGGACCTCCTGACGCGCGTCGCGGCCCGGGACAACGCCCACCTGGAGGACGTGATCCAGCGGCTGATCCAGCTGCCCGGCGTGGTCCGCACCCGTACCGAGGTGGCCCTGCGCGAGCGGGTGGCGCACCGGCTGCTGCCGCTGGTCGAGTCCGTGGGCCGGGCCGCCCGTAAGACCTGACAGAATGGTCTAGACAGGACAGAACCGGCAGAACGGGCGCAGCGGATGATTTCCGTCATATTCGATCTCGACGGCACCCTCGTGGACAGCGAGCCGAACTACTACGAGTCCGGGCGCCGCACGCTGGCACGGCACGGGGTGCGCGACTTCACGTGGGAGGAGCACGCCCGCTTCATCGGCATCGGGACCCTGGAGACGCTGGAGATCCTCCGGGACCGGTACGCGCTCGCGGCCCCGGTGGAGGAGCTGCTCGCCGAGCAGAACGCCGTCTACCTGGAGCTGGCCCGCACCGGGACGGAGGCCTTCCCCGAGATGCGCGCGTTCGTCGAGCGGCTGCACGCCGCCGGCGTGCCGATGGCGGTGGCCTCCGGCTCCTCCCTGGAGGCGATCGACGCCGTGCTGGCCGGCACCGGCCTGGACGCCCTGCTGACCACGGTGGTCTCCGCGGAGGAGGTGGCCCACGGCAAGCCGGCGCCGGACGTGTTCCTGGAGGCGGCCCGCCGGCTCGGCGCCGAACCGGCCGACTGCGTGGTCGTCGAGGACGCGGCGCCGGGCGCGCTGGCCGCGCGGGCCGCCGGCATGGCGTGCGTGGCCGTCCCGTACGTGGCGCAGACCGCGCACGACCCGGCGTTCGCCGGCGCGGACCTGCTCTTCCCCGGCGGGCAGCGGGAGTTCAGCGCGCAGGCCGCACACGACTGGCTGACGGCCCTGCGGACCGGCTGAACGGGGCGCTGGGCGGCGGCCGTTGACCGCGGCGGGCATACGGCCCCGCTCCGTCCCTGGCGTCCCGCGCGGTCCGCTGCCACCATGCCCGGGTGACCGCCACCCTGCTGCCACCCCCGGGCACCGAGCGCGGACCGCGCCGGTGGCCCCTCCTCGGCAATCTCCCCGCCTTCGCCCGCGACCCGCTGGCCTTCTTCGAATCCCTGCGCGACGACTACGGCGACTGGGTGCCGTGGTCGCTAGGCCCCCACCGCAACGTGCTGGTCTCCCGGCCCGAGCACGCCGGCGAGCTGCTCGGCGCCGTCGAGTCCACCTTCAAGCCGACCGAACTGGGCTGGGCCTTCAGGCAGTTGCTCGGCAACGGCGTGGTGGTCGCCACCGGCGACGACTGGCGTCGCAAGCGAGCGCTGGTCCAGCCGGCCGTACGGCCGCGCCAGGTCCGCTCGTACGCCGACGCGATGGTGGAGTGCGCGGACGCCCTGGTCCGCGGCTGGCGCGAGGGTGACCGGATCGACGTGCACCGGGAGATGGCCGGGCTCACCCAGCGGATCGCGGTCCGCACCCTGTTCGGGAGCGACGCCGCCGGCCGCGAGGCGCCCATCAGCGCGGCGATGGCCACGGCGCAGCGGGAGCTGGGGACCGAGTTCCGCGGGATCACGCTGTTCCTGCCGCCGTGGGTGCGGACCCCGGGGCGGCGCCGGATGCGGGCCGCGGTGTCGGTCCTCGACCGGGAGATCGAGCACGTCATCCGCGAGCACGAGAGCGCCTCCGCGGCGGGCGCCGAGCGGGACGACCTGCTCGGCAGGCTGCTCGCGGCCCGCGACGAACGGGGCGACCCGCTGTCCCGCACGGAGCTGCGGGACGAGTCGATCACGCTGTACATCGGCGGCCACGAGACCACCTCGACCACCCTGACCTGGGCCTGGCAGCTGCTGTCCGGGGCGCCCGGGGCGCGGGCCAGGCTGACCGAGGAACTGGACCGGGTGCTCGGCGGACGGCTTCCGACGTACGAGGACTACCCGCAACTGACGTGGACCCGGCAGGTGGTCAAGGAGGCCCTGCGGATCTACCCGCCGATCTGGCTGATCTCGGCGGTGGCCGCGGAGGGGGCCTCCATCGGCGGGCGGGCGGTGCCCGTCGGCACCTCGGTGTGGACCAGCCCCTGGTCGGTGCACCGGGACGAGCGGTGGTTCCCGCAGCCCGAGTCCTTCCGCCCCGAGCGCTGGGACGCGGACGCCCCGGACCCGGTGCCGGAGCACGCCTGGTTCCCGTTCGGCGGCGGCCCCCGGGCCTGCCTGGGGGCACGGTTCGCCCTGGTGGAGGCGGCGCTCGTGCTGGCCGTCCTCGGGCAGCGGTTCCACCTGGACACGGGGGCCCGGCGGACCGGGGTCTTCCCCGGCCTCACCCTGCAACCGGTGGGCCCCGTCCCGGCCACCCTGCGCCCCGCCCGCCCCTAGGGGCGCCCCGCACCGCGCCTCCCCAACTGCCGCCGGGAACTGCCGCTCCGGGCCGTTTCCCCGGCCTACGTTCGTTCCGCTACAGGACCGCGGCGGACCCTCCGCCGCCCACACCGGGAGAAGCCCCATGAAGAAGAACAAGCTCAAGGCCGGCGGCGCCGCGGCCGTGATCGCGGCGGGCATCGCGATCACGGCGGTGGGCGCGGCGAACGCGGCCGACGCGGCCCCGAGCCAGTCCACGCGCATCACCTCCGTGCAGCAGCTGCACGAGAACCTGGCGCAGGCGGTGGAGCAGGAGCAGGCGCTCGGCCTCCAGGGCACCATCGGCGGGCCCGTCGGCCGTGCGCTGGACGAGTCGACCGCCGCGATCGACGGCTGACGGGACGGGTGAGCACCGTGGGAACCGACCAGTCAGCAGCCGCGCCGGCGACCTGGTGCCCGAGCGGCGACGCCCGGGCCCCCGAATCGGTGGTCCTCGGCGTCCGTTCGGGCGCCGACGGCCGGGTGACGTACCTCGCCGACCCGGTCCCGGCGTCCGAAGTGCTCGGCGCCGTGCCGGAGGGGATCGAGCCGACCCGCGTCCTGCGGTTCGCCTCGCACTGCGTCACCGGCTGCGCGAACCGGCGGGGGAACGACTGCACCCTGGTGGAACGGGTGCTGACCCTGCCGCCGCCGGTGGCGGCGGCGGATGCCCGCGCGGTCCCACGGTGCCACCTCCGCTCCCGCTGCCAGTGGTGGCAGCAGACGGGCGTCGACGCCTGCCACCGCTGCCCGGCCGTCACCACGGCCACCTTCCAGGAGGACGAGCTGGCCACCCTGGTCGCCGACCCGTCCACCACCCCGGAGCAACTCGCCTCCTGGATCGCCGCGTCCGCCTGACCGGCGGCCCCGAACCCGACCCGGGCCCGACAGCGCCCTCCCGCCCGGAGCACCCGGAGCGGCCGAGGGACTGCCGGGCCGTCGGCGCGCCCGGCCGCCCGCGGAGGCCGCTGACGGCGGCGTGCACGGCCGCGTGGAGAGCGGCGTGCACAGCGGCGTGTCCCAATATCGGAGACACCAGGTCCAGTGGGCGAGACACCATTGACCCGCCCCCGGCCATCTGGCTAGGTTTCGCCGCATGTTGCGTTCAGCCATGCTCACCACGCGCGGTCACATCGACCTGCTGCGGGTGGCCTCCGCCGCGTGTTGCCGCGGCTGCTGACGCCCTTTTCCCCGACGTGTCACGAGCGCTCCGCGCTCGGCTTGCGCGCGCCCTGAGCCCACCGGCCCGGTGATCCGGCCCCGCGGCCCGGTCCTGCATTCCCTCCGCAGTCCCGTCCGCAGTCCGGCTCGCAGCCCGGCCGTGCGGTCGACCCCGTTCCGCCGCACCGGTACGGGGCCGGCCCGGCGCGCGCTCCCCGCCTCCCCGCCTCACCTTCCGTGGAGCCTCCATGAGCATCGACCTCGACCACGCGCCGCCGGATATATCCCCTAAAACAGCACCTGCGGCGGCTTCCCTCTCTCCGGCCCTCGTGGCCGTCGTCCCGACGTCGGCACGACGGCGCTCCGTCCCCCGCTGGATCCGCCGGACCGTCGGACCACTGTTGCTCCTCGGACTGTGGCAGCTGGCCAGCAGCCTGGGGTGGCTGCCCGTCGACACCCTCGCGCCGCCGTCGACCATCGCGTCCGCCGCGGCCGGCCTGATCGGTGACGGGACCCTGCCCGGAGCGATGGCCGTGTCCCTGCAGCGGGTCGCGATCGGCCTGGTGATCGGCGGGACCGCCGGGACGGCGCTCGCCCTGCTGTCCGGCCTGTCGCGGCTCGGCGAGGACCTGATCGACGCGAGCGTGCAGATGCTGCGCACGGTCCCGTGGGTCGGCCTCATCCCGCTGTTCATCATCTGGATGGGCATCGGCGAGGCGCCCAAGGTCGCCCTCATCGCCCTCGGCACCGCCTTCCACCTCTACCTGAACGTGTACGCCGGAATCCGCGGCGTCGACGAGCAACTGATCGAAGCCGGAGGCGCGTTGGGCCTCGGGCGGTGGGGACTGGTGCGACACGTGGTCCTGCCGGGCGCGCTGCCCGGGTTCATGACCGGCCTGCGCTACTCCCTGGCCACCGCCTGGCTGGCCCTGGTGTTCGGCGAGTCCATCAACGCCGACGCCGGCATCGGCTTCCTGATGAACCAGGCCCGCGAGTTCTTCCGCACCGACGTCATCGTCGTCTGCCTCGTCGTCTACGCCTTCCTCGGCCTCACCGCCGACCTCGTCGTCCGCGCTCTCGAAAGGCTGCTGCTGCAATGGCGACCGACCTTCACGGGGCAGTAGCCGCCCCCACCGCCGTACGGGTGGCCGGGCTGACCCGGTCCTTCGACGGGCGGGCCGTCATCGACCACCTCGATCTGACCCTGCGTGCAGGGGAGTTCACCGTGCTCCTGGGCCGCAGCGGATGCGGGAAGTCCACCCTGCTGCGCGTGCTGGCCGGCCTGGACCGCGAGATCGACGGCGAGGTCCTGGTCCCCGAGCGGCGCGCGGTCGCCTTCCAGGCCCCCCGGCTGATGCCCTGGAAGCGGGTCTGGCGCAACGTGCTCCTCGGACTCCCCGGCCGTCCCGACCGCGAGCGCGCCGAGCGGGCACTGGCCGAGGTCGGCCTGGAGCACCGTACGGACGCCTGGCCCAAGACCCTGTCCGGCGGAGAAGCGCAGCGCGCCTCGCTCGCCCGCGCCCTGGTGCGCGAACCCGATCTGCTGTTGCTCGACGAGCCGTTCGGCGCGCTCGACGCCCTCACCCGCATCAAGGCCCAGCAGTTGGTGGCCCAGCTGTGGCAGCGGCGCGGCTGCGCGGTGCTGCTGGTTACGCACGACGTCGACGAGGCCGTCCTGCTGGCCGACCGCGTCCTGGTCATGGACGAGGGCCGGATCTCCTACGACGTCCAGGTCCCGCTGGACCGCCCGCGCGACGTCGGGGACCCGGGGTTCGCCGCGCTGCGCACCCGGCTCCTCGCCGAACTCGGCGTCGTCTGACCACCCGCCCGACCACCCGCCCGGCCCACCCGCTCCCCCACCCCCGTCACCCTGCCCGGCCTCCCCGCCCCGCCCCGCCCCGCCCCGTACGAGAGATCGAAGAGAAGCGACATGAGACGCCACTCCCTTTCCCTGCCCCTGCTGGCCACCCTGATCCCGCTGTCCCTGGCCCTGACGGCCTGCGGTGGCGACAGCGCCGCGGACAGCGGCTCGGCGCCCGCCGCGGACGGCGGCAAGAGCGGCGCCAAGGTCACCCTCAACATCGGGGACCAGAAGGGCGGCAACGAGTCGCTCCTGCGCGCCGCCGGCGAACTGGACGGCCTCGACTACTCCATCAAGTGGTCGACCTTCACCTCCGGCCCCCCGCTGCTGGAGGCCGTCAACGCCAAGGCCGTCGACATCGGCGGCGTGGGCAACACCCCGCCGGTGTTCGCCGCCGGCGCCAAGTCGAAGATCACCGTGGTGGCCGCCACCCACGGCTCCTCCACCGGCGAGGCGATCCTCGTCCCGAAGGGCTCCGCCCTCCAGTCCCCCACCGAACTCCGCGGGAAGAAGATCGCGGTGGCGCAGGGCAGTTCGGCGCACTTCCAGCTGATCGCGTCCCTGGAACAGGCGGGCCTGAAGCTCTCCGACGTGACCGTCAACTTCCTCCAGCCGGCCGACGCCCTGGCCGCCTTCAACAGCGGCTCGGTCGACGCCTGGGCGGTCTGGGACCCGTACACCTCCCAGGTGCTGCGCACCGGGGCCCGCATCCTCACCTCCGGCGAAGGCGTCGTCAACGGCCTCGGCTTCCAGGTCGCCGCGCCCTCCGCCCTGGAGGACGCGGGCAAGAGCAAGGCCATCGGCGACTACCTGACGCGGCTCCAGCGCGCCCAGGACTGGGTGTTCAAGCACCCGGAGGAGTGGGCGAAGGTCTGGGCGAAGGAGACCGGGCTGCCGTACGAGGTCGCCTTCGACGCGGTCAAGCGCAGCAACGGCACCCGGGTGCCGGTCGCCGTGGACGACGCGGCCGTGGCCTCCGAGCAGAAGATCGCCGACACCTTCACGGAGCTGAAGCTGATCCCGGGCAAGGTCGTCTTCAAGGACTTCGTCGACCCCCGCTTCAACGGCACGCTGCCGCCGTCCACCACCCCCGCCCGCACGTACGGGAAGGACTCCTGATGACCGTCCGCCTGCACTGGTTCCTGCCCACCGGCGGCGACGGCCGCACCCTGGTCGACCGGCACGCCTACGCCCACAACACGGCCGCGCCCGGGGTGCGCGAACCGGACATCGAGTACCTCGCGCAGATCGCCAAGGCCGCCGAGCGCCTCGGCTTCGAGGCGGTGCTGACCCCGACCGGGACGTGGTGCGAGGACGCCTGGCTGACCACGGTCGCCCTCTCCCAGCACACCGAACGGCTGAAGTTCCTGGTCGCGTTCCGGCCCGGGGTGATCTCGCCGACGCTCGCGGCCCAGATGGCCGCCACCTATCAGCGCATCACCCGCGGGCGGCTGCTGCTGAACGTGGTGACGGGCGGCGACTCCGCGGAGCAGCGCCGCTTCGGGGACCACCTCGACCACGACCGCCGCTACGAGCGGACCGCGGAGTTCCTGTCGGTCGTACGGGGCGCCTGGCGCGGCGAGCCGTACGACTTCCACGGGGAGCACTACCGGATCGACGGCGGGCTGACCGCGCTGCCGCCGGACCCGCTGCCGGAGATCTTCTTCGGCGGGTCCTCGGCGGCCGCGGGGCCGGTCGCGGCCGAGCACGCGGACGTCTACCTGACCTGGGGCGAGCCGCCGCAGCAGGTGAAGGAGAAGATCGACTGGATCCGCTCACTGGCCGAGGAGCGCGGGCGGACGGTCCGGTTCGGGATCCGGCTGCACACCATCTCGCGCGACTCGGCGAAGGAGGCGTGGGGCGCGGCGGACCGGCTGCTGGCCGATCTGGACGACGCGGACATCACGCGGGCGCAGACCCTGCTGGGGGCGAGCGAGTCGGTGGGACAGCAGCGGATGCTCGCGCTGCACGGCGGTTCGCGGGACAAGCTGGAGATCGCGCCGAACCTCTGGGCGGGTGTCGGGCTGGTCCGCGGCGGCGCCGGAACGGCGCTGGTCGGCAGCCACGGAGACGTGGCGGACCGGATCGAGGAGTACCACGCGCTCGGGGTCGAGAACTTCGTCCTGTCGGGCTATCCGCACCTGGAGGAGGCGTACTGGTTCGGCGAGGGGGTGACCCCGGAGCTCGCCTCCCGCGGGCTGCTCGCCCCGTAGCCGGGAAGATCCGCGCACCCCCGCAGGTTGGTAGAACCGTGAACGATCTGATGCGGGGCGCGGGCGTGAACGCGGACACGGACGTGGACGTGGACGTGGTGGTGGTCGGTGCCGGGCAGGCGGGCCTGTCCAGCGCGTACCACCTCACCCGGGCGGGGCTGGACCACGTGGTCCTGGACCACGCGCCCCGCCCGGGCGGGGCGTGGCAGTTCCGCTGGCCCTCGCTCACCTACGGCAGGGTCCACGGGATGCACTCGCTGCCCGGCATGGAGCTGACCGGGGCCGACCCGCTGCGGCCCTCCTCGGAGGTGATCGGGGAGTACTTCGCCGCGTACGAGGACCGCTTCGGCCTGCGCGTACGGCGCCCCGTGGACGTCTCGGCGGTGCGCGGCGCGGCCGACGGCAGGCTGCGGGTGGAGACCTCGGCGGGCACCTGGTCGGCGCGGGCCCTGATCAATGCCACGGGCACCTGGGACCGCCCGTTCTGGCCCCGGTACGCGGGCCAGGAAACCTTCCGCGGGCGCCAGCTGCACACCGCGGACTATCCGGGGCCGCAGGAGTTCGCGGGGGCCCGCGTCATCGTGGTGGGCGGCGGCACCTCCGCGGTGCAGCACCTGCTGGAGATATCCGAGGTGGCGTCGGAGACCGTCTGGGTGACGCGCCGGCCGCCGGTGTTCCACGACGGGGACTTCGGCGAGGCGGAGGGCCGCGCGGCGGTCGCGCTGGTCGACGAGCGGGTACGGAAGGGACTGCCGCCGCAGAGCGTGGTCAGCGTGACCGGGCTCCCGCTGAACGCGGCGGTGCGGGCCGGCCTGGCCTCGGGGGTCCTCGACCGCAGGCCCGTGTTCGACCGCATCACCCCCACGGGGGCCCTCTGGGCGGACGGCAGCCGCGTGGAGGCCGACGTGATCCTGTGGGCCACCGGCTTCCGCGCGGCGGTCGACCACCTGGCCCCGCTGCACCTGCGCGAGCCGGGCGGCGGCATCCGCGTCGAGGGCACCCGGGCCGCTCGGGACGAGCGGATCCACCTGGTGGGCTACGGCCCCTCGGCGTCCACGATCGGCGCGAACCGCGCGGGCGGCGCCGCCGCCCGGGAGATCCGCCGCCTGCTGGACCGGGAGCGGTCGGCGGCCCCCGGCGCAGCGGCGCTCGGGGAACCGTCGTCGCTCGTGGCGGCCGACGCCCCGGCGGGCTGATCCGCTCGGACCGCGCGCCGGTGGCCCGCGCCTCTCGTTTCGCGGCGCGGGCCCCGGTCGGGGCGTCAGTGCGCGGGAGGCCCCGCCTTGGTTCCGGCGCCCGCGGCGGCGCGAAGACGGTTGAACTCCGCCACGTGCTTCTTGTGCTCCTCGTACGTCGCCGAGAAGCGCGTGTCCCCCGGCTTGACCGTCACGAAGAACAGCCAGTCGCCGGGCGTCGGGGCGACGGCGGCCGCCATGGCCTCCAGCCCGGGGCTGTCGATCGGCGTGGGCGGCAGGCCCTGGCGTTCGTAGGAGTTGAAGGGGCTGTCGATGCGCGTCTCCGCCAGCGTGGTGTCGACCGTGCTGCGGTTCAGCGCGTAGTTGATCGTGGAGTCCATCTGGAGCGGCATCGACTTCGCCAGCCGGTTGTGCACCACCCGGGCGACCTTGCCCATGTCGGCACGGCTGTCGGCCTCGGCCTGGATGACGCTGGCCAGCGTCGCCGTCTGGTACGGGGTCATCCCGTGCACCCTTCCGCCGTCCGCGACGGCCCGGGTGGCGAGCTTCCGGTTCGCCGTCTGCACCATGTACGCGAGGAGGCCGGCCGGCGTGGACTTCGAGGTCACCGGGTACGTCGCCGGGAAGAGGTAGCCCTCCGGATTGCCCTTCGCCTCCGCGGGCAGCGCCAGTCCCGCGGTCGCCGCCGCGGCCTTCGCCGAGCCGGCGGGGAGTGCGAGCTCGCGGTCGACCGCGGCGTACACCTGGGAGGCCCGCCAGCCCTCGGGGATCACCAGCATCCGGGGCTTTTCCGGGGCGTCCGCACCCCGTAGCAGCGGTATCAGGGCCACCGCCCCGATCGCGAGGAGCGTACCGAGGAAGAGCGCCAGCCGGCCCCGACGGGTCAGCCGGGAACGGCGCTGTGGTGGCGGCAGGTACTCATGACGCATGCGGGAACGCTAACCCGCGAAGTGTCACATTTCCGGCACCCCACCCGTGCACCGGTCATACGATCACACGTTTATCGGAGCGAGCTCGGCACCCTGCGCAGCTCCCGCCCCGCGGGCCGCGTCCGGCGCCGCCACCGGCGCCAGCGCGGCGTCCCGGTCCCGGCGGACCAGGGCGGCGTAGCGTCCCTCCGCCTCCAGCAGCTCTTCGTGCGTGCCGCGCTCGGCTATTCGCCCCGCGTCGAGGACCACGATCTGGTCGGCGTCGCGGACGGTGGACAGGCGGTGCGCGATGGTGATGGTGGTGCGGCCCGCGGAGAGGTTGTCGATGGCCTGCTGGACGGCGTGTTCCGTGCGGGTGTCCAGGGCGCTGGTGGCCTCGTCGAGGATGAGCACCGGGGGGTCCCGCAGGATCGTGCGGGCGATGGCGAGCCGCTGCTTCTCACCCCCGGAGAACCGGTAGCCGCGCTCGCCGACGAGGGTGTCGTACCCGTCCGGCAGGGATGCGATGTGGTCGTGGATCTGGGCCGCCCGGGCCGCGTCGGCGATCTCCTCGTCGGTGGCGTCCGGCTTGGCGAAGCGCAGGTTGTCGGCGACCGAGGCGTGGAAGAGGTAGGTCTCCTGGGAGACCACGCCTATGGAGCGGGCCAGCGAGTCGAAGTCCAGGTCACGGACGTCGACGCCGTCCAGGGCCACCCGTCCGCCGGTCACGTCGTAGAGCCGGGGCACGAGGTAGCTCAGGGTGCTCTTCCCGGAGCCCGTCGCGCCGACGACGGCGAGGGAGCTGCCGGCCGGGACGGTGATGTGGATCCCCTTCAGGGCGGGCCCGTTCTCCGTGTCGTACGCGAAGTCCACGGACTCCAGCCGGACCTCGCCCGCGGCCCGCCCCAGGCGCACCGCGTCCTCGCGTTCCGTGATGTCCACCGGAAGGTCGAGGTACTCGAAGATGCGGGCGAACAGGGCGAGCGAGGTCTGGATCTGCACACCGGTCGACAGCAGGCTCACGGCGGGCCGGAACAGGCCCTGCTGGAGGGTGACGAAGGCGACGAGGGTGCCGACGGAGAGCGAGGGCGCGCCGGTCTGCAGCGCGAAACCGGCCGCCCAGTAGATCAGGGCGGGCATGGCGGCCATGACGATGCCGATGGTGGACATCCGCCAGCGCCCGGCCATGCTGGAGCGCACCTCCAGGCTGACGAGCTTCTCGGACTCGTCGGAGAAGGACGAGGTCAGCGAGTCGGAGCGGCCCATGGTGCGGCCGAGCAGGATGCCGCTCACGGACAGCGACTCGGTGACGGTCGCGGCCATCGCGGCCATCTGCTTCTGGCGCTGCATGGTGATCTTCTTACGCTCGCGGCCGACCCGCCGGCTGATCCACACGAAGACGGGGAGCAGCAGCAGCGAGACGAGCGTGAGCCGCCAGTCGAGCGCGAGCATGGCGACGACCGAGGCGATGACGGCCGTCAGGTTGGAGACGAGCGAGGTCGCGGTCGAGGTGACCGTGGCCTGCATGCCGCCGATGTCATTGGCGATGCGGGACTGCACCTCGCCGGTGCGGGTGCGGGTGAAGAAGGCCAGCGGCATCCGCTGGAGCTGGGCGTAGACGGCGGTGCGCAGGTCGTGCATGACGCGCTGGCCGACCGTGGTCGATATGTAGGTCTGGAGCACGCCGAAGACGCTGGTGACCACGGCGGTGAGGATCATGCCGAGCGCGAGGAGGCTGAGCAGCCCGGTGCGGCCCTGCGGGATCGCGACGTCGAGGATCTCCCGGAGCAGGAACGGCGAGGCGACCCCGACCAGCGAGGAGGCGCCGACCAGGAGACCGACGACGGCGAGGCGGCCCCGGTACGGCCGGAAGAGGGAGACGATGCGGCGCAGCTCGCGGGGCTGCTCCGCCGGGGCGGGGCGGGTGGGGTCGAGGGATTCGTTCGATGGGGTCCACTTCGGTTCTTCGGGGCGCATGGGCCTCCTTCTGACGAGACTCGAATGAGCATAGCTCATTGTTACCTATACTCACAATGAATCCGGTCCTGATACTGTTTCCCAGTATGAGGACACCTTCCGAGACCGACACCACAGACGGCGTTCTCGCCGAGCAGCTGCTGCGCCTGACCCGTCGGCTCCACCGCATCCAGAAGCGCCACATGGAGCCGCTCGGCATCACGCCCGCCCAGGGCCGCCTGCTGCGCCTGGTCTCGCACTACGAAGGCGCGCAGCCGCCCCGGATGGCGGACCTCGCCGCCCGTCTGGAGGTCGTCCCCCGCGCCGTCACCACGCTCGTGGACGGCCTGGAGGCGGCGGACTGCGTGCGCCGCGCGCCGGACCCCGCGAACCGGCGGGTCATAAGGATCGAGCTCACGGACGCCGGCCGCGCCACGCTGCGCCGCCTGCGCAACGCGCGAACCGACGCCGCGGAGGAGATCCTGGCTCCGTTGACCGCCGATCAGCGCGAGATGCTCGGCGGGCTGCTGAACGCCCTGGCGGACGCTCCGCCGGAGGGTGCCTGCCGGTAGGCCCCTCGTGGGCCGCGACGAGGCGAGGGGTCGGACATGCCGATGCTGGAACCGAAGCCGGGAGCCCTGCGCCCGCGCGGCATCGGCGGCCCCACGCCCGACCGGCTGCCCGAACACCGGGCCGGCGGCACCCCGGAGCCCCTGCGCACCGAGCTGACCGAGCTGCTCGGCGCGGAGAAGGTCCTGTGGAAGGTGTCCGACCTGGTCCGCTACGCCTCGGACGCCTCCCCCTACCGCTTCGTGCCCCAGGTCGTCGTGATCGCCGAGGACATCGACGACGTCTCCGCGGTCCTCTCCTACGCCCACGGCAGGCAGCGCGAAGTCGTCTTCCGCGCGGCCGGGACCTCGCTCAACGGCCAGGCTCAGGGCGAGGACATCCTCGTGGACGTGCGCCGCCACTGGGCCGGCGTCGAGGTGCTGGACGAGGGCCGGCGCGCCCGCATCCGCCCCGGAACCACCGTCGTACGGGCCAATGCCGCGCTGGCCCGGCACGGGCGGATCCTCGGCCCCGACCCGGCCAGCGCCATCGCCTGCACCCTCGGCGGGGTCGTCGCGAACAACGCCTCCGGCATGACGGCGGGGACCACGAGGAACTCGTACCGCACCCTCTCCTCCCTCACCTTCGTCCTGCCGACCGGGACGGTGGTGGACACCGCCGACCCGCTCGCCGACGAGGAGCTGGCCCGCGCGGAACCGGCCCTGTGCCGCGGGCTGATGGAGATCAAGCGGGAGATCGAGGACGACCCCGAGCTCGTCGCCCGGATCCGCGCCAAGTACGAGATCAAGAACACCACCGGCTACCGCCTGGACGCCTACCTGGACGGCGCCACCCCCGTCGAGGTCCTGCGCGGTCTCGCGGTCGGATCGGAGGGCACCCTCGGCTTCATCTCGGAAGTCGTCTTCGACACGCTCCCCCTGGACCGCGAGCTCTGCACCGGCCTGCTGTTCTTCCCCTCCCTTCCGGCCGCGGCCGCCGCCGTCCCGCTGTTCAACGAGGCGGGCGCCCTCGCCGTCGAGCTGATGGACGGCAACACCCTGCGCGCCTCGGTCAGCGTCGCGGGCGTGCCCGCCGACTGGGCGGACCTGCCGCGGGAGACCACGGCGCTGCTGGTGGAGTTCCGGGCGCCGGACGAGGCGGGACGCGCCGCCTGCGAGCGCCGCGCGGCCGAGGTCCTCGCGCGGCTGGACCTGGTCGCGCCGGCCGCCTCCGTGACCAACGCCTTCACCTGGGACGCGAGGACCATCAGCGGCTACTGGACCGCCCGCAAGGCCTTCGTCACCGCCGTCGGCGGTGCCCGCGCCCCGGGCACCACCCTGATCACCGAGGACTTCGCCGTGCCGCCCTCGCGGCTGGCCGAGGCCTGCGCGGCCCTCCTCGAACTCCAGGCCCTGCACGGCTTCGACGCGGCCGTCGCCGGCCACGCGGCGCACGGCAACCTGCACTTCCTGCTCGCCTTCGACGCCGCCGACCCCTGCGACGTCGAGCGGTACGCGGCCTTCATGGATGCCTTCTGCCGGCTCACCGTGGAGCGCTTCGACGGTTCGCTGAAGGCCGAGCACTCCACCGGACGCAACATGGCGCCCTTCCTCGAACGGGAATGGGGCCCGAAGGCCACCGAGCTGATGTGGCGCACCAAGCGGGTCATGGACCCGGACGGGGTGCTCGCCCCGCGCATCGTCCTCGACCGCGACCCGCGCGCCCACCTGCGCGGGCTGAAGACGATCCCGCGGGTGGAGGCGCCGGCCGACCCGTGCATCGAGTGCGGCTTCTGCGAACCGACCTGCCCCAGCGAGGACCTGACGACCACGCCGCGCCAGCGGATCGTGCTGCGGCGCGAGATGACCCGCCAGCAACCGGGCTCCCCCGTGCTGGACGCCCTGCTCGACGCCTACGGCTACGACGCGGTCGACACCTGCGCCGGCGACTCCACCTGCAAGCTCGCCTGCCCGGTCGGCATCGACACCGGCGCCCTGATGAAGGACTTCCGCCACCGGCGGCACAGCGCCCGCGAGGAGCGGGCGGCCGCGCTCGCCGCGCGGCGGTTCGCGGCCGTGGAGACGGCGGCCCGGCTGGCCGTGGCCGCCGCCGCGAAGATCAGCGACCGGGTCGGGGACGGGCTGCTCGAAGCCGTCACGGGGGCCGCGCGCAGGGCCGTACGCCCGGACCTCGTACCGCAGTGGCTGCCGCAGCTCCCCGGCGCCGCGGCCCGGCGGCTGCCCGTCACCCCGCGGGTGGGCGCCGCGGCCGTCTACTACCCGGCCTGCGTCAACCGGATCTTCGGCGGCCCGGACGGCCGCCCCGGCCCCTCCCTGCCGGAGGCCGTGGTGGCCGTGTCGCAGCGGGCCGGCAAGCCGGTGTGGATCCCCCGCGACGTGCACGGCACCTGCTGCGCGACGATCTGGCACTCCAAGGGGTACGAGGCGGGGAACCGGGTGATGGCCAACCGGATCGTCGAGGCGGCCTGGGGCTGGACGGCCGGCGGGCGGCTGCCGCTGGTGGTCGACGCCTCCTCCTGCACCCTGGGCATCGCCCACGAGGTGGTCCCGTACCTGACGGACGACAACCGGGCGCTGCACGCGGAACTCACCGTCGTCGACTCGGTCGTCTGGGCGGCGGAGGAACTGCTGCCGCACCTGGAGGTCCGGCGCACCGCCGGATCGGCCGTGCTCCACCCCACGTGCTCGATGCGGCACCTGGGCGACGAGGCACAGCTGTTCGCGGTCGCGGCGGCGTGCGCCGACGAGGTGGTCGTACCGGACGACGCCGGCTGCTGCGCCTTCGCGGGCGACCGCGGCATGCTGCACCCGGAGCTGGCGGCCTCGGCGACGGCCCGGGAGGCCGCCGAGGTGACGGCGCGTTCGTTCGACGCGCACCTGTCGGCGAACCGCATGTGCGAGGTGGGCATGGACCGGGCCACCGGGCGGAGCTACTACTCGGCCCTGCTCGAACTGGAGCACGCCACCCGCCCCTGAACGGGAGGGACGCAGCGCGATGCCCGCCCCCGGGTGGAAAATCGATTGCCGGGAACGGGTCCGGAAGGCGAACCTTGCACGGTTTGAACCACTCGACCGTCTTGGGGCGTCATGCAGATCAGTGATCTTCCGTATCCGGACCCCGGGGTACCCGACGCCCGCTCCGGTCCCCGGTTCCTCGTGTGGCTCGGACGCGGCCAACTCGGCGGGCAGGCCAAGAGCCTGTGCTGGGGCCTGCTGCACTTCTCCGGCATCGCCGGACTCCCGTACGCCCTGGGCCTCGGCGTCGACGCGGTCGTGGACCGCGACGCGCACCGGCTGCTGCTCGTCGGGGGCCTGCTCCTCCTGCTCGGCGCCGCCATCACCGTCGGCGACGCGATGCTCCACCGCACCGCCGTCACCAACTGGATCACCGCCGCCGCCCGCGTGCAGCAGCTGCTCGCGCGCAAGACGGCCGAGCTGGGTTCCGCGCTGAGCCGGCGGGTCGCCGCCGGTGAGGTGATCGCGGTCTCCACGGGCGACGTGGAGAAGATCGGCTGGTTCGTCGAAGCCGTGTCCCGGTTCCTCGCCGCGGCCTTCGCCGTCGTCCTCGTCTGCGTCGGTCTGCTCTTCTACGCCCCCGCCCTCGGCGTGGTCGTCGCGATCGGCGTCCCCGTGGTCGCCCTGGCCGCGCTGCCGCTGCTGCCGCGGGCCACCCGGCGCGCCGACTTCCAGCGGGAGAAGGCGGGCAGGGCGACCGAGCTGGCCTCGGACACGGTCGCGGGGCTGCGGGTGCTGCGCGGAATCGGCGGCGAGGAGCTGTTCCTCGCCCGCTACCGCGAGGCGTCGCAGGAGGTCCGCAAGGCCGCCGTGCGCAGCGCCCGGATGTGGGCGCTGATCTCCGCGATCCAGGTGCTCCTGCCGGGCGCGCTGCTGATCACGGTCGTCTGGTACGGGGCCACGCTGGTCGTCGACGGGCGCATCGCGGTGGGTGAACTCGTGGCCGCGTTCAGCGCGGTGGCCACGCTGCTCTACCCGCTGCGGCACTTCGAGGAGATCGCCATGGCGTACTCCTTCTCCCGCCCCTCCGCCGAACGGGCCGCCCGGGTGCTGTCGCTGACGCGCGCGGAGGCCGGTGAGCCGGAAGCCGCGGAGCAGGGGGCGCGCCCGGTTCCGGACGCGCCCGCGCCGGGAGCCGACCTGTACGACCCGCAGACCGGGCTGCTCGCGCCGACGGGCCGGTTCACCGCCGTGGTGTGCGGGGACCCGGACCTCGCGGGACGGCTCGCCGAACGGCTGGGCGGGCACCCGATGGACGGGGACGGCGGCGCCTCGGTACTGCTGGGCGGGGTCGCGCTGGACGAGCTCGCGCTGGACACCGCGCGCACGCTGGTCCTCGTACAGGACAAGGACCCGGTGCTGCTGTCGGGCACGCTGCGCGAGCTGTTCGACGTACCGGCCTCGGGAGCGGTCGAACCGGCGGCCGCGCTGGAGGCCGCCCGGTGCGCGGACGTGCTGGACGCGTTGGCGCAGGCCGCCCCGGACGGGGTCGACGACCCGATGGACGCGCGGATCACCGAGCGCGGCCGGTCGCTGTCCGGCGGGCAGCGCCAGCGCCTCGCCTTGGCGCGGTCGCTGGTGACCGACCCCGAGGTGCTGGTACTGGACGAGCCGACGTCGGCGGTCGACTCGCACACGGAGGCACGGATCGCGGACGGCATCGCGGCCCTGCGCGCCGGTCGCACCACCGTGGTGCTGGCGTCCTCGCCGCTGCTGCTGGACCGCGCCGACCGGGTCGTCCTGATCCACGGGGGCGTGGTGGCGGCGACCGGTACGCACCGCGAGCTGCTGCACGGCGAACCGCTCTACCGGGCGGTCGTCACCCGCGAGACGGAAGAGGAACAGCGGCTCGCACGGTGCGAACTGACCGAGCTCGAAGAAGCACTCACAGAGATCGAGGAGTCCGCATGATCGGCGTGGCTCCGCCGGACTACGATCCGGCGGCCCCCGAATCGGCCGCGACCCTGCCCGTGGGCACGTCGGCGACCGTACGGGGCTATGTGCGCGGGCTGTTCCGGCGCCACCGGCGGGCCTTCGTGCTGCTGGTGACGGTCAACGCGGTCGCGGTGATCGCCTCCATGGCCGGCCCGTACCTGCTGGGCCGGGTCGTGGACGACCTGACGGCGGGGGTGCGCGAGCTCCATCTGGGGCAGGTGGCGCTGCTGTTCGCGGTGGCGCTCGCCGTGCAGACCTCCTTCGTCCGGCTGGTCCGGCTGCGCGGGGCGGTGCTCGGCGAGGAGATGCTGGCCGACCTGCGCGAGGACTTCCTGGTGCGGTCGGTGGGGCTGCCTCCGGGCGTCCTGGAGCGGGCCGGCACCGGTGACCTGCTGTCGCGGATCACCACCGACATCGACCGGCTGGCCAACGCCATGCGCGAGGCGGTGCCGCAGCTGGCCATCGGCGTGGTGTGGGCGGGGCTGCTCTTCGGGGCGCTCGCGGTGACGGCGCCCCCGCTGGCGCTGGCCGCGCTGGTGGCGCTGCCGGTCCTGGTGATCGGCTGCCGCTGGTACTTCCGGCGGGCGCCCTCCGCGTACCGGTCGGAGTCGGCGGGGTACGCAGCCGTCGCGGCCGTGCTCTCCGAGACGGTCGACGCGGGCCGCACGGTCGAGGCGCACCGCCTGGGAGGAGAGCGGATCTCGCTGTCGGAGCGGCGGATCAAGGAGTGGACGGCCTGGGAGCGCTACACGCTGTTCCTGCGGACGGTCCTCTTCCCCGTCGTGAACGTCACCTACATGACGATCCTCGGCTCGGTCCTGCTGGTCGGCGGCTACTGCGTGCTGCGTGGCTGGATCTCGGTGGGGCAGATGACCACGGGGGCGCTGCTGGCGCAGATGATGGTCGATCCGATCGGGCTGATCCTGCGCTGGTACGACGAGCTGCAGATCGCGCAGGTGTCCCTGGCGCGCCTGGTGGGCGTGCGGGAGATCGAGCCGGACGCGGGTGACGAGGCCGTCGCCCCGGAGGGCCGGACGGTCCGCGCGGAGGAGGTGCATTTCGGCTACCGGGAGGGCGTGGACGTCCTGCACCGCGTGTCGATGGCGGTGCCGCCGGGGACCCGGATGGCGCTGGTCGGCCCTTCGGGCGCGGGCAAGTCCACGCTGGGGCGGCTCCTGGCGGGCATCTACGCGCCCCGGACCGGCGAGGTCACCCTCGGCGGGGCGCAGTTGTCGCGGATGCCGGCGGAGCGGGTGCGCGAGCACGTGGCGCTGGTCAACCAGGAGCACCACGTGTTCGTGGGCTCGCTGCGGGACAACCTGCGCCTCGCGCGTACGGGCGCCGGCGACGCGGAGCTGTGGTCGGCGCTGGAGGCGGTCGACGCGGGGGGATGGGCGCGGGCCCTGGAGGCCGGTCTGGACACCGAGGTCGGTTCCGGCGGCGCGGCACTGACCCCGGCGCAGGCGCAGCAGGTCGCGCTGGCGCGGCTGGTGCTGGCCGATCCGCACACGCTGGTCCTGGACGAGGCCACGTCGCTGCTGGACCCGCGCGCGGCGCGGCACCTGGAGCGCTCGCTCGCCCGGGTGCTGGACGGCCGCACGGTCATCGCGATCGCCCACCGGCTGCACACGGCGCACGACGCGGACGTGATCGCGGTGGTCGAGGGCGGCCGGATCAGCGAACTCGGCTCGCACGACGAGCTGGTGGCGGCCGACGGAGCGTACGCGTCGCTGTGGCGCTCCTGGCACGGCTGACCGGACCGGCGGCCGGCCGCGGGGCGCGGCCGTGCACGAGGCCCCCGGCACCCGCATCAGCGGGTGCCGGGGGCTTCGTGCATGCCGGGGGGGGTGACCCCGCCGGGGGATCAGATGAAGCCGAGGGCGGAGGCTCCGCCGAAGCCGCCGGCCAGCACGAACACCGGCATGAGCACCTTGAGCTCCACCCAGCTGCCCGCCCGGAAGCGCATCGGCTTGGGCGGACCGATCGGGTACCAGCGCTTGCCGGCGATCGGCAGCGGCCACAGGACGGGGCAGCCGGAGACGGTCAGGGCGTCGCCGATGTCGTGGACCAGGGCTCCGAGCATGATCGGCAGGCCGAGCCACAGGTACTCCTGGCCGGGGGCGTCGAACAGCCAGCCCGCGCCGTTGCCCGGCTGGTCGAGCACGCCGGCCAGGATCCAGGCGCTGGTGGCGCCGAGCAGCCAGACCAGGATGTCGCTCGACATCCGGGCGGCCCGCCAGAGCAGTCCTTCCACGGCCAGCACGAGGTGGACGAAGAGGAGCGCGAGCACGCCCCACCGGTCGGTGGTGACGGCCAGGGCGGAGGCGCCGGCGCCGATCAGGACCGCCCAGAGCCAGGTGTGCGTCAGGGTCCGGTGGCCGCCGGTGCGGCGGGCGTCCCTCGGGGAGCGGGTCGCCTTGTAGACGCCGTAGGAGATCTTGTCGACCACCTCGCACAGGCCGCGGGAGAGCGGACCGAAGGCGCGCGAGATCGTCGCCGACTTGTGGTCCAGGTCGGGGGCCAGGGCCGCTCCGGCGCAGATCAGCGCGCCGACGACGAGGACCGGCCACGGCATCGGGTATCCGGAGGCCGCCGTCGCCGCTCCCACCCCCAGCCAGGCTGCCGCGCCGGACAGTGAGTGCGCCGGACCCATCATGATCGTTCCCCGCCCCGGTGGTGTGCTGGTCGGGCCCGGTCGACGGAGTCGATCGGGCCGCATCGACGGCACAGCGTACCGTTGACGATCTTCGTTCCGTCCGCCGGTTCCCGCATCCGGGGGGAAGCCAGGCAAGATGGGGGGTGTGACCCTCATTGATCAGCTCCCGCCGTCTGCCGACCCCGACGCCCTCTTCGAGGCCTTCTCCTCGTGGGCCGAGGGCCAGGGCATCACCCTGTACCCGGCACAGGAGGAGGCGCTGATCGAGGTCGTCTCCGGCGCGAACGTGATCCTGTCCACCCCGACCGGCTCCGGCAAGAGCCTGGTCGCCGCGGGCGCACACTTCACGGCCCTGGCCCAGGACAAGGTGACCTTCTACACGGCCCCCATCAAGGCGCTCGTGTCGGAGAAGTTCTTCGACCTGTGCAAGCTCTTCGGCACCGAGAACGTCGGCATGCTGACCGGCGACGCCTCCGTGAACGCGGACGCCCCGGTGATCTGCTGTACCGCCGAGGTCCTCGCCTCCATCGCCCTGCGCGACGGCAAGCACGCCGACATCGGCCAGGTCGTCATGGACGAGTTCCACTTCTATGCCGAGCCGGACCGCGGCTGGGCGTGGCAGATCCCGCTGCTGGAACTGCCGCAGGCACAGTTCGTGCTGATGTCGGCCACCCTCGGCGACATGAAGCGGTTCGAGGAGGACCTGACCCGGCGCACCGGGCGTCCCACCTCCATGGTCCGCTCCGCCACGCGGCCGGTCCCGCTCTCGTACGAGTACGTCACCACGCCGATCACCGACACGATCACCGAGCTGCTGGAGACCCGGCAGGCGCCGGTCTACATCGTGCACTTCACCCAGGCCCAGGCGGTCGAGCGGGCGCAGTCGCTCATGAGCATCAACATGTGCACCCGCGAGGAGAAGGACAAGATCTCCGAGCTCATCGGCAACTTCCGCTTCACGACCAAGTTCGGGCAGAACCTCTCCCGCTACGTGCGGCACGGCATCGGCGTGCACCACGCCGGGATGCTGCCCAAGTACCGGCGCCTGGTGGAGAAGCTCGCCCAGGCCGGTCTGCTGAAGGTCATCTGCGGCACCGACACCCTCGGCGTCGGCGTCAACGTTCCCATCCGCACCGTGCTGTTCACCGCACTCACCAAGTACGACGGCAGCCGGGTCCGGACGCTGCGCGCCCGCGAGTTCCACCAGATCGCCGGCCGGGCCGGCCGGGCCGGCTTCGACACGGCGGGCTACGTGGTCGCCCAGGCGCCCGAGCACGTCATCGAGAACGAGAAGGCCCTCGCGAAGGCGGGCGACGACCCGAAGAAGCGCCGCAAGGTGGTGCGCAAGAAGGCTCCCGAGGGCTTCGTCGCCTGGTCGGACACCACCTTCGAGAAGCTCATCGCCGCCGACCCGGAGGCGCTGACCTCGCGCTTCAAGGTCACCAACATCATGCTGCTGTCGGTCATCGCCCGGCCCGGCGACGCCTTCGCGGCGATGCGCCACCTCCTCGAGGACAACCACGAACCGCGCAAGGCACAGCTGCGGCACATCCGCCGGGCCATCGCGATCTACCGTTCGCTGCTGGACGGCGGGGTCGTCGAGAAGCTGGACACCCCCGACGCGGAGGGCCGCAGCATCCGGCTCACCGTCGACCTCCAGCAGGACTTCGCGCTGAACCAGCCGCTGTCGACCTTCGCGCTGGCCTCGTTCGACCTGCTGGACCCGGAGTCCCCCTCGTACGCGCTGGACATGGTGTCGGTCGTCGAGTCCACCCTCGACGACCCGCGCCAGATCCTCGCCGCGCAGCAGAACAAGGAACGCGGCACGGCGATCGGGCAGATGAAGGCCGACGGGGTGGAGTACGAGGAGCGGATGGAGCGGCTCCAGGACATCACCTATCCCAAGCCGCTCGAAGAGCTCCTCTTCCACGCCTACGACGTGTACGCGAAGAGCCACCCGTGGGTGCGGGACCACCCCGTGTCCCCGAAGTCGATCATCCGCGACATGTACGAGCGCGCGATGACGTTCACCGAGTTCACCTCCTACTACGAGCTGGCCCGTACCGAGGGCATCGTGCTGCGCTACCTGGCCAGTGCCTTCAAGGCCCTGGACCACACCATTCCCGACGACCTGAAGTCCGAGGACCTCCAGGACCTGATCGCCTGGCTCGGCGAGCTGGTCCGCCAGGTCGACTCCAGCCTGCTGGACGAATGGGAGCAGCTGGCGAACCCCGAGGTGGAGACGGCGGAGCAGGCCCAGGAGAAGGCGGACCAGGTCAAGCCGGTCACCGCGAACGCGCGCGCCTTCCGCGTCCTGGTCCGCAACGCCATGTTCCGCCGGGTGGAGCTGGCCGCCCTGGACCACGTCAACGTGCTGGGCGAGCTGGACGCCGAGTCCGGCTGGGACGCCGACGCCTGGGGCGAGGCCATGGACGGGTACTGGGACGAGTACGACGACCTGGGCACCGGCCCGGACGCGCGCGGACCCAAGCTCCTGCAGATCGAGGAGGACGCGGCGCACGGCCTGTGGCGCGTCCGCCAGACCTTCGCGGACCCCAACGGGGACCATGGCTGGGGCATCAGCGCCGAGGTCGACCTCGCCGCGTCCGACGAGGAGGGCCGCGCGGTCCTGCGCGTCACCTCGGTGGGCGAGCTCGGCCAACTCTGAGCCCCCGCCGCCCGCCAACCCGCACGACCCCGCCGGAGCCGCCGCAGCCACCGGACCCGGCAGGGCCTCCGGACCCGCCGGACCAGACACCGGACCAGACAGTGGAGATCCCCTGATGACGAACCCCGCCGAGAGACTCGTCGACCTGCTCGACCTGGAGCAGATCGAGGTCAACATCTTCCGCGGTGCCAGCCCGCAGGAGTCCCTCCAGCGGGTCTTCGGCGGCCAGGTCGCCGGCCAGGCGCTGGTCGCGGCGGGGCGCACCACCGAGAGCGACCGCCCCGTCCACTCGCTGCACGCGTACTTCCTGCGCCCCGGCATTCCCGGGGTGCCGATCGTGTACCAGGTGGAGCGCGTGCGCGACGGGCGGTCCTTCACCACGCGCCGGGTCACCGCGGTCCAGCAGGGCAAGACGATCTTCAACCTCACCGCCTCCTTCCATCATCCGGAGGAGGGCGGCATCGAACACCAGCTGCCGCCCCGCCTCGACTTCCCCCATCCGGACACGCTCCCCAAGGTCGCGGACGAGATCCGCGAGCACCTGGGGGCCCTGCCCGAGGCGCTGGAGCGGATGGCCCGCCGCCAGCCCTTCGACATCCGCTACGTGGACCGGCTCCGCTGGACTCCGGAGGAGCTCAAGGACGCCGATCCGCGCAGCGCGGTGTGGATGCGCGCCGTCGGCCCGCTGGGCGACGACCCGCTCGTGCACACCTGCGCCCTCACCTACGCCAGTGACATGACCCTCCTGGACGCCGTGCGCATCCCGGTGGAACCCCTGTGGGGGATGCGCGGTTTCGACATGGCGAGCCTCGACCACGCCATGTGGTTCCACCGGCCGTTCCGGGCGGACGAGTGGTTCCTCTACGACCAGGAGTCGCCCATCGCGCACGGCGGCCGCGGCCTGGCCCGTGGCCGCATCTACGACGTGGAGGGCAGGCTGCTGGTCTCCGTCGTCCAGGAGGGCCTCTTCCGCCCCTACGCGGCGAAGCCGACCGCTGCGGCCCCCTCCTCCTCCCCCGCTTCCGAAGCCTCTCCCGAGAACTGAGCTCGCCCATGCCCACCCCGGCCCTCCCCTGCCCCTGCGGGCTGCCCGCCGCCTACCCGGAGTGCTGCGGCCGCTTCCACTCCGGTGACCGGCAGGCCCCCACCGCCGAGCGGCTGATGCGCTCCCGGTTCAGCGCCTTCGCCGTCGGCGACACCGCCTACCTGCTGCGCTCCTGGCATCCCTCGACCCGGCCGGGCCGGCTCGACCTGGACCCGGAACAGCGGTGGGACCGGCTGGAGATCCTCGCCACCGAGCGCGGCGGAATGTTCGAGACGGAGGGCTCGGTGGAGTTCCGGGCGCACTACCGCGAGGGTCGGCACACCGGTTCCCTGCACGAGCACAGCGCCTTCGCCCGGGAGGACGGCGCCTGGGTCTACGTCGGCCCCCTCTCCCCCGTCGACTTCGACTGACCGCGCGCCCCCGCCAGGGCGAAGTCCAGGCTGGTGCGGTACCAGTCGACCTCGTCCGGCGGCTCGGCACGCAACAGCCGCTCCGCCACGGCGGCCGCCGCCGGAGCCTGCGGGTGGCCGTACGGAGGGGGAGGGGCGAGCGCGGCCAGGACGATGCGCTCCGCCGGATCGGGAACGGCGTCGCGCACGTCGTGCTCCGGCAGTACGGAGGCCAGCACGGCCGCCCGTTCCCACGGGTCGGCAGTCCGTCTCAGCAGCAGCCCCACGTGCCGGCCGCGCCACTTCCGCGGCCGCAGGTCCGCCTTGGCCGTCATCAGCTCCCGGTCGGCCGGGGGCGCGCTCCCGCGCAGCATCCCCGGTTCCCGGACGGCGAACTCCCGCAGCTCCCCGGCCAGGTAGAGCCAGACCACCGCCCGGTAGCGGTTGATCCGGTAGCCGACCGGGACGACGTGCCCGCACCGCGCGAGCCGCGTGAACCGGCTCGGGCCGACGCCCAGCACCGTCGCCGCGGCCTCCGCCCCGGCCACGGTCTCCAGCCGTCCGCGCAGGACGGCCGGCGAGCCCTCGGCGGCCCGGGCCCGGGCCAGTTCGGCCCGGGCGTAGCGCGCGGCTCCCCCGGCGGCGGGCGGGCCCGCCCGTACGATCCCGAGCTGAACGGCCCGGGCGAACTCGCTCCGGCTCAGGCCCAGTTCCCCCGCGGCCTGCACTCCGCCCACCGACGCACCCGCACGCCCCTCCGGCTGCGCGGCCTCGGTCACGGCCACGCTCCCGGAGACGGCCACAGCCACGGCCGTGGTCGCGGCCATGGCTGCGATGGCGGCCTCAGCCGCCTCTCCTGCCACACCGATGGCCACGTCGTCCCGGCCTACGGTCCCCATGCGCATCATTACGGTCCTCCCCCACGAGCTGTGATTACTCTCTGTGAAGACCGTAACGCAGTGCAACGACAGGATGTCAGGCCTGTGGACAACCTCGGGGGCATGAACCGCGCGGCCCCCGGCCGGCCGCCTGCTCAGCCGCCGGTCAGCCGCCGCTCCGCGACCCCCAGGTGTTCCCCCACCCGGTTGACCAGCAGCGTCATCTCGTACGCGACCTGACCGATGTCGGCCTCGGAGGCGCTCAGCACGCACAGGCAGCTGCCCGCGCCCGCCGCCATGACGAACAGGACCCCCTCGTCGTACTCCACCATCGTCTGCCGGACCTCCCCGGCCCGGAAGTGCCGGCCCGAGCCCTTGGCCAGGCTCTGCAGACCGGCCGCGACGGCCGCCAGGTGTTCCGCGTCCTCCCGTGCCAGCCCCGCGCTCGCGCCCGTCACCAGGCCGTCGTTGGACAGCACCACCGCGTGCCGCACCTGCTGGACCCTGCGCGTCAGGTCGTCCAGCAGCCAGTCGAGCTGCTTGTCCAGTGCCATTTCGAGCCCCTCCCGTGGGCGCCGCCGCCATGGCCGCGCCCCACCCCGCGTAGTCGTGCCGCCAGCCTTCCCCACCAGCGCCTTTCCGACAAGGAGGATGTCCCCATGGCGAAGAAGATGACGCAAGAGGAATGGCGGGCTTTCGCCTCGCATTCCACCCGTACCGGCAAACTCTCCACCGTCCGCGAGGACGGCAGTCCGCACATCGCCCCCGTCTGGTTCGTGCTCGACGGCGACTCCTTCGTGTTCAACACGGGCAAGGACACCGTCAAGGGGCGGAACCTGGCCCGCGACGGCCGCGTCGCGCTCTGCGTCGACGACGACCGGCCGCCGTTCGCGTACGTCGTGCTCCAGGGCCGCGCCGAGATCAGCGAGCACGCCGACGACCCCGAGGCGATGCTCACCTGGGCCACCAGGATCGGCGCCCGCTACATGGGCGAGGAGCGCGGCGAGGCCTTCGGCCGCCGCAACGCCGTCCCGGGCGAGCTCCTCGTGCGGGTCCCGATCGACAAGGTGATCGCCACCTCCGGAGTGGCGGACTGACGAGGGCCCCGCCGGAGCGCCGGGGGGATCCCGCCCCCTCCGGCCGGGCCGCGGGCCGGCTCACACCGGGTCGGCCTGCGGCTCCACCGAGTCGAGCAGCCGGGCCGTGTGCACCCGCCCCGCGTACTCGACCAGCCTGATCAGCACTTCCTTCCCCGAGTCCTTGTCCCGCGCGTCGCACAGCAGGACCGGCGTGCCCCGGTTCAGGTCCAGCGCCTGCGCCACGTCGTGCGCTCCGTACCGCCGCGCGTCCGAGAAGCAGTTGACGGCGACGACGAACGGGATCCGCCGGTGCTCGAAGTAGTCGACCGCCGGGAAGCAGTCCTCCAGCCGCCGCGTGTCAGCGAGCACCACGGCGCCGAGCGCGCCCTGCGACAGCTCGTCCCACAGGAACCAGAAGCGGTCCTGCCCCGGCGTCCCGAACAGGTACAGCGACAGCCCGGACCGGATGGTGATCCGCCCGAAGTCCATGGCCACGGTGGTGGTGGTCTTCTGGTCCACCCCGTCCGTGTCGTCGACCAGTTCGCCCGCCTCGCTCAGCGCCTCCTCCGTCCGCAGCGGGCGGATCTCGCTGACGGCGCCCACCAGCGTGGTCTTCCCGACCCCGAAGCCTCCGGCCACCAGGATCTTCAGCGCCAGGGCGGCCAGTTCCCCGTCGTCATCGGGTTCGGCGTCGGGTTCGGCGTCCGCTGCGGCGTCCCAGGGGTCGGTGTCCGGGGCGCGGCCCGCGGTCCCGTCGTCGTGTCGTCCCATCACAGCGCTCGCAATCCGTCGATGACTTCACGCAGGATCCGCTCGTCCGGCAGCCGGGCCGGCGGCACCGGTCTGCTGACCTTGACGTGCCCGCCCTCCAGCAGGTCCCCGAGCAGGACCCGCACCACGCCCACCGGCAGGTCGGCATCGGCGGCCAGCTCCGCCACCGACTGGGTGTCGGACCGGCAGAGCCGCAGCAGGGACCGGTGTTCGGGTCCCAGCAGCGCCTCGGCGTCCGCGGCGGTTCCCTCCGGGTCCACGACGACCAGCGCGATCAGGTCGAAGCGCACCCCGTGGGGCCCCGGCTTCGTCCGCCCGCCGGTCATGGCGTACGGGCGGACCAGCGGGCCCGCGTCGGCGTCGTACCACTGGCCGTTCACGTCCGGGACCGCCCTCAGCCGGCGGCCGGCGGGCGTGCCGCCAGCCGGGCCGGGGTGTAGAGGTGCTCGCCGACCTGCTTGACCAGCCGGGCCATCTCGTAGGCGATGAGGCCGATGTCCGCGGTGGCGGCGCTGAGGACGGCCAGGCACGAGCCGTCCCCGGCCGCCGCCACGAACAGGAACCCTTCGTCCATCTCCACCATCGTCTGGCGCACGCCCCCGGCGTGGAAGTGCCGGCCCGCGCCCTTGGCCAGGCTGTGGAAGCCGGAGGCCACTGCGGCCAGGTGCTCGGCGTCCTCGCGGCTCAGTGCGCTGGAGGCGCCGACCGCCAGCCCGTCGTTGGACAGGACCACGGCGTGCCGTACCTCGCGGACCCGCGTCACCAGGTCGTCCAGGAGCCAGTCCAGTTCGCCGGGCCTGCGGGCTCCGTCGAGGTCGGTCCTCTTGTGTTCGATCATCGTTCTTCTCCTTCACTGGCGGCGTGGGATGCGTTCTCCCGGGACCCCCGGACCCATCCGTCCCGGTAGGCCGCCATCCGGTCCCGGGCCTGCTCCGGGCTGCGGCCCGGCGGGTCCTCGGCGGCGCGGGCGCCGGCCGGGACCTTGGGCTCGGGAGCCTCGCGCAGCTGCGGTACCAGGCTGGCCTGGCGCACGCGGCGCGGCAGTTCCGTCACCGGGGCGTCCGGGACGTCCCGGACGCCGGACGGCCCGTCCGGCGCGGTGGACGGCGTACGGCCGGCCGCGCCGCCGGGGATGCGCGGCCGGAGCGGCGCCACGGGGGCCGGGCGCGGCTGCGCGGCGGGACGCGGCCCCGGCCCCGGCCCGGCGGGGGTCCGGTCCGGGATCGGGACCGCGTGCGACTCCTCCCGTACGGCCGGGGCGCGGGTCCCCTCCCGTACCGGCTCCTCGGCGGAGGGCGGCTGCCCCGCTGCGGAGCGGGCGGCCCGCTCCCGGGGTTCCGGTGCGGGGGCGCCGGGCGTGAGGGCGCCCTGGAGCAGGGAGTTCGGCAGCAGCACCACGGCCGTGGTCCCTCCGTAGGGTGAGGTGCGCAGGTGGACCCGGATCCCGTGGCGGGCCGCGAGGCGGCTGACCACGAAGAGGCCGAGCCGGTCGCTGTCGAAGAGGTCGAGCGCCTCGGACTGCTCGATGCGGCGGTTGGCGTCGTTCAGGGGGCCGCGGCCCATGCCCAGGCCGCGGTCCTCCACCTCCAGGACGTAGCCGGCGCCGACGGGCTCGCCGCTGACCCGGACCTTGGTGTGGGGAGGGGAGAACTGGGTCGCGTTCTCGATGAGTTCGGCGAGCAGGTGGGTGAGGTCGGCGACGGCGCCGCCGACGACGGCGGCCTCGGCGAGCCCGCGCACCTCCACCCGCGGATAGTCCTCGATCTCGGAGACCGCGGCCCGGACGACGTTCGTGAGGGGGATCGGCATGCGCCAGGCCCGCCCCGGGGCCGCTCCCGACAGGATGATCAGGCTTTCGGCGTGGCGGCGCATCCGGGTGGTGAGGTGATCGAGCCGGAAGAGGTCGCCGAGCTCGTTGGGGTCGTCGGCGCGGCGTTCCATGGAGTCGAGCAGGGTCAGCTGTTTGTGGACGAGGACCTGGCTGCGGCGGGCCAGGTTGACGAACACCCCGGAGACCCCGCTGGCGAGTTCGGCCCGCTCGACCGCGGCGCTGAGCGCGGCCCGGTGGACGGTGGCCAGGGCCTCGCCGACCTGGGCGATCTCGTCGTCGGCGGCGGCTCCGGCCGGGGTCTCGACGGCGACGTCGATCTTCTCGCCGGCGCGCAGCCGGTCCATGGCATCGGGAAGTTTGCGGCGGGCGATCTCCAGGGCGGTGTTGCGCAGCGAGACGAGTTCCACCACCAGCGCACGCCCGATGCGGACCGAGATGACGAGGGAGGCGGCGACGGCGGCGAGGCCGAACAGTACGGCGGCCCCGGCCGCGCCGAGCGCTCCCCCGGCGAACGGGTCCGCCCGGTCGGCGGCGGCGGTGCGCGCCGCCTCGCCGATCTCCCGCATCGAGGCGGCGACCGAGGCGTGGGCGGCCTCCCAACCGGCGGGCGCCCCCTGGGCCTCGCGGGCCGTTCCGGCGGCCAGCGCCCGGTCCTCGGCGCCGGTGAGGGCAGCGTGGACGGCGCTCTCGGCGACGGCCTGCCAGGAGGCCCGCCCGCCGGCGGGGAGGTCGCGGGCGGCGGAGTCGGTGAGGGTGCGGCGGGTCTCGACGGCGCTGGTGAGCTGCCGAAGCGTTTCGGCGTTGCGCTGGCCCGGCAGGGCGAGCAGGGCGTCCTCCCGGGACAGCAGTTCCGCGGCGCGGTCGAATTCGAGGAGGACCCGTGCGTCGGGGCCGAGTTCGGCGTCCTCGCCGCCGGTGAGGGCCCCGCCCACGGCCAGGGCGGCGTCGACGGCCCGGGTGTACGCCTGGTAGGCGGCCTCGGGCGAGGTGCGCCGGCCGGTGATGTCCTCGCGGCCGGGTGCCAGGGCCTCGGCGGCAGCGACGAACCCGCGCAGGCGCGCCACGATGTCGGCGCGGTGGCCGCCGGAGTCGGCGACGGTGTGCCGGTCGCCGAGCCGCAGTCGCCGGACGGCGCCGTCGGTGCGGCGGGCCTGCTGGTCGAGGGCGGCCCGCTGGTCGGCGGCGGGGTCGGCGAGCAGGCGGACGGCGATGCGCCGCTCGGCCTGGAGCTCGGTGACGGCGGCCGCGACGGGGGTGCGTATCCCGGCGTCGACGCGCTGGACCCGGCTGAGGCGGGCGATGTCCTGGGCGGTGCTGACGGTGGCGAAGCCCCAGAGGGCGAGGAGGGAGACGACCGGGACCATCAGCAGCGAGACGATCTTCGCCCGGACGGTTCGGGGACGCAGGCGCAGCCGGGGCCGGGGCCCCTGCGCGGCGCCCGGACCGGGGCGGCCGTACGGGAAGGCCTCCGGCGGCGCCGGCTCCTCGGCAGGGGGCCCGGCGTGCGCCCGGCGTCCGCGGGCCGGGGGCGCGGGCAGCCGCTGCGCCGCTGCTTCCGGTGTGCTGCGGGGTGTGCGCATGGGCTCCTCGTTCCGGGGCGGTGCCTACGGGTGCGGCGGTGCGGGCTGCGGTGTCGGGCGGGGCGGTGGCCGGGGCGGGGTGGTGGTCGCGGGCGGGCGGGGTGGTGGTCGCGGGGGGGGCGGTGTCGCGCGGCCCGCTCAGTGCGCGACGGCGCGCTCCCCCAGGTTCTGGGCGGAGGCGGAGGCGGCACGTTCGTCGGCGGTCGGCGAGAGCGCGACGAAGGCGGCGGTGATGAACAGGTAGGAGCCGAGCCCGACCGCGAGCGGGAAGATGAACTGGGTGGCGGTGGCTCCGGACAGGGCCGCCTCCGAGGGGGTGACCCTGACGGCGACGGCCAGCATCCCCGTGTAGTGCATGCTGCTGACGGCGGCCCCCATGACGAGCGAGGCGCCGGCCACGGCCAGCGGCGACCTGATGTTGAGCGCGGCCCACAGCGCGGCGGTGGCGGCGACCACGGCGATGGCGACGGAGAGCCCCACGGCGAGCGGGTCGTAGGAGACCTCGCCGTGCAGGCGCAGGGCCGCCATGCCGAGGTAGTGCATGCTGGCGACGCCCAGGCCGGTGGTGAGGCCGCCCAGGACGAGGGCCCGGCGGGGGCTCTTGCCGTAGCCGACGGCGAAGATCCCGGCGCCGACGACCGCCATCGCCACGACGAGGCTGAGGATGGTCAGCGGCACGTTGTAGTGGATCTCGGTGCCGATGACGTCGAAGCCCAGCATCGCGACGAAGTGCATCGTCCAGATGCCGGTGCCGATGGCGGAGGCGGCGGCGAGGAGCCAGTTGCGGCGGGAGGCGCCCGTCGCGGCGAGCGCGCGGACGGTGCAGCGCAGGCCGAGGGCGGCGCCGATCGATGCCATCACGTATGACAGTGCGGGTGTCAGCCAGCCGTAGGCGGCGTGGTCCAGGTGTCCCATGGCCACCGGACGCTAGTCCGGGTGAGGGCGCGAACAGGGGGCGCATTTCGAAAGCCGCTGGAACTGCTGGAATATGACAGAGATACGTTTGTCTTCGATCACGCCGCGTACCACCTTGCGCACGGCCCGCACCGTCCGCACGGCCCGCCCGCGCCGACCGCGGTGGGGGATCATGGGCGCATGAGCGAAGACCACACACACGTGCAGGAGTTCTTCGGGGCGCGCGCCGCGGACTGGGACCGCAAGTTCCCCGGGGACGGGCCCGCCTTCACGACGGCCGTGGCCGAATGCGCACTGCGGCCCGGCGACCGCGTGCTCGACGCGGGGTGCGGCACCGGACGGGCGCTGCCCGCCCTGCGCGCGGCCGTGGGCCCCTCCGGCACGGTGCTCGGCGCCGACCTCACCCCGCAGATGCTGGCCGCCGCGCAGCGGGCCGGACGGGGGTCCGACGGCGCGCTGCTGCTCGCGGACGTCGCCCGGCTGCCGCTGCGCGACGGGTGCCTGGACGCGGTGTTCGCGGCCGGTCTCATCGCCCACCTGCCCGACCCGGGGGCGAACCTGCGCGAGCTGGCCCGGGTGGTCCGGCCGGGCGGCGGCCTCGCGCTGTTCCACCCGATCGGGCGGGCCGCCCTCGCCGCGCGCCACGGCCGCGAGCTCACCCCGCAGGACATGCGGGCCGAGCCCAACCTCCGCCCGCTCCTGGCCGGTTCGGGCTGGGACATAGCCTCGTACGCCGACGAGGACGACCGCTATCTGGTGCTGGCCGTACGCCGCGCGTGAGCGGGCCCGGCGCGCCGGGCCGGGTGGAGGCGGGCCCGCGCACGGTCCCGTACGTCGGCCCCGCGCCCGGGACGCGCGGACGTACCCGGGATCACGCCGGAGGCTGGGCCTCGGCTCCGGCGGGCCGGCGGGGATGCGGTACGGGGCAGCCGCCCGCGCCGGGCACCGGAAACGTGCCGAGCTCGCCCACGTCGTAGCCACCGGGGTAGCTCTTGATCTCCGGGTTCTGTCGGGCGTGGTGCGGGGCCCGGCGCGGCGGCAGGAGGCGTACGGCGCGGCCGCGCAGCCGCAGGGCGCCGCGGACCAGCCGCCGGACGCCCGCGTTCGGCCGGCCGTAGCGGAAGGCGTCCAGCAGCGGCTGGTCGAGGAGGGCGAGCCCGGCGCCGCGCACGGCGGGGGCCAGGGGCGCCGGATACCAGGAGGCCATCAGGTCCATGGTGGAGTCGGCGACCTTGCGGCCGCCTTCGTGCCAGCCGAAGTGGGCCCTCTCGTACGCGTCCATCGTGGCTTCGAACTCCTCGAAGGAGTCCGGGATGTCCGTGATGCCCAGGTGTCGGCCGAGGGTGGCGTAGTAGCGGGCCGACGCCCTGCGCTCGTGGTGGGTCAGCGGGCGCCAGCCGTACGCGTCCAGCCAGCGCGCCGGGACCACCACGAACGCGCACAGGACGTAGCGCATGTCGTCGCCGGAGATGTCGTAGCTGCGGTGCATCTGGTTGACGCGGCGGATCGCGGTGCGTGCGGTGTCGCTCTCGAAGCCGTGTTCCACGACGGCGTCGAGGAGCAGCGCGGTGTCGTCGTAGCGCCGCTGGGCCCGGTCGGTGAACTCGGCGGTCTCGGCCAGGAGCCGGCCGATCGAGGGGACCGCGTAGGTGCGGAAGAGGGCGAGTTCGAGGGCCCGGGCGAAGTCCCAGGGGAACTCGTAGGTGGTGGTGAGCCGGTAGATGGCGAGGAAGTCCTGGTCGGGGTCGAGCCGGAGGATCTCCCTCAGCCGGTCGTATCGCTGCACCGGATGTCCCTTTCTGTGGCGGGCCCCCAACTCTACGTGCAGGTAGCGGCCTTGGAAATCGTCACCCGCAGGCTCTCGACGCGCGGGTTACCCGCTGGTTAGGGTGCGCCGACGAGAGAGCTACCGGGAGGCCAGGTGTCCGACGACGAGGGTGGCGGCTCGCTGTACGTGCTGACCGCCGTACTGATGACCCCCGCACAGTTCCCGAGCATCCTCGGCGACGACTTCCCCGAGGCGTGCGCGCTGCTGGGCGTGGCGCCGGCCCGGGCCGGGTACGGGCTGGTGCTCGGCCAGGACGAGGAGGGCGCCCGCTGGACGGTCGTCGTGGACGACGTCTCGCTGGTGGCCGCGGCCATCGCCTCCTGGGACTGCGGAATGGAGTACGACCTGTCGCCCGACGAGCGGACGATCGTCGTCTCGCTGGCGGGCTGGCCGCTGGAGCTGTCGGTGGCGGCCTCGGGGATCCCGGAGCCGCACGACCCGGAGCAGGGCGCGGACGGCACCGGGCGGGTGCCGCTGGCGCCGCCCTCGGCCGAGACCTGGGGGCCGGTCCAGCGCCGGATGGGCGCGGACCAGATCGCCCGGGAGTGGGCGGACTGGCGCGAGCGCGTGGCGACGGACGGCGGAGTGGCCGCCGCGGCGCACCCGGGGCTGGCCCGGGCGCTGGAGGAGGCCGCCGGGTACACCCGGACTCCGCCGCCGCCCGGCCGGGTGCGGTCCTCCTTCGCGGGCGAGGGGGCCCGGACGCTGCGGGTGGACGGCAAGGGCTGGTCGCTGGTGGCCCGGACCGGGGAGGCGGCGTTCGTCCTGCTGGACGAGGAGCCGGGCGAGGTCCTCGCGGTCCCCCGGGAGGGCCGGCCGGAACTGCCGCACCTGCCGGACCTGCTGACGGCCCTGGACCGCGTGGCGGTCCGCCCGGCATGACCGCGTGACGGACCCCGTGACCGACCGCGCGCCGGATCCCGCGACCGTGGAGGCTCGGACACGGTGACGGGCTCCCCGGCGCTCGACGTCAGGCCGTTCCCGGCCGACCGAACCACGAGCGGGGCGAGGGTGATGCAGTACATCGATCTGAACGCACGGGTCGGGGACCTGTCAGGCGTCCTTTCCCCCGCGCGATACCTGGAGCGATTGCCCTCCCTGGCCGACGGGCTTCCTGCGGGAGCCCGGGCCTTCGCCACGGCCCCGGAGCACTACGACTTCCACGGCAAGCGGTGCGTGAAGGACCTTGAGCTCCAGCAGATCCGAGGGGTCGGATCCGACGACCGGCAGGTGGAGATCCGGTTCCGGCACAACTGCTGGAAGCACGACGAAGACCTGGTCATCCGCTACACGGACGTCCACGACTTCCACGCCGAGAGCGCCGAGAGCGACGGCGGGGCAAGCCTGGGGACCGTGATCCTCGACGAGGTCCTGCCTCACGAGAGCGGCTGCAGCCATGAGATCGCGTTCTGGAACGGCTCGCTCACCGTCGTCTGCCGCGACCTCGTCGCGACCTGGACCAAGGCCGACTGCCCCGATGCCGGGTAGACCGCTCGGTGCGCACCGCGGGTGGTTCTCCGGGCCCGACCCGTGCGGCTGCCCGGCGCGGCTCCCGGCGGCGTCGTGGGCGTCGCCGGAAGTCGCGCGGGGGACGGTGTCAGCGGCCGATCTGCTTACGGGACACGCCCCGGAGGCGACGGCGCTGGGAGGAGTCCAGCAGGAGGTAGGCGGCAGCGGGTACGCCGATCAGGACCAGCAGTCCCGCCCAGAACCCGACCGCCCAGAACAACACGATGGCTGCCACGACTCCGGCAACCGCGACCTTTCCGCTCGTGGACATCTGCGGACACCTCCTTCTGTCGTCGACCACTCATCCCCTCAACGCGCCGCCCCGACCCCTCGTTCCCCGAGACACGAACCGGCCGGAAAGTGACCCGCCTCACGGCCCGGACCGGGCAGTCCAGGGTCCCGGGTGGGATACTCTCGGCCACCCTGAACTCGGTAGTCAAGTTTGAGGAATGCGTGCTTCCTGAGATCTCCGGCCTCGATCACCTGCTCCGCTGCTCGGCCGTGTTCCTTCCCGACGACCCCGCGCGGGGCGGCAGGATGGCGCTCTGGCACCGGGATGGCGAGGCTCCGCGCCTGCGGTCAGGTGCCGACGCCACCCGTGCCGATGCCGGTTCCCGTGCCGGTGCCGGTGCCGGTGCCGCTTCCCGTGCCGGTGCCGGTGCCGGTCGGATCGAGGAGCTGACCGTCGTCACCCCCGACCTGCGCCGCACCACCGTGACCGCGCTGGTCCTGCCCGTCGGCGAGGCCCTGCCGCTGCTGACCCGGGCCCGGGCCGCCGTCTCCGGTGCGGACTCTCCGCCCGCTCGTGGCGGCCCCTCCGCCCCCGGTTCCGCCACGGCCTTCTGGGGCGCCGCCGCCCTGCTGGCCCTGGGCTTCGTGGCCCGCGGGCAGCTGCTGCCCGGTCTCAGCCCCCGGGGCCACGACGCCTGGCGGATCGGGCCCCTGGCCGCCGCCGATCTCGACGCGGTCCGGGAACTCGCCGCCGCCATGCCCGCCGGAGCCCACTGCGTGCCCCTGACCGCGGACGGACCGCCGCGGCTGCCCGCCCCGGAACCCCTGCTCCGGGCCTTCCTCGACGCCGTCGCCGACACCCTGCCCCGTTCCCCCGCCGCGCCCACCGCCGCGGGAGGGCCCGCCTACGCCGCCCGCGAGTCCCGGCTCCGGCCGGACCTGCGCGACTGGGCCGCCGAGGTGGCCGCCGGGCACGACGCGGGCGTACGCATCTCGCTGCGGATCGAGCTCGCCGCACCCCCCGGCGCCGGCGCTGCCGGCCGTGCCGGCGCCGACACCGACGCCGACGGCTGGGCCGCCGCCGCCTCCTTCCGCGCCGTCCTCCAGATGCACGGCCTGGCAGACGGCGCCCTGGTGGCCGACGCCGCCGACGTGTGGGCCGGGTACGGCGCCGCCGCGGCCGCCTTCCCGCCCCGCGCCCGGATGGACGCCCTGCGCGCGCTGCGGCGCGCCGCGCGGCTGTGGCCTCCGCTCGACCCGTTGCTGGGCGCTGCGGTGCCGGACGCCGTCGGGCTCGCCGACGAGGAGGTCACCGAACTACTCGGGTCGGCTTCGCGCGCCCTGGCCGCCGAGGGGGTGCAGGTCCACTGGCCGCGCGGGTTCGCCCGTATCTTCACCGCCCGCGCCGTCGTCGGCGCGCCGGAACCCTCCGACCCCGAGGGCACCGTCGATCCCATCCGCCGCACGGGCACCGCCCGTCGGACCGGCACCGCCCCTCCCCTCTCCGCGCCTTCCGGCCTGCTCTCCCCCGACGTCCTGCTCTCCTTCGGCTGGCGCTTCGCGCTCGGCGGCCAGGGCGACCTGACCGCCGCCGAACTCGACCGGCTCGCCGAGGCCAACCGCCCCCTCGTCCGGCTGCGCGACCAGTGGGTCCTCATCGACCCGGCCGAGGCCCGCCGGGCCCGCGCCCGGCGCGACGGCGCGGTCTCCGGCGCGGACGCGCTGGCCGCCGTACTCACCGGCTCGGCGGACCTGGACGGCAGGCCGGTGCCGGTCGAGGCCACGGGCGCCCTCGCCCAGCTGCGGGCGCGGCTCACCGCCGACCCGTCGGGGGACGAGGGTCCCGACGTGCCGCCGGAACTGAGGGCCGTGCTGCGCGACTACCAGCTGCGCGGCCTGCGCTGGCTGGCCCGGATGACCTCGCTCGGCCTCGGCGCCTGCCTGGCCGACGACATGGGCCTCGGCAAGACCGTCACCCTCATCGCGCTCCACCTCCACCGCAACGCCCCGGACCGGACCGCCGGCGCCGGGCCGACGCTCGTGGTGTGCCCGGCCTCGCTGCTGGGCAACTGGCAGCGGGAGATCGAGAAGTTCGCGCCGGGCACCCCGGTGCGCCGCTTCCACGGCGCCGGCCGCAGCCTGGACGGTGTCGCGGGCGGGTTCGTCCTGACCACGTACGGCACGATGCGCCTGGACGCGGCCGTGCTCGCGGCCGCCCCCTGGGGCATGGTCGTCGCCGACGAGGCCCAGCACGTCAAGAACCCGCACTCCTCGACCGCCAAGGCCCTGCGCACCATCCCGTCGGCCGCCCGCGTGGCCCTGACCGGGACGCCCGTCGAGAACAACCTCTCCGAGCTGTGGGCCGTCCTCGACTGGACCACGCCCGGGCTCCTCGGCCGCCTCGGCACCTTCCGCAGCCGCTACGCCGACCCCGTCGAGAGCGGGCGCGACCCCGGGGCGGCCGCCCGGCTGGGCGCGCTCGTACGGCCCTTCCTGCTCCGCCGCAAGAAGTCCGACCCCGGAATCGCCCCCGAGCTGCCGCCCAAGACCGAGACCGACCACGCCGTGGCCCTCAGTCCGGCGCAGACCGCGCTGTACGAGGCCGTCGTGCGCGAGACGCTCGCCTCGATCGCGGAGGCGGACGCGATGGAGCGGCGCGGCCTGGTCGTCAAGCTGCTCACCTCCCTCAAGCAGATCTGCAACCACCCCGCGCAGTACCTGCACGGGCACGGCGCGGGTCCCGGGGGCGCCGCGGGCGGACGTTCCGGGAAGCTGGAGCTGCTCGACGAGCTGCTGGACACGATCCTCGCCGAGGGCGGTTCGGTCCTGGTCTTCACCCAGTACGTGGCCATGGCCAGGATCCTGGAGAAGCACCTCGCCGGGCGCGGGATCAGCGCCCAGCTGCTGCACGGCGGAACGCCGGTGCCGCGCCGCGAGGAGCTGGTCGACCGCTTCCAGGCCGGGGAGGTCCCCGTGTTCCTGCTCTCCCTCAAGGCGGCGGGGACCGGGCTGAACCTCACCCGGGCCGGACACGTCGTCCACTACGACCGCTGGTGGAACCCGGCCGTCGAGGAACAGGCCACCGACCGCGCCTACCGGATCGGCCAGACCCAGCCCGTCCAGGTCCACCGGATCATCGCCGAAGGCACCGTCGAGGACCGCATCGCCGACATGCTGGCGCGCAAGCGGGCCCTGGCCGACTCGGTCCTCACGGGGGGCGAGGGCGCACTGACCGAACTGACCGATGCCGAACTGGCCGAACTCGTGGCGCTGCGCCCGGCCGCGGGGAGTGACGGATGAGCAGCACGGACCCGTACGAGAAGACCTTCGCGGCGCTCCCGCCGACCGCGCCCGGCCGCGGGTTCGCGCACACCTGGTGGGGCCATGCCTGGCTGCGCGCCCTGGAGGACAGCGCCCTCGACGGGGAGCAGGTCAAGAAGGGCCGCCGGTACGCGCGCACCGGAGCGGTGGGTGCGGTCTCGGTACGCCCGGGCGGGCTGACCGCGGTGGTGCGCGACCGGGACGGGACGGCGCACCGCACCGACGTGCTGGTGCAGGAGTTCACGGAGGCGCAGTGGGACCGGCTGCTCGGGCTCGCGGCGGCCGAGTCGGGGCACATCGCGGCGCTCCTGGACCGGGAGGTGCCGCCGGAGCTGGCCGAGGACGCGGCGGAGGCGGGGGTGGAGCTGCTGCCGGGCATCGGGGACCTCGACCCGCGGTGTGACTGCGGGGACTGGGACCACTGCCCGCACACGGCGGCGCTGTGCTACCAGGTCGCCCGGCTGCTGGACCAGGACCCGTTCGTCCTGCTGCTCCTGCGCGGCCGCGGCGAACGGGAGCTGGTGGACGAGCTGGAGGAACGCAGCAGCGCGGAGGCCGGGGCGGACTCCGGTCCGCAGCCCGCCCCGGCCGACCCTGCGGGCGTCCCGGCGGCAGAGGCGTACGCGGCCCGGGCGGCCCCGGCCGCGCTGCCCGCGCCGCCCGCCCTGCCGGAGGCGCCGGGCCAGCCGCCGACGCTGGACACGGAGGCCGAGCCGGACGGGCTGGACGTGGACGCGGTGGAGTTCCTGGCTCAGGCCGCCGCGGCCGAGGCGTACCGGCTGCTGGCGCGCGCGCTGGCCCCCGGCCACGCCGAGCGCGCCCCGTCGGCCCCGTTGACGGCCGCCGAAGACGCCGTACGGCTCACGGCCGAGGGCGGCGACGTCCGGGTGCGGTCCCGTCTGGCGGCGGCTCTCGGAAGGGACCGGGCCGCGATGGAGCCGGCCGTACGGGCCTGGGGCTTCGGCCGGGCACCGGCCCTGGCGGCGCTGGAGGACGACTGGGCGCCGGACCGGGCCGGGCTGGCCCGCGCCCGGGCGGCGCTCACCGCGGCCTGGGCGGACGAGGAGGCGCCGGCGCTCCGCCGGGTCCGCGCCCGCTGGACCGCGGCGGACACCGGGCGCCAGCTCCGGCTGGGGCGGGAGGGCCGCTGGTGGCCGTACCGCCGCGAGGCCGGGCAGTGGATCCCGGCGGGCCCGTCGGCCCCGGACCCGGCCTCCGCCTGGACGGCCCTGGACCCGGACCCCGGTCCCGCCGGCCCCGCCGCCGGCGCGGAGTCGCCGGAGGCCCCGGCGGCTCCGTAGCGCCTGCCGGAGGAGCGCCGGTCCGGGCGCCCCTTGGCGAGGCTGCGGGAAGCGTCCCAGGGGGTACACGCCGTGCCGCGCCTGCCGGCCGGGGGAATCCGGGCCCGCTCTCAGGCTCCGCGGGGGGCCACCGCCAGCCCGGCCACCCGGGCCGCGTGCGGGACGAGGTAGAAGTGGTCGCCCTCGAAGCCGTGCGCTGCGAAGGGCCCCGTGGTGACCGCCGCCCAGCGCTCCGCTTCCCGTGGCGTGACCCTGGGGTCGGCGTCTCCCGTGAAGCTCAGGACCTCGGCGCGCAGCGGCAGGGCGTCCGCGGCTCGGCGGTAGGTGTCGATCAGGTGGTAGTCGTTCCGGATGATCGGCAGGAACATCTCGCGCAGGTCGGGGTCGTTCCAGACCTCCGCGTTCGTACCGCCCAGGGCGGCGACCGCCGCGATCAGGTCCGCGTCCGTGCGGACCCTGTCGACGGGGGCGGCGTCGGGGTTGCGGCCCGAGACGCACAGCCGCGTGAAGTGGTCGGCGCCCGCGGCCTCCAGGCGCAGGAGGGTCTCGTGGGCGACGGCGGCTCCCATGCTGTGGCCGAACAGGACGGTCTCCACCGCGGGTGCGTCCAGGAGTTCCGCGGTGATCTGCGACGCCAGCTCGTCCATCGCCGGAACCAGCGGTTCGCCGAAGCGGCCCTCGCGGCCCGGATAGCGGACCGCCAGGAGTTCCACCGAAGGGTCGAGGTGGCGGGGCCAGGTGCGGAAGAAGCTCGCGCTTCCGCCCGCGTGCGGGAAGCACACCAGGCGCAGGGAGGGACCGGCGGCCGGGGACGCGGGTGAGGCCGATGGGGCCGGTGAGGGGTAGCGGACCAGGTAGGACATGAGGGGCTCGATTTCTTCAGCCGAGGATGGCCTCGCCCAGCGGGGTGAGGCTGTGGTCCGCGGAGTTCTGTCTGCGTTCGGTGGTCACGAACCCTGCGCGCCGCAGGACCGTGATGTGTTTGCTGGCGGAGGGGTTGGAGATCTGGAGCCGGTCGGCGACCTCTCCCGTCGAGCGGGTTTCCCGCAGGCTGTCCAGGACGTCCGCCCTGGTGCGGCCCAGCAGCGCCCGCAGGACCGATTCGCCTTCCCTGCCCTGCCACATGACGGCCGCGGTCTCCGGGTCGGGCGTGACGCTGTAGACGAGGATCGGCGCACCCGGCCACCCCATGTGGGAGTCGATCAGGAAGGGGTGCGGGGCGAACAGTGAGGGCACCAGCGCCATCCCCCGGCCGCCGAGGTCGATCCGGCGGCCCGGCTGGATGTGGTCGACGCGCAGCACCGGGGACTCCCAGCTGATCGCGGGATGGAGGTTGTTGAGCACGTGCTCCATCCCGCCTTCCAGCATCGCCCGCCCGCAGGCGTCCCGTTCCGCCTTCAGCGAGCGCAGGATCCTGTCCCAGAAGGGCTCGACCGCCACCGTGTGGAAGAGCTCGCCCTCGCGGGGCAGGGGTGACGTCAGGGTTTCCAAGAGGGAATGCGAGGGTTCCAGCAGCGGGCGCGTGACCGAGAGCCGGCGCATCCTGAGACGGGTGATCCGACGCCATTCGGCGAAGCCGTCACGCTGCTGATCGCCCAACCGCCCCCAGGCGAAGTGCGTTTCGAACGGAACGCCCAGCGTGCTCAGGATGCGGATACGCGACAGGTCCTCGACATCGAGGCGCACTTCCAACACGCTACGACTCCCCCGTCGCGGTTTCCCCGTGATCATATGCAAAGCGGATGATCACCGCCAGTCCACCGCCACGGGCAGACTGCCGTAGCCCTGCACCAGGTTCGACCGCATCCAGCCGACCTCGCCGCGCAGGTGAACCGCGTGCGCCTCGGCCGACAAACGGCTGATGAGCTCCTTCAGTTCGACCCTGGCCAACGCGGCCCCCAGGCAGTGGTGCGGACCCGTCCCGAACCCCAGGTGGCGGTTGGGCGTGCGTCCCGGCAGGAAGGTGTGCGGGTCGGAGAAGACCCGCTCGTCACGGTTGGCCGCGGCCAGCCAGGCGACGACGGCCTCGCCCTTGCGGATCTTCTGCTCGCCGATCACGCAGTCCTCCGTGGCCACCCGCAGGACGTGCGCGGCCGGCGAGGTCCAGCGGACGAGCTCCTCCACGGCACGGTCGACCAGGTCGGGGTCCGCGTGCAGGGCGTCGAGCGTTCCGGGGAACTGCTGGAACACGTGGAACGCGCCGGTGACGGAGTGCCGCGTCGTCTCGTTCCCCCCGATCAGCACGTTGTCACAGTTGATCAGTACGTCGTCGGTGCTGAGCCGGCCGTCGGCGAGCAGTGCCGTCACCAGGTCGGGGCCCGGCTCCCGTTTCCGCCGCTCGATCAGTTCGTAGAAGTAGAAGAGGATCTCCGCATGCGCCCCGGCGGGACTCATCTTGTCGAAACTGCTCTCCGCACCGCCGAAGGCGTGGTTCGTCAGCTCGATCAGCTGCTCGCGTTCGCTCAGCGGTACGCCGATCACCTCGCAGACGATGGCGGCGGGCAGCCTCGGGCCCACCTCCACGGCGATGTCGGTCGACTCCTGGGACCTCATCCGCTCGATGATGTCGGTGACTTCCCGCGACAGCACCGACTGGAGCTCGGGTGCGCGCAGCCGGGAGAGGAAGGGGCCGATGAGCCGCTTGAGTGCGGAGTGCCAGCTGCCCTCGCTGACGACGAGCATCCGGCCGCCGGAGCTGTCGGAGTGGTCGGCGTCGAAGCCGATCATCATGCCGTGCTCGGAGGTGAAGGGGGCCTTCGGCGAGAGGACCGCGGCGACGTCCCGGTGCGAGAAGACCGACCAGAAGCCGCTCGGGGAGACCCCCGGCCCGCTCCAGACCTTCGCGTCGCGGGCGGCGTACTCCTGCCACATGCGGAAGCGGTCGTCGGTGGTGTAGAGGTCGGGTTGTGCCAGATCGATGGTCATCGGGACCTGTCTTTGCCTGTCTGTGAGAAACGGTCTTCGACGGGGGCCTCGGCCTCCACCGGTGGCGGGACGTTGCGCATCACGGGGCTCAGCACCGCCGAGAGGGCGACGGCCGCCATGACGGCGGCGCAGCCCATCAGACCGGCGAACCGGCCCGCGAAGTCCAGCAGCAGGCCACCCGCCAGCGGAGCGATCGCGCCGCCGGAGCCGCTGCAGATCGCGGCGACGCTCACCACGCGGCCCCGGTGGCTGTCGGGCGTGAGCAGCAGTTGGTACGTGGTGAAGTACGCGTTCGCCGTGGGGGCGGCGAACGCGATGGCGCCCAGCAGCACTCCGGGGGTGTAACTGCCCGGCAGCACCGCGATCCCGGCCGTGAGCAGGGCGAAGAGCCACAGCACCACGAAGATGGGCCGCGATCCGGTCAGCACCCGCTGGAGCAGCGGCGAGGCCAGGGCGCCCAGCAGCCCCCCGACGCCCAGCAGGGCGGCCATGATGCCGATGAGTCCGGAACTCATGCCGCTGCCCTGCGCCGAGGCGATCACGATGAAGTAGATCGCCCCGAAGAAGAAGTTCGTCGCGGTCGCGTAGCCGAGCCCCAGGCGCAGGAACGGATGGCGGACGATCCAGCGCACCCCCTCCAGCAGCTCTCCGCGCCCCCCGGGCCCGGCCCCCCGGGGGGCGCCGGGTTCCGCGGCCGGGCGTACCGGCGGCTGCCGCTCGATGAACAGCAGCAGGACCAGCCCCACCAGGTGGGCCGCGCAGCCCACGACGAACGGGAAGGCGTTCTTGAGGGCCAGCAGGAACCCGCCGGCCGAGGTGCCGGCCAGCTGGCCGGCGTACGTACGGGCCGAGTTCAGCGCCACCGCGGACGAGAGCCGGTCCGGCGGTACGAGGCTCGGGATCATCGCCTCGCCGGCGGCCATCGCCATCGCCGTGGCCGCGCCGTTGACCAGGGCGAGCCCCACGAGGAGGGGGAGCGTGACCGCCCCCGCCCACAGCAGCAGCGCCAGCCCGCCGAACACCGCCACCAGCGCCGCCTCGCACCACAGCATCACGGTCCGCCGGTCGTACCGGTCGGCGACCGCCCCGGCGGGCAGCCCCGCCAGGAGCATGGCCGCCGCGTCGACGAACCCGATGATCCCCGCCTGTGAGGGTGAGCCGGTGATGGCCAGGACGAGCAGCGGCAGCACGATCAGCGAGGTGCTGTACGCGAACTCGCCGAACGTCTGGCTCGCCCACAGGAGGGTGAACCCGCGGCCGCCGCCCCGCTTCCCGGCCGGACCGTCCGGCATCCCGGCCACGACACCCGGCTCCGCTGCCGCGGGGCCCGGCCCCGGTCCTGCGGCCACGACGCCCGGTCCCCCGGGTGTGCCGCCCGGCATCAGGCGATCAGCCGAGAGCGGGACTTCGTGTGCACGAACGTGCGGCGCAGGTCACGCACCATGCTCGTGCGCTTGAGCCAGCGGTCCGTGCCGTCGTAGCGCGGGGTGAAGGTGTCCCTTCCGTGGATGACCCGGTAGTTGTCGATGAACGCGGCCTCGCCGGGGCTGAGGACGACGCGCTCGGCGGCCTCGGCCAGGCGTGCGGCCGCCTCCAGCATGGCCTGCTCCGCTTCCACGTCCCCGGGCACCGGGCTGGTGAAGTCCGCGTCGATCCGCAGGTACGGGGCGTCCTGCGGTCCGAAGAGCACCGACGCCACTTCGTGCGGGCGCTCCTCGAGGGCGGACGGGTGCTCCGCGGTGTGCAGCGGTACCACGGCGTGCGAGTCGTCCGGGAAGAAGCGGAAGCGTTCCTGGTGGAGCACCTCGCGCAGCGGCTCGGCGAACTCCACCGAGTCCACCGTGGTGACCGTGGTGCCCACCCCGTCCGGATTGCGCAGGCACATCAGGGCCACGTAGTCGCCCCGGCAGGCGTGGAAGACGTCCTCGGTGTGCAGGGTCAGCTGCTGGCGGCTGCTGGCGCTGGTGAGCGAGTTCTCCTGTCCCTTGGCGGGGCAGACGTCGTGCACCAGGCGGCCGTTCTGCTGGTTGGACCAGGCGAACGGGTCGCCGAGCACCGAGGCGACCAGGAGCAGGACCAGCTCCTCGCGGATCGCGGCGCCCTCCTTCTCCGCGACCTGCCAGTCGGACGGTGTGGGGACCAGGTTCTCGTCCACGGGCAGGTTCGCGAGCGCGATCACCGCTTCCTCCGCGGCGCGGGAGGTGACGAGGAACTGCCGGACGCCGACCGGGAGCCGCTCGGCCTCGACACGGATCAGATCCGCGTACTCCATCGGTTCCCAGACCGGATGTGCGGCCAGGAAGGCGTCGGCGATCGCCGCTGTGTCGTTCTTCTCTTCGTCGTTCAGTACGTAACGGGCCACGGGAACATCTCTCTTGTCGGTCAGCTGCCGTTGTCGGCGGAGGCGGCGATCTGCCGCAGTGCGGTCAGGTACTCCTCCGCGAGCCGGCGGACGGTGGCGGACGTGTGGGTGGTGGGTGAGTACAGCCAGTCGACGTGCAGTTCGCCGTCGCTGACGGCGGCCACGATGTCGATGAGGTGCGGGCGGGGCTGTTCGGGGGCCTGGTCGGCGCCGAGGCCGTCGAAGCGGTCCCGGATCAGTCCGGTCTCGTTCGCGGCCGCGCCCCACTGGCCCAGGTAGTTGAAGCTGATGCGCGGTGCCGGCGCACCCGCCAGGGCGGTGTGGGCCGGGCTGCCCGGTACGGACAGGTGCCGCAGTGCGCCGTACCCCAGGCCACGGCCGGGGACCTTGCGCAGGGCCCTCTTGACGGCCTTGAGGGCGGGGCCCCAGTCGCCTTCGGGTACGGCCAGGGTGACGGGGTGGATGGTGGTGAACCAGCCGACGGTGCGGGAGAGGTCCAGGTCGTCGAAGAGCTCCTCGCGGCCGTGGCCTTCGAGGGCGATCGTGACCGGTGCCCCGGCCCAGTCGCCGAGGACCCGGCCCAGCGCCGCCAGCAGCACGTCGTTGATCTGCGTGCGGTACGCGGCCGGCACCCGCTGCAGCAGCGCCTCCGTCTCCGCCCGGCCCAGGCCGGCCGACTCGACCGCGAGGTCGCCGTACGTGCCGGATGCCGGGCCGGTGCCGTCGCACGGGATGTCTGCGGCCGCGGAAGCCTTGCGCCAGTAGGCGGTCTCGTGGTCGAGGGCGCCGGAGCGCACGTGCTCGGCGAGCCGCCGCGACCACTCCTGGTAGCTGCTCGACTTGGACCCCAGATCCACCGCGAGCCCCCGCGCCAGCTGACCGTACGCCGTCGCCAGATCCTCCAGCACCACCCGCCACGACACCCCGTCCATCACCAGGTGATGCACGGCCAGGAACAGCCTGGGGGCGGCGCCGTCGGGCATGTGGAGGAAGGCACCCCTCAGCAGGACCCCGGTCTCCGGGTCCAACGCGTGCTGCGCCTCCAGCGCCGCGTCGTGCAGCGCTGCTTCGAGGTCGTCGGCGCCGGTCAGGTCGCGCACGGCGAGCAGGTCGCCGGAGCCGTCTCCGTAGGCCTGGTTCCAGGTGCCGGACCCGTCGCGGGAGTACCGCATGCGCAGGGCGTCGTGATGACCGGTGACCGCGCCGAGCGCCTGCTCCAGCAGGGCGGGCTCGGTCCCGGGGTCCAACGACACGTGCACGGACATCGCGTACTGGCGCGGGTTCGCCGTGTGCGTCTCGAAGAACCAGTGCTGGACGGGCGTCAGTTCCACGTCTCCGGACACTTCGGCCGGCCGGCTCGCGGCCGCGGTCGCGGCGGGGTCGGAATGCGCGACGAAGACCGCCAGTTCCGCGACGCTCTGGTGGACGAACAGCAGCTTGGAGGTGAGTTGCAGACCTGCCTGGCGGGCGCGTGAGATGACCTGGATGGAGAGGATGGAGTCGCCGCCGAGGTCGAAGAAGTTGTCGTGGACGCCGACCCTTTCGACTCCCAGGACCTCCGCCCACACCGCGGCGAGGGCCTCCTCCGTGGCGTCCCGCGGAGCGACGTACACACTCCCGAGCTGCTCGGCCTGCACCTCGGGAGCCGGCAGGGACCGCCGGTCGACCTTCCCGCTCGGCGTCAACGGCAGCCGCTCCAACGACACGAACACCGCCGGAACCATGTAATCCGGCAGACTCCGCCCCAGATGCGCCCGCAGCTCACCCGTCGACACCTCACCGTCGAAGACCACATACGCCACCAGACGCCGGTGCCCCTCGGCACCCTGATGGGCCACGACCACCGTCTCCCGGACCGCCCCGTGCCCCACCAGCACCGTCTCGATCTCACCCAGCTCGATCCGGAACCCCCGGATCTTCACCTGATCATCCGCACGCCCCAGATACTCCAGCGTCCCGTCCGCAAGCCACCTCGCCACATCACCCGAGCGGTACATCCGCTCCCCCGCAGCCCCGAACGGATCCACCGGGAACCGCTCCAACGTCAGCTCCGGACGATGCAGATAGCCACGCGCCACACCACCACCGGCCACATGAATCTCACCCGCCACACCCACCGGCACCGGAACCCCGTGCTCGTCCAGCAACAACACCCGATACCCCGGCAGCGGACGACCCGCCGGAAGCCGGCCACCCCGCGCCACGTGCTCCGCACCGATCTCCTGATACGTCACATGCACGGTCGTCTCCGTGATCCCGTACATGTTCACCAACCGCACCCCACCGGCACCGAACCGCTCGAACCACGTCAACACGTGCTTCGGCTCCAACGCCTCACCACCGAAGATCACCCAGCGGAGTTCGGGGAGCCCCGGGGCGTCCGACTGTGCTGCCTGACCGATGAGTTCGCGGAACATCGACGGGGTCTGGTTGAACACCGTCACCCGTTCCTCGGCCAGCAACTGCCACATCGCTTCCGGACTGCGGGCGGTGTCATGGGGCACGACGACGGCACGGCCACCGGTGATCAGCGCACCCCACAGCTCCCACACCGAGAAGTCGAACGCATACGAATGGAACACCGTCCACACGTCGTCCGCACCGAACCCGAACAACGGCCGGCAGTTCGCCAGCAGATGCAACACCGTCCGGTGCTCGACCGCCACACCCTTCGGACGCCCCGTCGAACCCGACGTATAGATCACATACGCGAGATCAGAGCCCGTCACACCCGTCTCGGGCGGCGACGTGCGACCCTCGCCGCCGTCGAGCGCGACCTCGTCGAGGTCCACCACGGTGACCCCGTGCAGGGCAGGCAGCAGCGCGTCCAGCCCGCGGTGCGTGACGAGCAGGCCCGCACCACTGTCCTCCAGCATGTACGCCAACCGGTCCACCGGATACGCCGGATCCAACGGCACATACGCCGCACCCGACTTCATGATCCCCAGCAGCCCCACCACCATGTCCAGGCCACGCTCCACCGACAACGCCACCAACCCACCCCGACCGGCACCCGAAGACACCAACCGACGAGCCAGCACGTTCGCCCGCTCCTCCAGCTCCCCGTACGTCAACGACACACCCTCGAACGACACCGCCACCGCACCCGGCGACACCACCGCACGCTCCGCAACCAACCCGTGCACCGTCCCCTCCGCGACACCCACACCACCCGTCGCGTTCCACTCGTGCACCACCCGCTCGAACTCCCCCGCCCCCAGCAGGGGAAGGGCCGATACGGCCTGGTCCGGATCGGCCACCACCCCGCGCAGGAGCACTTCCAGGTGCTCGCCGAAGCGTGCGATCGTCGACGCGTCGAAGAGATCACTGCTGTACTCGACCAGCGCGCGGAGGCCGCCCGCGTGCTCCTCGAACTCGATGGTGAGGTCGAACAGCGCGGTGTCCCGCTCCATCGGATAGTCCTCGACCCGCACCCCGCCCAGGTCCGGCTGCATGCCCGGCGCGTTCTGGAGCACGACCATCGCCTGGATCAGCGGCGTACGGCTGGTGTCGCGCTCGGGTTGCAGTGCCTCCACCAGGCGTTCGTACGGCACCTCCTCGTGGGCGAGTGCTTCGAGGACCGTCTCCTTCACCTGGGCCAGCAGGGCGCCGAAGGTCATCCCCGGCTCGACGTGCGAACGCAGGACGACCGTGTTGACGAGGAAGCCGACGAGCTGCGCCAGGTCACCGTGCGCACGGCCCGCCGAGGCGGTGCCGACGGCGATGTCCTGCTGCCCGGTGTAGCGCGCGAAGACCGTCTTGACGGCTGCGGTGAGCGCCATGAAGAGGGACGCGCCCCGCTCGTGCGCCAGTCCCTTGAGCCCGTCCAGCACGGCCGGCGGCAGGTCGAAGCCGTGGACGGCTCCCCTGGAGGAGCGCACTGCCGGACGGGGCCGGTCCGTGGGGAGTTCGAGCGGGGCGATGCCCGCCAGGCGCTCGCGCCACCAGCCGAGCTGCTCCTCCAGCAGGCCGCCGTCCTCCAGCCGCTCGCGCTGCCAGACGGCGAAGTCCGCGTACTGCACGGGGACGTCCGGCAGTTCGGGGGCGCGGCCCGCCGTGCGGGCCGCGTACAGCTCGCTGAGCTCCCGGGCCGCGATGCCCATGGACCATCCGTCCGTCACGATGTGGTGCATTCCGAGGACGCACACGTGCTCGTCGTCCGTCAGGCGTATCAGCAGTGCACGCATGAGCGGGCCGTTGCGCAGGTCGTACGGGCGGGCCAGTTCCTCCTGCGCCAGTCGGCGCAACTGGTCCTCGTCCGCCGCCTCGGCCGTCCGCCACTGCGGTTCGAGAACCGGGTGGACGATCTGGACGCCGCGGTCGCCGACCACGTCGAACGTCGTCCGCAGGGACTCGTGCCGTGCGACCAGAACACCGAGCGCGGCGCGCAGTGCGCCCGGGTCGAGCCGGCCCGTCAGGCGCAGGCCCGCTGCGGAGTGGTACTCGGTACTGCCCTCGTTGAAGTCCTCCAGGAACCAGAGGCGCTGCTGGCCGAACGACATCGGCAGCAGGCCGTCGCGCGGGGCCGGCGGGATCGTGCGGCTCGCCGCCGGCTCCTGCGGGAGGGCGGCGGCCGCCAGCTCGGCGACGGTCGGGGCTTCGAAGAGGAGGCGCGGGGACAGGCCGACGCCCAGGGCCCGACGGGCGCGTGAGATGACCTGGATGGAGAGGATGGAGTCGCCGCCGAGGTCGAAGAAGTTGTCGTGGACGCCGACCCTTTCGACTCCCAGGACCTCCGCCCACACCGCGGCGAGGGCCTCCTCCGTGGCGTCCCGCGGAGCGACGTACACACTCCCGAGCTGCTCGGCCTGCACCTCGGGAGCCGGCAGGGACCGCCGGTCGACCTTCCCGCTCGGCGTCAACGGCAGCCGCTCCAACGACACGAACACCGCCGGAACCATGTAATCCGGCAGACTCCGCCCCAGATGCGCCCGCAGCTCACCCGTCGACACCTCACCGTCGAAGACCACATACGCCACCAGACGCCGATGCCCCTCGACACCCTGATGGGCCACGACCACCGTCTCCCGGACCGCCCCGTGCCCCACCAGCACCGTCTCGATCTCACCCAGCTCGATCCGGAACCCCCGGATCTTCACCTGATCATCCGCACGCCCCAGATACTCCAGCGTCCCGTCCGCAAGCCACCGCGCCACATCACCCGAGCGGTACATCCGCTCCCCCGCAGCCCCGAACGGATCCACCGGGAACCGCTCCAACGTCAGCTCCGGACGATGCAGATAGCCACGCGCCACACCACCACCGGCCACATGAATCTCACCCGCCACACCCACCGGCACCGGAACCCCGTGCTCGTCCAGCAACAACACCCGATACCCCGGCAGCGGACGACCCGCCGGAAGCCGGCCACCCCGCGCCACGTGCTCCGCACCGATCTCCTGATACGTCACATGCACGGTCGTCTCCGTGATCCCGTACATGTTCACCAACCGCACCCCACCGGCACCGAACCGCTCGAACCACGTCAACACGTGCTTCGGCTCCAACGCCTCACCACCGAAGATCACCCAGCGCAGGGCGGGCAACGGATCCGCCGCGGTCTCCGCCGCGGTACCCACCAACTCGCGGAACATCGAAGGCGTCTGGTTGAACACCGTCACCCGCTCGTCGCGGAGCAGGCGCCACATCGCTTCCGGACTGCGGGCGGTGTCATGGGGCACGACGACGGCACGGCCACCGGTGATCAGCGCACCCCACAGCTCCCACACCGAGAAGTCGAACGCATACGAATGGAACACCGTCCACACGTCGTCCGCACCGAACCCGAACAACGGCCGGCAGTTCGCCAGCAGATGCAACACCGTCCGGTGCTCGACCGCCACACCCTTCGGACGCCCCGTCGAACCCGACGTATAGATCACATACGCGAGATCGGAAGCCGTCACACCCGTCTCGGGCGCCGATGCCGAAGGGGTGTCGGCACCGGTCTGCGCCTCGTCGTCGAGGTCCACCACGACGACCCCGTCCAAGGCGGGGAACATCTTGTGCAGCCCGCGGTGCGTGACGAGCAGGCCCGCACCACTGTCCTCCAGCATGTACGCCAACCGGTCCACCGGATACGCCGGATCCAACGGCACATACGCCGCACCCGACTTCATGATCCCCAGCAGCCCCACCACCATGTCCAGACCACGCTCCACCGACAACGCCACCAACCCACCCCGACCGGCACCCGAAGACACCAACCGACGAGCCAGCACGTTCGCCCGCTCCTCCAACTCCCCGTACGTCAACGACACACCCTCGAACGACACCGCCACCGCACCCGGCGACACCACCGCACGCTTCGCAACCAACCCGTGCACCGTCCCCTCCGCGACACCCACACCACCCGTCGCGTTCCACTCGTGCACCACCCGCTCGAACTCCCCCGCCCCCAGCATCGGGACCGAGGAGACGGACCGGTCCGGATCGCTCGCCATGCCGTCGAGCAGTGCGCCGAGGTGGCCGGCCATGCGCTCGATGGTGGTGGCGTCGAACAGCTCGGGGTCGTAGGCGAGTGCGTACGCCAGCGCGTCCCCGGCGTAGGCCACCAGGTTCAGCGGGAAGTTGGTGACGTCGGCGCCCTCCAGGCCGTGCAGCCGCACCGCGTCGGCGTCCCCGTCGGTGTCGCGGGCTCCGTCCGCGGGGAAGTTCTCGAAGGCCACGAGGCTTTCGAACAGGTTGGTGCCGCGCTCGATCCCGCTCCAGCCCTGGATCTGCGGCAGCGGTACGTACTCGTACTGCCGTGCCTCCACCTGCGCCTGCTGCACCCCGGCCAGCCAGGCGGCCACGGGCAGCTCCCCGTCGATCCCGATGTGCACCGGCAGGGTGTTGATGAGCATGCCGACCATCGCGTCGGCTCCGGGCAGATCGGCGGGACGGCCGGAGACCGTGGCGCCGAACACGACGTCCCGCTCGCCGGAGTAGCGCGACAGCAGGAGGGCCCACGCGCCCTGGACGACGGCGTTCACCGTCAGCCGGTGGGCCCGGGCGAAGGCGTACAGCCGATCGGAGGCTTCGGCGCTCAGCCAGGTCACCAGCCGTTCGGAGGACTGCGCGCGGTGGGTCTCGGCCGGACGGCGGTCGAAGGGCAGCGACGTCGGCTCCGTCACCCCGCCCAGCAGGCCGCGCCAGTACTGCTCGGCCTGGGTGAGGTCCTGGCGCCCGAGCCACTCCACGTACGCGCTGAACGGGCGCCGGGCGGGCAGTACGGGCGTCCCGCCGGCCGCGAGGGCCCGGTAGGCGGTGGCGAGCTCGTCGAGCATCTGGAAGGTGCTCCAGCCGTCGAGCAGGACGTGGTGGGAGGTCCGCACGACCCGTACCGACGTGTCCGACAGCCGTACCAGGGCGAGCCGGACCAGCGGCGCCGCCGACAGGTCGATGCCGCGGGCCCGGTCCTCGGCCAGGTACCGCTCCAGCTCCGCCGCCCGGGCCTCCGCGGACAGCCCGCGCCAGTCCAGGTGGACGACGGGCAGGGCGGTGCGGCGGTGGACGACGAGCAGGGGCCGGTCGACCTGCTCCCACAGGACGGCGGCGCGCAGGATCTCCAGGTGGTCGCTCACGTGCTGCCAGGCGCGTTCCAGCAGGTCCGGGTCGCGCACTCCGTCGAGGACGAAGCTCATCTGCTCGAAGTAGGCTCCGGAGTCCGGTTCGGCGAGGGTGTGGAAGAGCATGCCGCTCTGCATGGGCGTGAGCGGGTACACGTCCTCCACCGCCCGCCCGTCACCGGCGATGCGGTCGACGGCCGCCTGGTCCAGCCCCGCGAGCGGGAAGTCCGACGGGGTGGCCCCACCGCTCTCCGGGAGCAGGCAGTGCGCGATCAGGGAACGCAGCGCGGCCACGAACCCGTCGGCGAGGCGCTCCACCGTCGCGGTGGCGAAGAGCTCGCCGGAGAAGATCCAGGTGAAGCCGAGGCTCCCGTCTTCGACCATGCCGACGACGTCGAGGAGGTACGGGCGGGGCTCGTCCTCGGCGTGGTCGAGGCCCAGCGCACCGAGGCGGTCGCGGATCAGGCCGCTGTCGCTGGTGGTGCCGTCCCACTGACCGAGGTAGTTGAAGCTGATCTGCGGCAGCCGGTCGGTGCGCAGTGCGTGCCCCGGCGTTCCCGGGGGTGAGAGGAAGCGCAGGGCGTCGTACGCCAGGCCGCGGGTCGGGACGGCCCGGAGCTGCTCCTTGACGGACTTGACGGTCTCGTCCCAGGCGCCGCCGTCCGGCAGGTCGAGGGCGACGGGGAAGTGGGTGGTGAACCAGCCGACGGTACGGGAGAGGTCGACGTCGTCGAAGAGCTCCTCGCGGCCGTGGCCCTCCAGGCCGACGACGAGGCGGTGGGAGCCGCTCCACTCGGCGAGGGTACGGCCCAGGGCGCTGACCAGGACGTCGTTGATCTGGGTGCGGTAGACGGACGGGACCTGCTGGAGGAGGGCCCTGGTGTCGGCGCGGCCGAGCCGGACCTCGACGGTCCGCTCGTGCGCGGTGGTGTTCTCGCCGGCCGGGTGGTCGACGGGCAGGGCCGGGGCGTTGTTCGGGTCGACGGCCCGCCAGTGGTCGATCTCGTGGTCGAAGCCGCCGGAGCGGACGTGCTCGGCGAGCCGCTGCGACCATTCCTGGTAGCTGCTCGACTTGGGCCCCAGGTCGACGGGGCGCCCGGCCCGGAGCTGGCCGTAGGCGGTCGCCAGGTCCTCCAGCACCACCCGCCACGACACCCCGTCCATGACGATGTGGTGGACGGCGAGGAAGAGGCGGGGGGCGGCTCCGGCGGCCGGCCGGAGGAAGACGCCCTTGACCAGGGTGCCGCTCGCGAGGTCCAGGGACCGCTGGGCATCGAGGGCTGCCGCGTGGAGGGCGGCGTCGGTGTCCGCGGTGTCCGTCAGGTCCTGTACGGAGAAGGCTCCCGCGGGCCGGTCTCCGTACTCCTGAACCCAGTCGGCGCCGCTGCGGGTGTACCGCATGCGCAGGGCGTCGTGGTGGTCGGTGACCGCCTCGAAGGCCCGCTCCAGCAGGCCGCTGTCCGTGTCCGGTGCCAGCTCGACCTGGACGGACATCGCGTAGTGGTCCGGGTCGACGGTGTGCTCGGCGAGGAACCAGGCCTGGATGGGCGTCAGTTCGGCGCGGCCGGCGACCGTCGCGGGTTCGGTGCGGACGGGCCGGCCGACGGCGGTGACCACGGTGGAGAGGGCGGCGATGGTCTGGTGCAGGAAGAGCTGCTTCGAGGTGAGCTGCAGGCCCGCCTGGCGGGCGCGCGAGACGACCTGGATGGACAGGATGGAGTCCCCGCCCAGGTCGAAGATGTTGTCGTGCACGCCGACCCGTTCGACGCCCAGGACCTCCGCCCAGACGGCGGCCAGGATCTCCTCGGTGGCGTCGCGCGGCGCCGTGTACTCGGTGCCGAGCCGTCCGGCCCGGGCGTCCGGTTCCGGCAGGGCGCGCCGGTCGAGCTTGCCGTTCGGCGTCAGGGGCAGCCGGTCGAGGGCGACGAACACCGCCGGGACCATGTAGTCCGGCAGCATCCCGCTCAGGTGACCGCGCAGTCCGGCGGTGTCGGGCACGGCATCGCCGGCCGCGCCGGTGCCTTCGCCGGTGCCTTCGCCGGCTGCCGCGGGGGTCGTCTCGGTGACCACGTACGCCACCAGCCGCCGCCGGCCGGAGTCCTCCTGCCGGGCCAGCACCACGGCGTCCCGCACGTCCGGGTGGGTGAGGAGGGCGGATTCGACCTCGGCCAGTTCGATGCGGAAGCCGCGGATCTTCACCTGGTCGTCGGCGCGCCCGAGGAACTCCAGGTCTCCGGAGGCGAGCAGGCGGGCCCGGTCGCCGGTCCGGTAGAGGCGGTCACCGGCGACGAAGGGGCTGGGGCGGAACCGCTCGGCGGTGAGGTCGTCGCGGCCGTGGTAGCCGCGCCCGACGCCCTCGCCGCCGATCCAGATCTCGCCGGGGACGCCGACCGGGACGGCGTTCATCCGGGCGTCCAGGACGTACACCCGGGTGTCGGGCAGGGGGCGGCCGATCGGCACGTAGGTGCGGCCGTGCAGGGCGGCTTCGGTGGGTACGAAGACGGTCGAGTCGACGGTGGCCTCCGTTCCGCCGTACGCGTTGACGACCACGGCGTCGTGCCGGATCTGGCGCAGCAGGTCGCGGCAGTCCTCGACCCGCCAGCCCTCGGAGCCGACGGAGATCAGCCGCAGCGGCGGGAAGCCCTCACCGCGTCGCTCGACCTCCCGGAGGACGGCGTTGAGCAGCGACGGAACGATCTCCAGGCCGGTCGCGCCGGTCTCCGCGACGAGGTCGAGCAGGGCGGCCGGTTCGGTGGTCACGTCCTTCGAGGCGATGACCAGGGCGCCGCCGAAGGGCAGGGACCGGATGAGGTCGGCGAAGAACAGGTCGACGGAGAGGCTGGAGACGGACAGGAAGCGCAGTTTCAGCTCGGCGAGCCCGTAGCGCTCGTCCCACGCGGCGCAGATGTGCCGTACGTTGCGGTGCTCGACCGCGACGCCCTTGGGGTTGCCGGTGGAGCCCGAGGTGTAGATGACGTAGGCGAGGTCCTGCGCGGTGACTGCGGTCCTCGGGGCCTCGGCCGGCAGGCCCGCGATGAGGTCCGCTTCCGCGTCCAGGTCCACGAGGCGGACGTCGCCGGAGGGCATCCGGTCGCGGACGGCGGACCGGGTGACGACCAGCCGTGCGCCGGACTGTTCGAGCATGAAGGCGATGCGGTCGGCGGGGAAGGCCGGGTCGAGCGGTACGTACGCGGCGCCCGACTTGAGGATGCCGAGCAGGCCGACGGCCATGGCGGTGCCCCGTTCGACGCCGAGGCCGACGAGGGAGCCCGGGCCCGCCCCCAGGGAGATCAGGTGACGGGCGAGGCGGTTGGCGCGCTCGTCCAGCTCACGGTGGGTCAAGGTGGCGTCGTCGGCGATGACGGCGACCGCGTCGGGCGTGAGGGCCGCCTGCGCGGCGAGGCGCTCGTGGACGAGCGCGCCGTCGCCCGCGGGGAGCGCGGTCGCGTTCCAGTCGGTCACGATCCGCCGGCGCTCCTCCGAAGGCAGGAGAGGCAGTGCGGACACGGGACTGTCGGGGTCGGCGAGCGCCGCGTCGAGCAGGACGCGCAGGGCGTCGGCCATGCGGGCGACGGTGTCCTCGTCGAACAGGTCGGTGCTGTATTCGATCAGGCCGGCGAGGACGCCGTCGTGTTCCTCGAACTCGAAGGTGACGTCGAAGAGGGAGGCGTCGCGCTCGAGCGGGTAGGCGGAGGTTCGCGCGCCGGTCAACTGCAGGGCGTCGGAAGGGGTGTTCTGCAGGACGACCATGGCCTGGACGAGTGCGGTGCGGCTGGGGTCGCGTTCGGGCTGGACGGCTTCGACGATCTTGTCGAAGGGGATGTCCTCGTGAGCGAACGCGTCGAGGACGGTGTCCTTGACGCGCTGGAGCAGCTGGGCGAAGGACAGGTCGGGCTCGACCTGTGTCCGCAGGACGACGGTGTTGACCACGAAACCGACGAGCTGTTCCAGCTCGCGGTGGCTCCGCGCCGCGGACGAGGTGCCGACCGCGATGTCCTGCCGTCCCGACCATCCGGCGAGGACGGCCTTGACGGCTGCCGTGAGGACCATGAAGGGGGTGGCGCCGCGTTCGCGGGCCAGCCCGGTCAGGCCCTCGACGGTCTCCCGCGGCAGTTCGAAGGCGTGGACGGCGCCGGCGGACGAGCGCACGGCGGGCCGGGGCCGGTCGGTGGGAAGCTCCAGCGGGGTGATGCCGTCAAGATGCTTCCGCCACCAGCCGAGCTGCTCCTCCAGCAGGCCGCCGTCCTCCAGGCGACCGCGCTGCCACACGGCGAAGTCCGGGTACTGCACGGCGGGTCCGGGAAGGTCCGCCGGGCGTCCCTGGACCCGCGCCGCGTAGAGCTCGCCCAGTTCGCGGGCGACGACCCCCATGGACCAGCCGTCCGTCACGATGTGGTGCATGCCCAGGACGAACACGTGCTCGTCCGCGGCGAGCCGTACGAGCAGGACCCGCACCAGGGGGCCGCGCGCGAGGTCGTACGGTCGGGCCATCTCCGCCCGTACGAGCTCCCGCGCCGCCTCCTCGCCGTCGGCGTCGGCCGCCGACCAGCCGGGGGCCCGCTCCGCGTGGACGACCTGGACGCCCCGCCCGTCCCGCGTCTCGAAGGTCGTGCGCAGGGACTCGTGGCGTGCCACCAGGTCTGCGACCGCCGCGCGGAGGGCACCGGCGTGCAACTCGCCGGTGATCCGCAGGGGCAGCGCCGAGTGGTAGTCGGCGCTCTCCGGCTCGAAGTCCTCCAGGAACCACAGGCGCTGCTGTCCGAAGGACAGCGGCAGTCCGTCCCCGCGCGGGACGGCGGGGACCAGCGGCCGGGCGGCGGCCGCGGGGGCGGCCTCGGCCCGGCCGGAGAGGCGCTCGGCGAGCGCCTCCCGCAGCCGGTCGGGAAGGGCGGCTATCCGGTCCGCGCGGGAAGACGGCGTGTTCATGTGGAGATCCCCCAGAGAGTGCAGGTGAGCGGGTCGAAGCGGCGGGCCGGAGTCAGCCGTTGGCGGCGATGAGGCTCTGCGGTCGCATGTCGGTCCAGTGGGCTTCGACGTACGCGAGGCACTCCTCGCGGGGACGGTCGGCGAGGGCGGTGTGCCAGCCGGCCGGCACGGCGGTGGCCGCGGGCCACAGCGAGTGCTGGCCCTCGTCGTTCACGAGGACGCTGTACGAACGGTCGGACCGCTCGAAGGGGTTGGACATGGCGGTGCCTTTCGGGGTGGGGGTGTGTGCCCTGCGCCGGGGAGGGCGAGGGGGAGGAAGGCGGTGGGAGGGGTCGGCGGCGCCGTCAGGAGGTGGCGGCCGCGGCCGCCTCCAGCTCGGCCAGGACGAGCTCCTCGACACCGTGGGCGGTGTCGGCGACCGTGGGCCGGTCGAAGAGGTCGCGCGGGGAGAGGGCCGTGCCGAAGAGGGCGTTGATCCGCGAGGCCGCGCGCAGTGCGAGCAGCGAGTCGCCGCCCAGGGCGAAGAAGTCGTCGTGGACGCCGATCCGTTCGGCGCCGAGGAGTTCCTGCCAGACCTCCGCGATCAGTTCCTCGGTGGCGGTGGCCGGGGGCTCGTACGCCGTGCCCGTCGCCACCCGCTCCGCTCCGGCCGGCAGCGCCCGCCGGTCGACCTTGCCGTTCGCGGTCAGGGGCAGTGCCTCCAGGACGGTGAAGGCGGCGGGCAGCATGTGGTCGGGCAGTGACGCGGACAGGTGCCTGCGCAGCGCCGCGGTGTCCGGGAGCGTCGCACCGCTGGCCACGACCACATGGGCGATCAGGACCGTACGTCCGCCCTCGGTGTGCGGGACGACCGCCGCGTCGCCGACCGCCGGGTGGGCGGTCAGGGCCGCCTCGACCTCACCCGTCTCGACGCGGAAGCCGCGGATCTTGACCTGGCCGTCGCCGCGGCCGAGGAACTCCAGGGTGCCGTCGGCCCGCCAGGCCACCAGGTCGCCCGAGCGGTACATCCGCTCGCCCGGCTCGCCGTAGGGGTCCGCCGTGAACCGCTCGGCCGTCAGTCCCGGCCGTCCGAGGTAGCCGCGGGCCAGGCCCGCCCCGGCGATGTACAGCTCACCGGGGACGCCCACCGGGGCGGGTGCCAGCCCCTCCGTCAGGACGTAGGCGCGGGTGTTGGCCAGCGGCGCGCCGAGCGGAACCGGACCGTCGCAGGCCGCGGCGCGCAGGTCGTGGGTGGTGGTGAAGGTGGTCGCCTCGGTCGGACCGTATCCGTTCGTCAGACGCAGCCCGGGGTGGGCGTCCAGGACGCGCCGGCAGTGCTCCGGGGAGAGCCGGTCGCCGCCCGCGACGAGCTGCCGCAGCCCGCTGAAGGCGCTGATGTCGTCGTCGGCGACCTGGTGGAAGAGGCCCGCCGTCAGCCACAGGTGGCTGACCTCGCGCTCCTTGAGGAAGGTGCCGAGGGCTTCGGCCGTGGGCAGTCCGGCGGGGTGGACGGCGAGCCGTGCGCCCCTCAGGAGCGCCGCCCACACCTCGAAGGTCGAGGCGTCGAAGGAGAGGGAGGCGAACTGCGCCACGGTGTCGCCGGGGGCGATGTCGGTGTAGGCCGTCTCGTGGACCAGTCGGACGACGGCCCGGTGCGTGGTCAGGACGCCCTTCGGGTTCCCGGTGGACCCGGAGGTGTACATGACGTACGCCAGGTGGTCGGGCAGTACGCCGGGCGCCGGGTCGTGGGTGGGGCGCGCGGCGATCCGGTCGGCGTCCAGGGTCAGGTCGACGATCCGTACGGGTGCGGACGGCAGCCGCCCCCGCAGTCCGTCCTCCGTGATCAGCAGGTCCACGCCCGCGTCGCCGATCAGGTACGCCAGCCGGTCGGCCGGGTGGTCCGGGTCGAGGGGGACGTAGGCAGCGCCGGCCTTGAGGACGGCCAGCAGCGCCGTGACGGCGTGGGGGCCGCGTTCCAGGCACAGGCCCACCCGCTGCTCCCGGCCGGCGCCGAGGGCCAGCAGGTGGTGGGCGAGCCGGTTCGCCCGCTCGTCCAGCTCCCGGTAGGTGAGCAGCCCGTCGGTGTGGACGAGGGCCGGGGCGTCGGGGTGCTCGGCGGCCCGTGCCGCGAACAGCTCCGGCAGGGAGGCGTGCGGCAGCGGGGCGGACGTGTCGTTCCACGTCCGTACGGTCAGTGCGGCCTCGGCGTCGGTGAGCATGGACAGGCCTGCCACCTGCTGGTCCGCGCCGCTCGCCGCGATGCCCGCGAGCAGGGCCTCCAGGTGTCCGCAGAGCCGGGTGACGGTCTCCTCGTCGTACAGGTCGGCGTCGTAGGCCAGCGTGTACGTCAGGTCGTCGCCGGCGTAGGCGATCAGGTTGAGCGCGTAGTTGGTGGCCGCGGTGCCCTCCAGGCCGCTCAGGCGCAGCCCGTGGGCGGCGGCGGCCTCCTCGTCCGCGGGGTAGTTCTCGAAGACGACGAGGCTGCGGAAGAGTCCGCCGCCCCGCTCGGCGGCGCTCCATCCCTGGATCTGCGGCAGGGGAACGTACTCGTACTGCCGCGCCTCGACCTGGGCTCGCTGTACGTCGGCCAGCCAGTCGGCGACGGTGGCCGCCCCGTCGATGCGCACCCGCACCGGCAGGGTGTTGATCAGCATGCCGGTCATCGTGTCGACTCCGGCCAGTTCGGTCGGGCGGCCCGAGACCGTCGCGCCGAACACGACGTCCCGCTCCCCGGCGTGCCGGGCCAGGAGCAGGGCCCAGGCCCCCTGGAGCACGGTGTTGACGGTGACCCGGTGCTTGCGGGCGAAGGCGAACAGCTCCCGCGAGGCGTCCGGGGTCAGGCTGCGGGCGAGCCGGCCGGTGGAGCGGGTCCGGTGGTCGGCGCTCGCGGTGCGGACGGCGGGCAGCGGGGTCGCGCCGGCGAAGCCGGAGAGCAGTTCCCGCCAGTACGACTCGGCTTCGGCGAGGTCCTGGCGCTCCAGCCACTCGACGTAGGCGGAGAAGGGACGGCGGGCCGGGAGGACGGGGTGCTCGCCGGCTGCGAGCGCGGCGTGGGCCGCGTAGGTCCGCGCCAGCACGTCGAAGGTGGACCAGCCGTCCAGCAGGACGTGGTGGAAGGCGCAGACGAGGCGGACGGTGCTGTCGGAGAGCCGGATCAGGGTCAGCCGCATGAGCGGCGCGGTGGTCAGGTCCAGGGCCCGCTGACGGTCCTCGGCCAGGAAGCGGCGTACGGCCTGCTCCTGTTCGGCGGCGGGCCGGGTGCGCCAGTCGAGGTGGGTGACGGGGATCTCGGCCCGGCGGTCGACGACCATCAGGGGGCGTTCGGTGTCCTGCCACACCAGCGAGGCGCGGAGCACCTCGGTGTGGTCGGCGACGTGCTGCCAGGCGGCGGCGAGGAGTTCGGGGTCGCGGACCCCGTCGAGGACGAACGTCATCTGCTCGACGTACGCGCCGGGTTCGGCGAGGGTGTGGAAGAGCATGCCGCTCTGCATGGGCGTGAGCGGGTACACGTCCTCCACCGCCCGCCCGTCACCGGCGATGCGGTCGACGGCCGCCTGGTCCAGCCCGGCGAGCGGGAAGTCCGACGGGGTGGCCCCACCGCTCTCCGGGAGCAGGCAGTGCGCGATCAGGGAACGCAGCGCGGCCACGAACCCGTCGGCGAGGCGCTCCACCGTCGCGGTGGCGTGGGTGGCGGGCGAGTGGATCCAGTCGATGCGCAGTTCGCCGTCGCTGACGGCGGCCACGATGTCGATGAGGTGCGGGCGGGGCTGTTCGGGGGCCTGGTCGGCGCCGAGTGCGTCCAGCCGGGCGCGGACCAGGCCGCTGTGGCTGGTGGTGCCGTCCCACTGGCCGAGGTAGTTGAAGCTGACCGCGGGCTGCGGGGCGCCGGCGAGTGCGGTGCGGGCGGGGCTGCCGGGCTCGGACAGGTGGCGCAGGGCGCCGTATCCGAGGCCTCGGGCCGGGATCGACCGCAGGTGCTCCTTCAGGGCCTTGAGGGCGGGGCCCCAGTCGCCTTCGGGTACGGCCAGGGTGACGGGGTGGATGGTGGTGAACCAGCCGACGGTGCGGGAGAGGTCCAGGTCGTCGAAGAGCTCCTCGCGGCCGTGGCCTTCGAGGGCGATCGTGACCGGTGCCCCGGCCCAGTCGCCGAGCACCCGGCCCAGCGCCGCCAGCAGCACGTCGTTGATCTGCGTGCGGTACGCGGCCGGTACCCGCTGCAGCAGCGCCTCCGTCTCCGCCCGGCCCAGCCGTACGGAGGCGGTGGCCGTGGTGCCGAAGGTGTTGGGGGCGCCGTCGGTGTCGCGGGGGACGTCCCGGACGGCCTCGGACACGGTCCGCCAGTGGGCGGTCTCGTGGTCGAGGGCGCCGGAGCGCACGTGCTCGGCGAGCCGCCGCGACCACTCCTGGTAGCTGCTCGACTTGGACCCCAGATCCACCGCGAGCCCCCGCGCCAGCTGACCGTACGCCGTCGCCAGATCCTCCAGCACCACCCGCCACGACACCCCGTCCATCACCAGGTGATGCACGGCCAGGAACAGCCTGGGAGCCCGGGTTCCGCCGAGCCGGAAGAACAGGCCCTTGACGAGGGCGCCCGTCTCCAGGTCCAGGGAGCGCTGGGCCGCCAGCGCGGCCTCGCCGAGCGCACGCTCCCGCTCCTCGTCCGCGACGGCGGACAGGTCGTGTACGGAGAACAGGCCGGCCGGGCGGTCGCCGTACTCCTGGACCCGGCGGGAGCCGTCGTGCGTGAACCGCATGCGCAGCGCGTCGTGGTGGTCGACCAGTGCGGTCAGGGCGCGGTCCAGCAGGGCGGTGTCGGCGTCGGGTGCGAGCTCGACCTGCACGGACATGCCGTAGTGGTCGGGGTTCACGGTGTGCTCGTCGAAGAACCACCGCTGGATGGGGGTGGTCCCGACCTGGCCGGAGACGTCGGCGGGTTCCCGGCCGGCGGCCCGGTCGGCCGTGGTGACGACCCCGGCGAGGGCGGCGACGCTCTGGTGGACGAACAGCAGCTTGGAGGTCATCAGGAGGCCGGCCTGGCGGGCCCTGGATACCACCTGGATCGACAGGATGGAGTCGCCGCCCAGATCGAAGAAGTTGTCGTGGACGCCGACCCTGGCGACGCCGAGGACCTCGGCCCAGATGGCGGACAGCGTCTCCTCGGTCGCGTCGCGCGGCGCCGTGTACTCGGTGCCGAGGGCGCCGTCCTGGAGGACGGGCGCCGGGAGCGCGCGCCGGTCCACCTTGCCGCTGGGGGTCAGCGGGAGGCGCTCCAGCGGCATGAAGACCGCGGGGACCATGTACTCCGGCAGGGATCCGGCCAGATGGCTCCGGAGCTCGCCGGTGGTCGGCTCGCCGTCGGCCACGAGGTGGGCGACCAGCCGCTTGCGGCCGCTGTCGTCCTGGTGGACCACGACGACGGCGTCCCGTACCTGCGGGTGGCGGGCCAGCGCGGTCTCGATCTCGCCGAGTTCGATGCGGAAGCCGCGCAGCTTGACCTGGTCGTCGGCGCGCCCGAGGTATTCCAGGCTGCCGTCGGCACGGCGCCGTCCGACGTCGCCGGAGCGGTACATGCGCTCGCCGGGGGCGCCGTACGGGTCGGCGGTGAAGCGCTCGGCGGTCAGTCCGGCCCGGCCGTGGTAGCCGCGGGCCAGGTGCGGGCCGGCGATGTACAGCTCGCCGGGCACGCCGACGGGCACCGGCTGGAGGGCGGCGTCCAGGACGTGGATGCGGGTGTGGGGCAGCGGGGTGCCGATGGGCGGCACCGCACCGCCGGAGAGCGGGGCGCTCATCGCGGCGACGACGGTGCTCTCGGTCGGGCCGTAGGCGTTGATCATCCGGCGGTCCGCGGACCAGCGGGCCACCAGGTCTCCCGTACTGGCCTCGCCGCCGACGACCAGGGTGCGCAGGTCGTCCAGGCCTTCGGGCACGAGGGTGGCCACGGCGGAGGGGGCGAGCAGGGTGTGGGTGATCCGGCGCTCCCGCAGGAAGGTCTGCAGTGCCTCGCCGACGACGGGGCCGTGCGGCGGCAGGACCAGGGTGGCGCCCGCGGGCAGGGCCATCAGGACTTCCATGACGGCGCCGTCGAAGGAGGCGGAGGCGAACTGCAGCACGCGGCTGTCCTCGGTCACCTCCAGCCGGTCGATCTCCGCGGCGGCCAGGTTGCCGATGCCGCTGTGGGGCACCAGGACCCCCTTGGGGGTTCCGGTCGAGCCCGAGGTGTAGATGACGTACGCCAGGTCCCCGGGGTGCAGCGCCACCTGCGGGACGGTCGGGGGCCGGCCGGCGAGCAGGTCGCGGTCCGCCGCGAGGTCCACGACGACGGCGTCGGTCCGCGGCAGCCCGGGCAGCAGCTCGGTGCGGGTGACGACGATCCGGGCACCGGAGTCGCGGAGCATGAAGTCGAGCCGGTCGGCCGGGTAGTTGGGGTCGAGCGGCAGATAGGCGGCGCCCGACTTCATGATGCCCAGGAGACCGACGATCATCTCGGCCCCGCGCTCGACGCACAGGCCGACGAACTCCCCCGGCCCGGCGCCGTGGGCGATCAGGTGGTGGGCGAGGCGGTTGGCACGCTCGTCGAGCTCGCGGTAGCCGAGCACGGTGTGCGCGTCCTCCACGGCCGGTGCGTCGGGTCGGCGGCGCGCCTGGGCCTCGACGAGCTGGGGGAAGGTGCCCTCCAGGGCGGCCGACCGGGGGCCCTGCCCGTCCCGTACCGCCTGCCTGAACTCGTCCTCGGTCAGCAGGGGCAGCGCGGACAGGGCCCGGTCGGGCGCGGCCACGACGGCGAGCAGCAGGGTGTTGAGGTGGCCGCCGAACCGGGCGAGGGTGGCCTCGTCGAACAGGGCGGTGCTGTAGCCGACCCGGGCGTCGATGCCGTCGCCGGTCTCGAAGAACTCGACGGTCAGGTCGAAGGGCGCGGCCTCGCGGTGCACCGGGTAGTCGGCGACGCGGACGCCCGGCAGGCGCAGCGCGCCGTCCGGGGCGTTCTGCAGGACGACCATGGCCTGGACGATCGGTGTGCGGCTGGTGTCGCGCTCGGTGCGCAGTGCGGTGGCGAGGCGTTCGAAGGGGACGTCCTCGTGGGCGAAGGCGTCGAGGACGGTCTCCTTGACCTGGCCCAGGAGCTGCTCGAAGGAGGCGTCGGGTTCGATGCGGGAGCGGAGCACGACCGTGTTGACGAGGAAGCCGACGAGGTGTTCCAGGTCCCGGTGGCCGCGGCCTGCGGAGGCGGTGCCGACGGCGATGTCCTGCTGGCCGCTGTAGCGGGCGAAGACGGTCTTGACGGCCGCGGTCAGGGCCATGAAGAGGGTCGCGCCGTGTTCCCGGGCGAGCTCCTTCAGGGCGGTGGCGGTGGCGGCGGGTATCCGGAACCCGTGGACCGCTCCGGCGGAGGAGCGCACGGCCGGCCGGGGACGGTCGGTGGGCAGCTCCAGCGGGGTGATGCCGTCGAGGCGCTCCCGCCACCAGCCGAGCTGCTTGTCCAGCAGGCCGCCGTCCTCCAGCCGGCCGCGCTGCCAGGCGGCGAAGTCGGGGTACTGGACGGCGGGTTCGGGGAGGTCCGCCGGGCGTCCCTGGACGCGGGACGTGTAGAGCTCGCCGAGTTCGCGGGTCACGATGCCGGTGGACCAGCCGTCGGTGGCGATGTGGTGCATGCCGATCACGCACACGTGCTCGTCGTCGGCGAGCCGTACGAGGAGGATGCGGACCAGGGGGCCCGCCTGGAGGTCGTAGGGGCGGGCGGTCTCGGCGCGCACCAGCTCCCGCAGCCGGGCCTCGCGCTGTTCCCCGGCGGTCCGCGTGAGGTCGGCGGTCGTCCACTGCGGCGCCGACTCGGGCCGGACGACCTGGACTCCGCGGCCGCCCACGGCGCCGAAGGTGGTGCGCAGCGACTCGTGGCGGGCCGTCAGGTCGAGGGCCGCGGCGCGCAGGGCCCCGGGGTCGATCACGCCGGTCAGGCGGAGGCCCACGGCGGTGTGGTACTCGGCGCTGCCGGGGTCGAAGTCCTCCAGGAACCAGAGGCGCTGCTGGCCGAAGGACATCGGCAGTGCGCCGTCGCGGGGGGCCGTGGGGATCGGCGCATCCTCGAAGGACTCCTCGGGGGCGACGGAGGCGGCGAGCAGGGCGATGGTGGGGGTGTCGAACAGGACGCGGGGGGACAGCTTGATGCCGAGGGCCTGGCGCATCCGTGAGACGGCGCGGACGGAGAGGATCGAGTTGCCGCCCAGGGCGAAGAAGTCGTCGTGCACCCCGATGTCGCCGAGGCCCAGGACCTCGGACCAGACGCCCGCGATGGTCTCCTCGACCGGGTTGCGCGGCAGGGCCCGGTCGGTGTCGGCGGTGGCCGCGCCGGGGTCGGGCAGGGCCTTGCGGTCCACCTTGCCGTTCGGGGTCAGCGGGAGGGTGTCGAGGACGACGATGGCCGAGGGGACCATGTGGTCGGGCAGGGTGGCGGCCAGGTGGGCGCGCAGGTCACCGGGGGCCGGGCGGCGTCCGGCGGCGGGCGAGACGTAGGCCAGCAGGTTGGTGTTGCGGGTGAGGACCACGACCTGGGCGGTGTCCGGGTGGAGCGCCAGCGCGCTCTCGATCTCGCCCAGCTCGATGCGGAAGCCGCGGACCTTGACCTGGTCGTCGGCCCGGCCCAGGTACTCCAGGGTCCCGTCGGCCTTCCAGCGGGCGATGTCGCCGGAGCGGTACATGCGCTCGCCCGGGGCGCCGTACGGGTTGGCGGTGAACCGCTCGGCCGTGAGGCCGGGGCGGCCGTGGTAGCCGCGGGCGAGGCCGATGCCCGCGATGTACAGCTCGCCCCGGACTCCCGCGGGGACCGGCTCCAGGGCCTCGTCGAGGACGTAGATCCGGAAGTTGGCGATCGGGGTGCCGATCGGCGGTACGGTGGCGCCGCTGAGCGGGGCGCTCATGGTCGCGCAGACGGTGCTCTCGGTCGGACCGTAGGCGTTCACCATCCGGCGGCCGCGGGACCAGCGGTCCACCAGGTCTCCCGTGCTCGCCTCGCCGGCGACGATCAGCGTCGCGTCGGCGGGCAGGCCCCGGCCGTCGGGCAGGACGGCGACGGTCGCCGGGGTCAAGGTGGCGTGGGTGACACCGTGTTCGGCGGCGTAGGCCGCGAGCGGCTCGCCCGGGGCGAGGGTCTCCTTGGTGCCCATCACCAGTGCTGCGCCCGTCAGCAGGCCCATGCAGACTTCCCAGAACGCCGCGTCGAAACTGGCGGACGCGAACTGCAGGACGCGGCTGTCGGGCGTGACGTCGAAGGCCTCGGCCTGGACGGCGGCGAGGTTCCCGATGCCTGCGTGGGAGACCAGTACGCCCTTGGGGCGGCCGGTGGAGCCCGAGGTGTAGATGGCGTAGGCGAGGTCCTCGGGGGCCGGGGTCACGTCCGGGGCGGTGGCGGAGGCCGCCTCCAGGACGGCCCGGTCCGCGGTGAGGTCGAGGAGGGCGGCCGCGGTGGCGGGCAGCCGGTCGCGCAGTTGGCTCTGGGTGACGACGATCCGGGTGCCGGAGTCCTCCAGCATGTAGGCGAGCCGGTCGGCCGGGTAGGCGGGGTCCAGCGGCAGGTAGGCCGCACCCGCCTTCATGATGCCGAGCAGCCCCGCGGCCATGGCGGCGCCGCGCTCCACGCACAGGCCGATCAGCTGGTCCCGTCCGGCGCCGAGTCCGATGAGCCGGTGGGCGATCCGGTTGGCCCTGCGGTCCAGCTCGCGGTAGCTGACCGGGCCGTCCTCGTCGATGACGGCGATGGCATCGGGGCGGGCCTCGGCCCGGGCGGCGAAGAGTTCCGGGAAGGAGGCGGTCGGAACCTGCCGTGACGTGTCGTTCCAGTCCCGCACCACCTGCTCGAACTCGGCACCGGTGATCATCGGCAGGGCGGACACCGGTCGGGAGGGGTCGGCGCCGGCCCCGGCCAGAAGGACGGCGAGATGACCGGCGAGACGGTTCGCGGTGCTCCCGTCGAAGAGGGCGGTGCTGTGGCGCACGCGGATGCGGCGCTCGGCCAGGGAGACCTCGACCGACAGGTCGAGCGGGTCGAACTGTCCGTGCTGTTCGTCGAGTTCGTCCGTCGCGGCGACCATGGCCTGGATGAAGGGCGTGGTACTGGTGTCCCGCTGGGGAGCGAGCGCTTCCACGAGGTCCGCCAGCGACAGGCCGTCGTCGGCGAGTGCTTCGCGTTCGCCGCGGACCACGTTGCGCAGCAACTCCTCGAAGGCGGCCGTCGCGTCGACCGCGGTCCGCAGGACCACGGTGTGCCCGGTGCGCGGCGATACGACACCGAACGCGATGTCCTCCTGCCCCGAGTAGCGGGTGAGCACCGCGGTGACGGCGGCGGCCAGTACCGCCGACGGCGTGGCCCCGGCGTCCGCCGCGAGCCCGGTCAGAGCGGCCGCGGCGGCTTCGGGAAGTTCCCTCTCGCAGGCCGCGGTGGCGGTCGAGCGGATGACCGGGCGCGGTCGGTCGGCCGGCAGTTCGAGGGGGGCGACACCCTCCAGCCGGTTCCGCCAGCGCTCCACCCGGTGGTGGAGACCCTGGTTTTCCGACACGTCGGCGCGAGCCACGTTGTACCTCCAGAAAGGGGTGGCTTCGGGACGTGGAGATGCCGTGGGGGCAGCCCGGAAGCCGGCAAGGGGATGCGGAGCGGGAACGAGGGGCGGCGGGCGGGCCCGGGGTCGGGGCGCCGCCGCCGCGGCTCGTGGTGATGCCGTCGCGGCGGTGGTACCGGCCGCGCGGTGGGGGTGGGGACGCGCGAGGGAGCGCGCGGAAGCCTGCGGGTCGTGAGGGGCGTCAGGCAGCGGCCGCGCGCCGGGCGGAGCGTCCGCCGAGCTGCATGAGGGCCGCACCGCCGGTGGCGGGATCGATGACGAACCGGCCCGTGTACGGGGCTTCGTCGGCGTCCAGGCGCCGGGCGGTGAACACGAGCTGGTCGTGCAGGGTCATGGCGGCCACCAGGCCGGTGCCGTCGGACAGGCGCAGACCCGTCCCGCCCTCGGTGTCGTCCCGGCGGACGGAGAAGCGGGTGTCCCCGTTGCGGTACTCCCCCAGCAGGTTGCCGGGCGTGCCGGCGGACGGGGTGCCCGCCGCCGCGGCGGCGGGGACGTGCGGCCGGTAGTCGCCGACGGGCACGCCCAGCGCGCGCAGCTCGTCCACGACGTCGGCCCACATCAGGGTGCCGGCCGTGGAGTTGGTGGTCAGGGCCACGGCGGTCCCGGTCGGCCGGTGGAAGCGGACGTGGGCCGTTCCGCCGTCGACGGTGCCGTCGTGCCCCAGCCAGTCGCCCTCCGGGGAGGAGTAGTGGGCCAGCCCCAGTCCCCAGCCGTCGGCCATGCCGAAGGCTTCGGCGGCGGGTACGCGGGTGTGCATCGCGGCACGCAGGTCCGCGTCCAGCAGCTCCCCGGCGGCGGGGTGGGTTCCCAAGTGCAGCCGGGCAAAGGCGAGGAGGTCGCCCGCGCTGCCGGCGAGCCCGCCGGCCGGAGCCCAACTGTGCGGGAGGAACAGCCCGACGGGCTGCGCCGTCCCCTGCCCGGGCCGGACGACGTGGCAGGTGGCGGACTCCCGGGCGGCGGATTTCCCGCCGGCCAGGAACGACGGCTCGATGCCGAGCGGGCGGAGCAGCAGATGGTCCACCGCTTCCTGCCACTTCATGTCGGTGACCGACTCCACGACCCGGCCCAGGATGTTGTATCCGGAATTCGAGTACGAGAAGCAGACACCGGGTTCGTGCAGCGGAGCCGTGGCCGCGACGCTCGACGAATAGCGCGCGAGCGAGGACTCCTCGACATTGTCGAGCTCGTGGTCCGCGACGAGTCCGGCGGTGTGGCTCAGCAGATGCCGCAAGGTGATGGCGGACATCGATTCGTCGGCCGCGCCGTCGAACTCCGCCAGGTATTCGCCCACCGGATCGTCCAGGTCCAGTTCGCCTTCGGATACGAGCTGGCCCACGACCGTCGCGGTGAACGCCTTGGTCACGGAGCCGTAGGCGAAGGCCGTGGCGGCCGTCACCGGCTCCGCCGTGCCGGAGTGCACCACTCCGACGGCCTCTGACCAGCTACGGCCCGCTTGGTGGACGGCGAGCTGCGCGCCCGGTACCACGTGGCCGTGTGCGAGTTCACGCAATCGATCGGCCGGAAAGTGCCCTTCCATTGTCTCCCCCGTCATTGAGCGCCTTCGGTACGGGTAGCCGCACCCCATGGGGTGCGGCTACCCGTACCCCCACATCCTCGGTCACTCGATCGAGGAAGGGCAAGGGCTTTCGATGTGAGGAAAACACGCAGGTCAGACGGTGTTCTTGGGCCAGGGCAAGGTGGCCTTGACCCGGGTGGGGCCACCCGGCGGACTCGCGACCTCCAGCCATCCGCTCAACGCGGCGGCCCGGTCCTCGAGGCCCCGCAGGCCGGTTCCGGAGCTCAGGGAGGCCCCTCCGGTGCCGTCGTCCGACACGGAGACGACGAGGTGGCTGTCGTACTGCTCCAGGCTCACCTGAATGCGGGTCGCCGACGCGTGCTTGACCGTATTGGCGAGGCATTCGGCAACGATGTAATAGGCCGTCGATTCCACGCCCACGTCCGGCCTCCGGTCCAGGTTGCTGGACACGCTGACGGGTACGTGGAACCGCTCGGTCAAGGCCGTGACGGCCGCGTCGAGGCCCCGGTCGCTGAGTATGGGCGGCTGGATTCCCCGGACGAGGTCGCGTATCTCGTCGAGCGCCGTCCGTATCTCCTGATGGGTTTCGTCGACCAGCTTCGCGAGATAGGCGGCGTCGTCGGCCCTGCGGCTCTTCGCGTGCGAAAGGTTCATCAGCAGAACGGCCAGCCGGGCCTGGGCCCCGTCGTGCAGATCCCGCTCCAGCCGGCGGTAGTCGGCGTCGTTGACGCGCAGGGCCGCGATGCGCTGGCGCTCCGCCGCCTGTTCCCGGCGCTGCGCCTCCGCCTCGTCGATGCGGCTGAGTATTCCGCGCACCATGCGTGCCCGGAGCTTGCCCATCCAGAACAGCAGCGCGAGCAGCGCGGTGAAGGCGAGCAGGGCGGCGAGCCCGACCAGCACGCGCGTGCCGGGCTCCGCGACCAGGATGGTGTTGCCCGGGCCGAAGGCCAGTTGCTCGGGCGCGCCGAAGGGCAGCGCCACGACGAAGGCGACGACGGGAATCGTCAGGGCCGCGAACGGGAGCAGCCAGACCGTGCCGAGCAGCAGCAGGCCCAGATAGCCGATGTCGTCCCAGCTGGCCGACTCGGTGGCGCGGCGGCCCTCCTCGCGCAGCGGCGGCGCCGGGTGCAGCGGCTCCCCCGCGCCGGAGTCCCCCGCCACGGAGTGGGCCAGCAGCCGCTCCAGATCGGCGACCGCACGCAGCAGGGGCAGGCTGAAGGAGAGGCCGTCGCGCAGGGCGGCCATCCGAGCGGGGACCTCCCGCAGGGCTTCGCGCAGCACCTGGCCCTGCCCCGGCGGCCGCTCCGGCTCCGCGTCCGCCCCGGCCGGCCGGACCAGGCCGGACAGGCGGGACAGCCGGGCGGCGCCCCGGAGGCACAGGGCGAACGACGTCGGCAGCCCGACCAGCAGCAGCCAGGAAACGGCGCGCAGCGCCAGGGAGATCAGGACGAGCGGGGCGACGAGCAGGCCGACGAGGCTGCCGACGGAGAGGTAGATGAGGCCGGCCGCGACGCGATATGGATTCGGCAGTTTCACGGTGCTACGAACCACTACATTTCATTCAGCTACATTTCATTCAGCGCTGTCTTGCAGCCGTTCGATTCCGCGCAGATAGTCGAGTACCGCCAGCACGCGCCGGTGGTTCTCCCCCGTGTTCGGGATCTTCAGCTTGCCCAGGATGGAAGTGACGTGCTTTTCGACGGCCCGTTCGGAGATTCCGAGCCGGTTGACGATTCCGCTGTTCGTGAGGCCGGTCGCCATGAGTTCCAGTACCTGGCGTTCACGCGGCGTCAACAGGTCGGTGGCGCGCTTCTCCCGCGGACTGCCGATGAACTGCTTGAAGATGTCGGAGTCCAGAACCGTTTCGCCGCGCCGGACTCGCTGGAGCGCCGAGAGGAACTCGTCGAAGTCCCCGACGCGCTGCTTGAGCAGATATCCGGTACCGCCGGTGGCGTTGCGGACGAGTTCTTCCGCGTACGTGGGCTCGACGTACTGGGACAGGAGCAGGACCGCCGTGTCCGCGCAGCGGCGCTGGATCTCGATGGCCGCGCGGATGCCCTCGTCGGTGTAGGTGGGCGGCATGCGGACATCGAGAATCACCACGTGGGGACGCAAACTCTCGACGACGCTGAGCACATTGGTGGTGTCGCCCATGGAGGCGACGACTTCTATTCCCTCGTCCGCCAGCAGCCGCACTATTCCTGCTCGCAGGAGCGCGGAATCCTCGGCGATCGCGACGCGCATGAAGACTCCTGCTCGTGAGGATCGTGCCGTTCGACGGTCCCGGCCGGCGAACGGTGCCCTTGAACCAGACCTGTACGTCTGGGGGCGCCCAGCATAGGGGCGGCCGGGCGGGCAACGCTACGCGAGCCGCCCTGCCGCCACCCGCCCTCCCTGTTCACTCACGCGAAGTGACAGCGGCCACTCCGCCGTGCCGCACCTGCCTCCCGACGGCCGACAGGCTCACGGTCACCCCCACCAGCAGACAGGCGCCCGCCAGGGACCCCAGCAGGGCCCACGGAACACTCAGCGGAACCTCGCCGCCGAAGACCGTCAGCGCCCCGCGGTAGGCCCGGGCGCCGAGTGCGACCACCACGGCCGCGACGCCGATCCCGACCAGGGTGGTACCGAGGGTCTCCCACAGCGCCATCCTGCGCAGCTGCCCCGAGCTCACTCCGATCATGCGCATGCTCGCGATCTCCCGGCCGCGTCGGCTGTACGCCATCACCAGCGTGCTCGCCACGGCGATCAGCGCGTACAGCGACGCGGGTCCGGTCAGGACCAGCAGCACCAGCCGGTTGAGCCGGTCCTGGTCGGTGGCGGCTCCGTCGAACCACAGGCCGGTCGGCGTGACCTTCACCCGGTCCGGGCCCAGCCGTTGGGCCAGCTCCCCGGCGACGGCCTCCGCGGAACCGGCCGCCGCCGGGTCCAGTACGACGTACGCCCGCTCCGGTGCGGCCGCCGCGCCGGCGGATTCGGCGGACAGCAGCACGTGGGGTACCGCGGACCCGCCGTCCAGCACCGCGGACACCCGGGCGCGGACCGGCTTCCCGCCGAACGTCCCGTAGGTGACCTCACCGCCCGCGTGGTGGCCGTACCAGTCGGCGAACTCCTTGGACACCGCCACCTCACCGGGCCGCAGCGGCCCGACGGCCCCCTCGGCGGCGCTGATCCGGTGGGCGCGCGCGAGCGCGACCGGGTCGGCGACGGCCGCCTGGTCCTTCCACACGGAGTGCGGTCCGGCCACCGCGATCTCCACCGGCGCGAGGGCGGACACCGCCGCCACCCGCTCGTCGGCACGCAGCGCGGCCAGTTCGTCCGCGGTCAGACCGTCCTCCCCGGAGGCCTCCACGACGAGTTGCGCGGTCGTGCGGGCCCGGTCGTCGGCCTCGGTGGCGGCGCCGGTCGTGGACATGACGGTGGTGAACACCCCGACGATCGCCACGATCGCCAGTACCGGCCCCACCAGCGATGCCGTACGCCGCCGCGAGGTGCCGGCCGCCTCCGCCGCGAGCCGCCCGGCGACCGGGTCGGCCCAGCGCAGGGGCAGCGAGACGATCCGCAGCAGCGCCGGAAGGTACAAGGGGCCCAGCAGGGTGGCCGCGACGGCCAGTGCCATGGTCCCGAACAGCGCCAGCGGGGTCGCCGCCTCGGCGCCCGCGCCGGGCGCGAGCCAGACCATCACCGCTCCGCCCGCGAGCGTCAGTACGCCCGTCACCGCACGGCCGGCGGTCATCGTGTGCGAGTCCAGGTCGGCTTCGCGCAGCGCTTCCGTGGGCCGCACCCGGGCCGCGCGCTTCGACGCGGCGAGCACCCCTGCCACGGCGATGAACAGGCCGCTTCCCGCCGCGAGGACGAGGGGCCAGAAGACCGGTCCCGGTCGCAAATCGACCGGCGACAAGCCCGTGCCGTTCAGGGCGTCCACGGCGTGGGGGGCGGCCACGGCCGCGACCACGCAGCCCACCAGTGCGGCGGGTACGGCGACCGCGAGGGACTCGCCCATCACCATGCGGCGCACCTGCGGGCCGCCGGCTCCGACGAGCCGGAGCAGCCCCATGTCGCGGCGGCGCAGGGCGATGCTGAACGCGCACGTACCGGCGATGACGAAGACCGTCACGAACGCGGAGACCACTCCGGCGATCGCCAGCACGCTCTGCACACCGCCCATGTCCAGCTCACCGCTGGAGAGGGTGCGGGCCGCGCCCGTGCCGTCGGTGAGCGTCACGGACGCCGCGGCGGTGCGCTCCGGCTGCTCCACCGCCCAGGTGGCGGCCAGCGCGGACGCACACACTCCGATCAGCGCCACACCGAGGGCGAGCGCGACGAAGGAACCGGCGAACAGTGCGCGGTAGTGCCGTACCGACTGGAGCGAGATGCGCCACATCAGCGCTCCCACAGGCTCAGCTGCCGGGCGACCGCTTCGGCCGTCGGGTGGTCGAGCCGCCCCACGACCCTGCCGTCCGAGAGGAAGATCACCCGGTCCGCACAGGCGGCGGCCGCCGGATCGTGCGTGACCATGGCAACCGTACGGCCCGCCCGGTCGACCGTGTCCCGCAACAGGGCCATGATCTGCCGTCCGCTCTGGCGGTCGAGCGAGCCGGTGGGCTCGTCCGCGAAGACGATCTCCGGTTCGGCGACCAGGGTGCGGGCGATGGCCACCCGCTGCTGCTGTCCGCCGGAGAGCTGCGCCGGGCGCCGTCCGGCCTTGTCCTCCAGGCCCACCTGGCGCAGCGCCTCCATGACCTGGGCGCGCTTGACGCGCCCGCCCTGGAGCCGGAGCGGCAGCGCCACGTTCTCGTACGCCGTGAGCATCGGCAGCAGGTTGAACTGCTGGAAGACGAAGCCGATGCGGCTGCGCCGCACCTCCGTCAACTGCCGTTCGCTGCACGCCGCGAGATCCGTGTCGCCGAGGAAGACCCTGCCGCTGTCGGGCCGGTCCAGCCCGGCCGCGCAGTGCAGCAGGGTGGTCTTGCCCGAGCCGGAGGGACCCATGACCGCGGTGAGGGCGCGGGCCGGGAAGCCGACGCTGACCTCGTGGAGCACGGGGACGGGTCCCGCGGCGCTGGGGTAGCTCTTGGAAACGGAGGCGAGGTGGACGGCTGGCAGCTGGATGTCGGTGAGCAGTGACATGACCCCAGTTCAGCAGAGGACCCCCACGGGACGCAGTGGCCCTGCACGGAGTCCCGGGGGGAGGGTTTTCCCTACCATCGGGCCTTCGCCGCGGAGGGTAGGGTCGGATCAGGACCGGGATGATCCGGCGCGACCGCGCAGCGGCATCCGACCCGACCACCAGGAGAATCCGCACCATGACCGTCGCCGTCTGGGAAGCCCTGCGACGGCGGCCCCTGCGCTTCCCCCTCTCCGTCTGGCCGCTGCGCGCCTGGGCGTTCCTCCTCAGCGGGACGGTGCTGGGCTTCCTGGTCCTGCTCGGTCTCGCCGCGCTGCTCTTCGTCGGCGTGGGGCTGTCGGTGGTGGGCGTCGGCCTCGTCGTGCTCATGGGCGCCGCCGTCTACGGCATCCCGGTCGCCGCCCTGGAACGGCGGCGCCTGCGCATCGTGGAACCGGAGGCCCTGCTCGACCCGCACGGCTCGCTGCCCGGCACCGGCGCCCTGCCCTGGCTGCGGACCCGGCTGCGGGAGCGGGCGACGTGGCGGGAGCTCGCGTACGCCCTCGTGTACGGGGTGGTGTTCACCGCCACCGGGATCGGTTTCACGGCGCTCCTCGGACTCTCGCTGATGCTGACGGTGGCGCCGGTCATCGTGTGGGCCATCTCCCCCGACACGGTGATGCTGGTTCCGGGTCAGGCGATCTCCGACCCGGTGGCCGCGCTTCCGGGCACCGGCGCCGGGCTGGTCGGATTGCTGGTGTGCACGTACGCGGGCGGCCTGCTCGCCGGGGCGCAGGTGCGGGTCGCGCAGTTCCTGCTCTCGGCGCGCGAGGAGGACCTCAGCAGCCGGGTCATCGAACTCACCCGCTCCAGGGCCCGGTTGATCGACGCGTTCGAGGCCGAGCGGCGGCGCATCGAGCGCGATCTGCACGACGGCGCCCAACAGCAGCTCGTCGCGCTGAGCATGACCCTGGGCCTCGCCGAACTGGAGCTGCGCGGGCAGGACTCGCCGGCCTCGCCCTTCATCGCGCGGGCGCGCGGGGAGGCCCGCCAGGCCCTGGCGGAGCTGCGTGGACTCGTGCGCGGCATCCACCCCCAGGTGCTCACCGACCACGGGCTGCCCGCCGCCGTCGCCGAGCTCGCCCTGCGCAATCCCATCCCGGTGACCGTCGACATCGATCTGCCGCACCGGATGCCCACGTCCGTGGAGACGATGGCGTACTTCACCATCACCGAGGCCCTGACCAACGCCTCCAAGCACAGCGGCGCCGACCAGGTCGCCGTCGTCGGGCGGCTCAAGGGCGACCGTCTCGTCCTGCTGATCACCGACGACGGGCACGGCGGCGCCGATCCCACGGCCGGGGCCGGACTTCAGGGTCTGGCCGACCGCGTGGCCATTCTGAAAGGCAGGCTCATCGTGACCAGTCCGGTCGGCGGACCCACCCAGCTCCGTGTGGAGGTTCCGTGCTCCGCCTAGTACTGGCCGAGGACTCGGTGCTGTTGCGCGCCGGACTGGTCGAGCTGCTGTCCCGGGTCGGCCACGAGGTGGTCGCCGCCGTGGGCGATGCCGGGGAGCTGTCCCGCGCGGTGGACGAGCACCGTCCCGACGTGGTCATCACCGATGTGCGGATGCCTCCGGACTTCCACGACGAGGGCCTCAGGGCCGCCCTCGACCTGCGGTCCCGGTACGAGGGCCTGCCGGTGCTGGTCCTCTCCCAGTACGTCGCCACGGCGTACGCCACCCAGCTGTTCAGCGGCGGCTCCTCGGTCGCGGGAGGGCTGGGCTACCTGCTCAAGGACCGGGTCGGCGAGGTGTCGGAGTTCCTCGACGCCCTGGACCGGGTCGCGGACGGCCGGACGGTCATCGACCCGGAGGTGGTCCGGGTGCTGCTCCTGCAGCAGAGCGCCGGGAAACCGCTGGAGCGGCTCACGCCGCGGGAGCGGGAGGTGCTGGGCCGGATGGCGGAAGGACTCAACAACCAGTCCATCGCCCAGCGGCTCTCCATCACCGAGGCTTCGGTGGTCAAGCACTCCAGCAACATCTTCATGAAGCTGGACCTCGATCCGACCGAGGGCAACCGGCGGGTGCTGGCCGTCCTCGCCCATCTGCGGGGCGAGGACCCCGGGCCCTGAGACGGACGCGTCAGTCGGACCGTCCCGGTGTGCCGACCCGGTCCCCCTCAGGGGTGAGGAGGCGGGTGAGCCTGCGGGCCGACGCCTCCCAGGACCACTGCTTCTCCACCCACCGCCGGCCGGCCTCGCCCATCTCGGCCCGTTCGGGGGAGAGCAGGGTGCGGACCACCGAGCCGGCGACGGCCCGTACGTCCCGTCCGTCGACGACGGCGCCCGTCACTCCGGCGAGCACCGTGTCGGGCGCACCGCCCGAGTCGCCCACGACGACGGGAAGCCCGCTGGCCGCGGCCTCCAGGAAGACGATGCCGAGCCCCTCGGCCTCCATGCCGGCCTTGCGGGTCCGGCAGGGCATCGCGAACACGTCGGCGGCCGCGTAGTAGCCGGCGGTCGACGCGTGGTCCCGGCCCCCGGCGAACACCACGTCGCCGCCGGCGTGCCGCCGGGCGAGGTCGCGCAGCCGGTCCTCGTGCGGTCCCTGTCCCACTATCACCAGCGCCGCGTCCGGGACGGACCGCCGGATCAGCGGCATCGCCCGGATCAGCACGTCCTGGCCCTTGCGGGGTACCAGCCGCGAGACGCACAGCACGACCGGCCGGTCACCGAGGCCGTGCCGCTCGCGCACGGCGCGCGCGGCACTCTCCTCGGGCCGGAACTCGGCCGCGTCCACGCCCGGTACCAGTCGCTCCAGCCGGGCCCCGGGCCCGAGCGCCGGTGCGATGCGGCGGCGCGTGTACTCGCCGAGGTAGGTGACGACGTCGACGTGGTCGCCGATCCTGCGCATGAGCCGCCGGGCCACCGGGGTGCGCGCCCACCAGATCTCGTGTCCGTGCGTCGCCGCGACCATCCGCCTGATCCCGCCCTTGCGCAGGGCGGGCGCCATCGCGGCGAGCGGCGCCGCCGCTCCGAACCAGACCCGGTCGCAGCCGTACGCCCGCGCGATCTGCAGGGTGCGGCGGGTGACGCGGGGCGTGGGAAGCAGCATGTGGGCGCGGTCTCGTATCACCGGGAAGGGCAGGGTGGCGTCGTACGCCTCCGCGCCCTGTTCGCTCGATGTGTAGACGACGACGTCGTCGTCCGGGACGCGGGTCGCCATCGCGTGGACGAAGGTCTCGATGCCGCCTTGGCGGGGCGGGAAGTCGTTGGTGACGATCAGTGTGGTGCCCATGGGGGTCGTCGATGCCTCACGTGAGGGGAAGGAACGGAAAGGAGGGGGAGCGGGAGGTTCAGGCGGTGAAGAGGTAGTTCCGGCAGTCGGTGGTGATCCGCGGCGCGGCTGCCCAGCGGCCCTGCCTCCAGCGGTGGGCCGCGTAGCCGTACTCCCCCAGGTGCCGGACGAGGTCGGCGGGCCGCGATCCGTACTTCTCCAGGTGCCGGTCCTCGATCTCCAGCAGGAGTGCGGGCCGGTCGCGCCGCAGGGTCCGCGCGCCGCCGCGCAGGACGGCGAGCTCGGCGCCCTCAACATCGGCCTTGACGAACTCGACCCGCTCCAGGCCCTGTTCCCGGGCCAGTTGGTCGAGGGTGCGGACCGGTGTGGACACCGGGCGGGAGGTGCGGAACTCGGCGTTCGGGCCCGGTCCGTCGGCGTCCCGCGTGAGGTAGGCCCGGCCGTGCACCGGCAGTCCGCGGCGCCGGGGCAGGCTGAGCGTCCCGTGCCCCGCCCGGGCGGCCAGGGCCGTCCGGTGGACGGTCACGTTGTCCGATCCGAGCACCCGGGAGGCCGTGCGCAGCCAGCGCGCCGGCCCGGGCAGCGGCTCGACGCTGTGCACCTGGCCGGTCGGGCCCGCCAGCGCCGACAGCACCCAGGTGTACAGCCCGTACTCGGCGCCGACGTCCACGCAGACGGCGCCGGGCCGCACCAGCTCTCCCAGCCCGGCGACCTCGTCCTCCACGCACGTCAGCCTGGGCGCGCTCCAGCGCAGCGCGGCGGCGACCGCGCCCGTACGCCGCGAGCGGACCGGGCCGATCACCGCACACCCCCCGTCGACAGCTCGGGGCGAACCGGCCGGGCGCCCCGTACGAGGAGACTGGCCGCCGGGGCCCGCCGCCGCCCGCCGCGGACGAGCCGCGCCCAGACCACCAGCACCACCGGGAGGGCGAGGTACCCGAACCGCCCCGCGGGGGCCAGCAGGAAGGCCACGCAGAAGCCCGCGGCCAGCCGGTCGGCGGCCGCCACCAGGTCCGCGGGGGGCCGCAGCACGAGGGACAGGCCCACGGCGAGCCCGCCGACGAGCAGCAGACCGACGGCCGCGTACCACCCGGCGGGCCCCAGGTCGGCGAGCAGCCGGCCCGGCAGCGGACTGCTCGCCGGCGTGCGCAGCTCGCCGCGCCCGGTGGGGAAGGCCAGCACCTGCTCGACCATGGGGCCCGGCGAGAGCAGCGCGCTCGGGAGCAGCAGCAGGACCGTGCCGGCCACGGAGATCCCGGCGCAGCGCAGGGCGGCCCGGCGCCCTGCGGTGCAGGCGAGCACGGACACGGCGACGGCGACGGCGGGCCACGCCGTCCACTTCAGGGAGCACGCGGCGGCGAGCACGAGACCCGCGGCGGCCGGACGCCGGCGCACGGCGCATGCCAGGGCCAGTACGAGCAGGCCCACCAGCGGCAGATCGACCCCGCTGACGCACAGGGGCAGCGCCACGACCGGCGAAGCGGTGAGCGCGCCCAGCGCCGTCCCGTACGGCAGGGGCGTGCCGTCGGAGGCGGGACCGCGGCCGGCGGGCAGCCGCAGCACCCGGCGCCCGCCCCACAGACAGGCGAAGAAGGCGGCCGCACACCACAGTCGGGCGTCACCCAGCAGCCGGGGCAGCAGGCCCTCGGTCCCGAACAGCGCACGGGGCAGGCCGAAGACCGCCATCCCGGGCAGGTACGGGGTGACCTCGAAGACCGTGCGGGGATCGGCCAGGTACGGGGTGGCCCGGTGCATCAGGAGCGCGCCCGAGCGCTCGATCACCGCGACCTCGCTCTGCGCGCCGCCCGTCGCCAGGAGGTACAGGAACGGTACGGCGACGGCGCCGGCGAGAGCCAGGACGACCGAGGCCTTCCGGGCGCCCCGCGGTCCCCACAGGGTGACCGCGGCCGCGCTCAGGTAGCCGACGCCGGCGCTGACGCCCCAGAAGCGGTGGGTCTCCAGCGTGGAGACGAGCGGGAATCCGGCGGCCCATACGGCGGCGAGGAGCCATCCCCCGCTCCACAGGGCCCTGGTGTTCCGTGGCTGACGAACCAGATGAGTGAGCACCCGTCCATTCCAGCGGCGCGCCGGGGCACCGTCATGACGGCCAGGTCGAGACCTCGTGGTCGGGTTTTCCCTACCAACTGCGCGCCGGAGGAGGGACGGAGGGCCGGCGGAGAGCGGCCGGAGGGCATCGGGCGACGCAGCACGTGCGCACTCCGCGCGGCGGCGTGACGGTCAGTCCCCGCCGCCGCAGGACCGGCCACCCCCGCCGACTCGGTAGCGTGATCCCGTGCCGGACGGAGGGTCCGCGGGTCCGGCAGGTCCGTGCGCGGGCTTCCGACGAAGAGCGAAGAGTGATGAGGCGGCGATGAGTGAACCGACGAAGCCCGAGGTCCGTGTTCCCGAGGGTGACGCTCCCACCGAACTGACCGTCCGGGACCTGGTCGTCGGGGACGGGGTCGAGGTGACGTCGGGCATGGTGGTCAGGGTCCACTACGTCGGGGTGACCTTCGAGTCCGGGAAGGAGTTCGACGCCTCCTGGGACCGGGGCCTGCCGTACAAGTTCGCCCTGGGCAGCGGCAAGGTCATCAAGGGGTGGGACCGGGGGGTGAGGGGGATGAGGGTCGGCGGCCGCCGCGAGATCATCGTTCCCCCGCGTCTCGGCTACGGGAAGCAGTCGCCCTCGCCGTTGATCCCGGCGGGCTCGACCCTGATCTTCGTGGTGGACCTGCTCGACTCGTTCTCCAGCACGGCCGGGTGGAGCAAAGCCTGATGGCCCCGGCCGCCCACAGGTCCGGATGTCCCGGCTCTCGGGGCGGAACCACCGTCGTGCGGTCCCGGGGATCGGCTACGGTCCTGGCTGTGAACCGTACCGAGCGTCTGTACGCCCTCGTGGAGGAGCTGCGTGCGGTCTCGCCCCGGCCGCGCAGCGCCCGGTGGCTCGCCGAGCGCTTCGGTGTCAGCGCCCGCACGATCGAGCGCGACCTCAGCGCCCTGCAGCAGTCCGGTGTCCCGCTGTACGCCGAACCGGGGCGCAGCGGTGGGTACGTGGTGGACAAGGAGCACACGCTGCCGCCCCTGGCCGTCACGCCGGCCGAGGCGGCGGCGCTGGCCGTCGCCCTGCACGGGCTGTCGGGGACGCCGTTCGACGCGGACGCCCGCTCGGCGCTGCACAAGGTGCTCGCCGTCATGCCGCAGCGCGAACTCCAGGCCGCGCGCGAGCTCGCCGCCCGCGTGCGGCTCGCCGTGAAGCCCGCCCGGCCGTCAGCGGTCCCGCACACCCTGCGCGAGGCGCTCTCGAACCGGCGTCTGCTGCACCTGCGGTACGCCGACGCGAAGGACGAACTCACCGAGCGCACCGTCGAACCCCTGGGTTTCCTCGGAGGCGAGCACTGGTACCTGATCGGCTGGTGCCGGCAGCACTCCGTGGTGCGGGGGTTCCGCCTCGACCGCATCCGCGCGGCACGGGCCCTGGAGGAAACGGTGGAGCCGCGTCCGGGGGACCTGTCCGAACTGGAGTCCTTGGGAAGCGCTTTCGTCGCACTCGACGAACTCTATGGTTTCGCTTGAGCCGCCGTCGGGAGGGTTAAACACCGACAGGGGGTTGTCGCCCTCGGCCCGGAGTCTGGGTGACCACGAACCCGAACCACGGAAGGCAACCATGTCTGTGACGACGATCCCCGCCACCGACTCCGCGCCGCTGACCCGGGAGGCCGGAACCCGGCTCGTGGAGGGCTGGACGGCGCTCTGGAACGGAGACATCGCCCCCGCGGCGCAGATCCTCTCCCCCGACTTCCGGCTGCACTTCGCGGACGACTTCGACGGCACCGGCTCCGCCAAGACGTTCGGGCAGGACGAGCTGACGGCGTTCATCTCGAACAACAGCCAGGCCCTCACCGGCCTGACGTTCGCCGCCGACGCCGCGCCGCTGATCGACTCCGAGCGCGGCGAGATGGCCTGCCGGTGGATCGAGAGCCACGCCGCCGGCGACGGCGACATCATCGTCAAGAGCGGCATCGACATGTTCGCGGTCACGGACGGCCGGATCTCCGCGGTGTGGTCGCTCACCGGCAACCGCCGCTTCGCCGCCTGACCGCTGCGGGCAGGACCGTTTCCCGGCCCGTGCCGCCGTACCGGGACCCCGGCCCCGGATCCGGGGCCGGGGCCGGGGCCGGGGCCGGGGCCGGGGTCGGGGTCGGGGTCGAGATCGGGGAGCGGGTCGAGATCGGGGAGCGGGGTCGGGCTCAGCGGCCCTTGACGCGTTCGAAGGCCGCGACTCCCGCGGCGGCGAGGGCGATCTGGATGACCCACTCGATCCAGTCGACGCCCCCGGTGTCCGCGACACCGAACGCCGAGGCGATGACGGTGCCGACGAGTGCGGCGGCGATGCCGATGGCGATGGTCCACAGGATGCCGGTGTGCTGGCGACCCGGCAGGGCCAGGCGGCCGAGCACACCGATGACGATGCCGATGAAGATCGCGCTGATGATTCCGGAGATTTCCACGCCCGTTCCCTCCAGGGTCGGTTACCGGGCTTGATGCCCGCCGGCCGCTGCCCTTACGCCCGGCGCGCTGTTCGGGCTCGGGGGTGTCCCGCCTAGAGGGTGTCCAGCGGTCAGAGGTCGAACTCGTGGGGCGGCAGACCCAGCGTGTAGCAGGCCTCCCGGACGACGGCCTGCTCGGTCTTGTCGAAGTCGCCGTCCGCGCCGCCGATGACGATCCCGATCTGGACGACCGCACGGGCCTCGGCGGGCTTCTTCTTCGCCTTGGCGACCTCCTGGAGGACCGCGACCCGGCCGAAGTCGAAGTCGGCCGCGAGGGTGTCGAGGTTCGCGTCGAAGCGCCGCTGGAGGTCGAGGGCGTCGAAGTTCTGCAGCACCTCGTTGGTGGCGATCAGCTGGGCCACGCGGGCCCGTTCGGACGCGTCGACCGTGCCGTCGGCCGCGGCGACCAGTGCGCACATCGCCATGCTCGCGTCGCGGAACGCACCGCTCTTGAGGTCGTTCTTCTTCGCCATCAGCTGGGTCTGCATCGTCGATGCGGATTCCTTGAACCGGTCCCACAGGGCCATGCCCACTCCGTATGCGTCGGGTGGTGGCTCCGGGCCGGAGCCCGGAACCACCAATTTCTACAATGCTGTAGAAGTTACCAGCAGGCGCGTCCGCGCGGTCCGCCGGGGATGCCGGGGCGCTGGACGGCGCACCCCCTCCGCGGTCAGCCGGCGGGGTGGTGGGGCGGGTAGGACGGCAGGTCGATGGCGTCGGCGGGCGGGGTGAACAGCCTGGAGGCCAGGCCGCCCAGGCGTGCGGCGGCCGGGCTGCCGGCCACCTTCAGCACGGTGTTCATCGCGGCGAGCCCGGCGCGGCCGCGGGGGTTGGCGATGCGGGGGGTGCCGGGCGGGAGTTTCTGGGCCTGGTCGACGTAGGGGCGCATGAGCGCCTCGTACCGGGCGAACGCGGTGCGGTACGGGTGGGCGGCGAGCTCGCCCGCGAGGACGTAGGCGCCGGTCAGCGCGAGGCTCGTACCCATGCCGCTGATCGGGGACGCGCAGTAGGCCGCGTCACCGAGGAGGACCGCCCGTCCGCTGCTCCAGGACGGCATCCGGGCCTGGCCCACGGCGTCGAAGTAGAGCGGGGCGTCGTCGAGGGCGGCGAGCACGCGGGGCGCCGCCCATCCGACGTCGGCGAAGGTGCGGCGCAGGACCGTGACGATGCCGTCCCGGCCGATCTCGTCGAGGCCGCGGACGTCGGACAGGAAGGCGAGCGTGGCCCGGATGGTGCCGAGGTTGTCCGGGCGCAGGGTGACGCTGCGGCCCCGGCCGGCGCTGTGCCAGCGCCAGAGGTCGGTGTCCTCGGCCGTACGGGGGATGGTGAGGTAGGCGGTGTAGAAGCCGAGTTCGCGCACGGCGTCGGAGCCGGTGTCGGGGAAGATCAGCGATCGGGTGCGGGAGCGGAGGCCTTCGGCGACGACCACCAGGTCGAAGACGCGCCGCGTTCCGTCGGCGAAGGTGACCGTGACCCCGTCCTCCTCCTCGTCGAGGGCCGTGATCCGGTTGCCGAAGACGTACTCGGTCGCGTCGCGGGTGCGGTCGACGAGGATGCGGGACAACTGGCCCCGCAGGATCTCCAGCTCGGCCGTCGCGCCGCCGGAGTCGGACGTTCCGGCTGCGAAGCGGGCGAGCGGGGTGCCCGCGGCGTCGACGAACTCGGTACCGGTCTCCCCGGTCGAGGCGGCGCGGACGGCGTCCTCGATGCCCATGCGGCGGGCGACCTCGCGGCCCGCGCCGCGCACGTCGATGTTCTGGCCGTCCTCGCGGAGCGCGTCGAAGCGTTCGACGACGGTGGGCCGCCACCCGTACGCGGCGAGCCAGTAGGCCAGCGCGGGTCCGGCGATGCTCGCGCCGGAGATCAGAACGGTGGGTGTCCGCATGGCGGCCCTTCGACGAAGCGGTGCGATCAGGCGCGGGGTCGCCCCGGCTCGCCCCGGCGCCGCCCCCGCCCCTGCCCCCGCTGCCGTGAAGCGTGGGAGGCACGTGGATCAGGTGGAGCACGGGAAGCGTGGGAAGCACGGGACGACCCTGTACGGATACCCCGGCCGGGCCCGCCGAAGCGCCCGGCTAACGGGTGGAGAAGTCGGTGCGGCGGACGTAGTCCGTGAAGTCGCGCGGTGCGCGGCCCAGCGCTTCGCGCACGCCGTCCGTCGGCTCGGCGCCCCGCTGCTCGCGGACGTGGCGGAGCACCGTGATCATCTCGTCCACGACGGCGCCGGGGTGGCCGGCCTCGGCGAGCTCCGCACGGTAGGCGTCCTCGGTGACCGGGACGAAGCGCAGCGGCCGGTCCGCTGCACGTGCGATCTCGGCGACCGCGTCCCCGAAGGTCAGCGAGCGGGCGCCCGAGAGGACGTACGTCCGGCCCGCGTGCCCGTCCTCGGTCAGGGCCGCGGCGGCCACCTCGGCGAGGTCGTCCAGGTCGACGAACGCCTCCCGGCCCTCGCCGGCGGGCAGGCGCAGTTCGCCTCCGGCGCCCAGCAGGGATCCGAAGAATTCGAACTCGGTGAAGTTCTGCGCGAACCAGGCGGGGCGCAGGATCGTCCACTCCAGGCCCGATGCCCGTACGGCGTCTTCCGTGGCGAGGCGGTCGGCGCCGGTCAGTTCGCCCCAGACGCGTGCCGACAGCAGGACCAGCCGGCGGACCCCTTCGCCGGCGGCGAGAGCGGCGAAGCCGGCGACCTCGGCGGGCGCGTCGGGGCCCTGGGAGTCGACCACGTACACGGCGTGGATGCCGGTCAGGGCGGGCTGCCAGGTCGAGCGGTCCGCCCAGTCGAAGCGGACCGCACCCCGGCGGGAGGCAACGGCGGGCACCTGGCCGCGCCGGCGGAGCTCCGCGGCGACGCGGCGGCCGGTCTTGCCGGTGCCGCCCAGGACGAGGACGCGGGAGGTGCCGGTGGTCTCGGTGGATTCGATGGTGTCGTTGGGGTCGGTGGTGGTGTTCATGCCTCCCAGTACATCGGACGGAGAGTGGACGGGCGATGGCTGATCATCTCCCTTCGATGTCTGTGCGTCTCGTCCTCCCCCGGCCCGCGGCGGTGCTTCCGGTACGCTCCGGCGGTATGGATGACGCGCTCTCGGGGCTGCTCCAGGACGTCCGCGCCCAGGGGGCGCTCTTCGACCAGTCGGTCGTGAACCCGCCGTGGTCCCTGCGGTTCCTCGACGGGCCCCCGCTCTCCCTGATCACGATGCTCGGGGGCGAGGCCTGGCTGACCCCGGACGGCGGGGAAGCGGTTGCGCTGCGCACGGGCGACGTGGCGATCGTGACGGGCCCCGCGCCGTACACCGTCGCGGACGCCCCGGACACGGAGCCGTTCGCACTCGTGGGCGGCGACGCGTGGTGCACCACGCCCGACGGGTCACCCGTCGCCGGGGACGATCTGCCGATGTGCGGGCCCGGGCCCTCCGACGGGGACGGGCCCGGCACGGTCCTGCTCAGGGCCGCCTACCCGGTGCGCGGCACCGTCTCCGAGCGGATCCTCACCGCCCTGCCGCGGCTGGCCCTGGTGCCCGCCGTGCCGGACGGCTGTCTTCCGCTCACCATGATCGAGCAGGAGCAGCGCAAGGACGCCCCGGGCCGGCAGGTCATCCTGGACCGGCTGCTGGACCTGCTGCTCCTCACGAGCCTGCGCGAGTGGTTCGAGCTGCCCCAGGCCGAGGCCCCCGCCTGGTACCGGGCCCACCGCGACCCCGTGGCCGGCCTGGCCCTGAAGCTGATCCACGGAGACCCGGCGCGCGCGTGGACGGTCGCGTCCCTGGCGGCGGAGACGGGGGTGTCCCGGGCCCGGTTCGCCCGCCGGTTCAGTGACGCCGTCGGCCGGTCCCCGATGGCCTACCTCGCCGAATGGCGGGTCTGCCGCGCCGCCGATCTGCTGGCCTCCACCGATGCCACCGTCGACGCGGTCTCCCGCCAGGTCGGCTACTCCAACGCCTACGCCCTCAGCGTCGCCTTCAAACGCACCCTCGGGATCCGCCCCACGGAGCACCGCGCCCTGGCCCGGACGCCCGCCTGAGGACCCCGCCCACGTCTCCGCGCACGTCTCCGCGCACGTCTCCGCGCGCAGGGAGGACGGGAGCGGAGGACCGCTACCCCGTCACGGGCCCCCGGCCGGCATGCGGGCCGGGAGCGCCGCTCCGGGCACCGTCCGTTCGCGCCGCGCCCGCGGGCCGGGCGAGCGGGCCGAGGTCGTGCGCGTAGTGGCCGACCGCATCGGCGATGACGTCGATGTTGACGTCGAGCGCCCGCAGGTCGATGTTGGTGATGTCGTCGCCGGCCGTGTGGTGGTTCACGTCGTACGCGACACCGGCCCGGCCGCCGAACCGGGCGGCCTGGGGCTCGGTCTTGATGCCGTCGGCTCCGGTGAAGGTGCCGCCGGACGGGATGCCGGCCGCGATGAACGGGGCGTAGTCCGAGAGTCCGGTGAAGTCGGTGCCCTCGTGCGGGATCCCCTTGGAGTCCAGGAAGTCCGTGATGCCCTTCTCCAGCCGGGCGGAGCCCTCGGGGCCGGGGCCGGCTCCGACGCCGTCCGAGTCGTCGCCGTCGTTGACGAAGTAGGCGCCGTTCGGGGAGGCGATCGTGTCGAAGTTCAGGTAGAGCCTGAGCTGCCCCTTCTGCTCCTCCGGCAGGGAGGCGAGGTACGCCTGCGAGCCCAGCACGCCGAACTCCTCGGCCGACCACCAGGCGAACCTGACCTTGTTCTTGATCGTGTCCTGGGACGTGGCCAGCCTGACCGCGACCTGGAGGATGCCGGCCGAGCCCGAGCCGTTGTCGTTGATGCCCGGGCTGTCGTGGAGCGAGTCCAGGTGGGAGCCGAGCAGGACGGTGTCGGCCGCGTCGCCGCCGCGGGTCTCCGCGAGCACGTTGAACGTCCGGCGGTTCTCGCGCAGTTCGTGGATGTCGAGGGTGACCGTGACCGGGCCGGCGGCGGCCTCGGCGGCCAGTGCCTCGCCGTCCTCCTGGCTGATCCCGCCGGTGGGGATCTTCGCGAGGGCCGCGTCGCCGATGGTGCCGTTGATCTTTCCCGTGGTGTTGTTGTAGACGACGGCGCCGAGTGCGCCGGCGGCGTGGGCGTTGGCCTGCTTGACGGCGAAGGAGCAGCCGCCGCGCTTGATCAGGGCGATCCGGCCGGTGAAGGCGCCCGCGGTGAAGTCGGCGGGCTCGCAGCCGTGGGTGGCGTCGGTGTCGACCGGGACGACGGCCACGTCCGCGGTCACCCCGCCCTCGGGGCTCTTGGCGGTGAAGGCCATCAGCTGGACCGTGACGTCGCGCGGCGCGGGCGAGAGCACGGTGAGGGTCTCGGCGATGTCGTCGGTGTAGACGAAGTCGAACGCCTGCCGGGAGACCCGGTAGCCGGCGCCCCTGAGCACGGCTTCCACGTAGGCGGCCGACTGTTCGTGCCCCCGGGAACTCGCCACACGGGTACCGCCGTTGTAGTCGGCCAGCGCCTGGAAGGTCTTCAGGTGGCGGAGGGCGTCCTTGGCCGTCGACTCCCTGACGAGCTTCGCCGCCAGCGCGTCGCCCTTGCCGGCCCGGCCCGGGCCGTCGGCTCCCGCGGTGGCGGTCCCGGCGAGCAGGAGGGGGGAAACGAGTACCGCGGCGGCCAGGGTGGCCGTCGCCGCCGCGATGCGACGTGCGGGCATGGAGGTCCTCTCACAGCAGTTCGGCGGATCTGTCGGCGGATCGGTCGACGTGTCGACGGTCGGGAAGAACGCGCTCGGCGGGAGGAGATCGAGGCACGCTAACCCCGTGGCGGCCCCCTGCCAAGGTGAAGTCCCGAGTCGGTCCGGGTGACCGGATGTTTGGCTGAGTTTGAGCGGGAGCGGTAAGAGGGGACGACGCGCCGGTCCCGGCTCACCGATGGCGAACTTGGCTTGTTCGAGCCCATGACACTCTCTCCATCGATCCCGTATCCATGTCGTGAGCGCCGGTAGGCCCTACCGCGTGCCGACCGACAGGACAGCGCGCCCGAGGGCGCGCCGGTTACGCGGGGGTGTCAGATCATGCTGGCCAGAACCGAAAGATCCTCGGCAGACCCTTCCTTACCCGGCTGTACGGGGACCGCCCCCGGCCTGCCGGCCGCGCCCGGGGACGCGGAGCACGAACCGGTGCCGGCGGACGGGCCGACGTACCGGATCCTGGGCCCCCTGGAGGTCCACCGGGCGGGGGTGCTCTGCACGCCCACGTCCCTCAAGCGGCGCGCCCTGCTCACCCTGCTGCTCCTCCACGCGAACCGGCGCTTCCCGATCTGCACGCTGATCGGCGAGCTGTGGGACGACCGGCCGCCGCCGTCGGCCGTGGCCGCCGTCCAGATGTACGTGTCGGGCCTCCGGCGCGTCCTGGACCCCGCGCACAGCCGCGGCGGCGGCGACGCGCGGCGGCATCCGCTGCTGCTCACCGCCGGGAACGGCTATCTGCTGCGCGTGCGACCGGGCGATCTGGACCTCGACCGGTTCCGTGCGCTGGCCGTCCTCGGGCGGGACCAGCGCGCCGCGGGAGACTGCACCTCCTCGGCAAAATCGTTTCACCAAGCCCTGACCCTCTGGCGGGGCACCTCTCCCGGAGACCTCGGTCAGACGTCCCTTCCCGCGCACTACACGGTGCGCCTGGAGGAGGAACGACTGGCCCTGGTGCACGACCGGATCGGCGCGGACATCTGCACGGGCCGGGCGCGCGAGGTCGTCGGCGAGCTCGAGGAACTCTGCGCACGCCACCCCCTCCGCGAGGACTTCCACGAACAGCTGATGCTCGCCCTGGCCACGGCGGGGCGCCGCGCCGAAGCACTGAACGCCTACGCCCGCGCCCGGCGCACCGTCGTGGAGGAGACCGGCATCGAACCGGGACCGGGCCTGCGCACGGCGCAGCAGACCCTGCTGAGCGGGGCCCGGCCGGACAACGCCCGGCACGACCGCTGCCGCCCCGCGGTGGTGCTCCGGCCGGCCGCGCCCGCCGGCTGACACCCCGCGGCGGCCACCTGCGCACGGGCCCGGGGGCGGGGGGGGGGGGCCGGGCGGGGCCCCCCCCCCCCCCGGGGGGGCGGGCGGGGGGGGGGGGCCGCGGGGGGGGGGGGGGGTCCCGGGGGGGGGGGGGGGGGGGGGGTGG
>NZ_JBVJGW010000014.1:204932-239044 GCF_055587105.1 Streptomyces sp. NPDC048461 | reverse complement strand
AGGGGGGACCCTGTGGGAGAGTAGGACGCCGCCGAACAATTATTGTGGGAAAGCCCCGCACCTTATGGTGCGGGGCTTTTCTGCGTTCCGGACCCGTGTGGGCTCTCCTGTAGGGTCAGGGTGCATCGTTCAACATTTCTCACGTCAGTGGAGGCCCCCGGGTGGAGGTCCAGGAGACTCGGGTTCAGACCGACCGAATTTTCACCATTCCGAACATCCTGAGCATGGCTCGCCTGGCCGGTGTGCCCCTGTTCCTGTGGCTGATCCTCGCCGAGCACGACGGGTGGGCTCTGGCCGTCCTCATGCTGAGCGGGATCAGTGACTACCTGGACGGGAAGCTCGCCCGGCGCTGGAACCAGATCAGCAATCTCGGCCGGCTCCTGGATCCGGCCGCGGACAGGCTCTACATCCTGTCCACGCTCTTCGGGCTGACCTACCGGGAGATCCTCCCCCTGTGGCTGACCGGAGCCCTGCTGGCCCGTGAGCTGATGCTGCTGGTCATGGTGTGGATCCTGCGCCGCCACGGGTACCCGCCGCCGCAGGTGAACTTCCTCGGCAAGGCCGCGACCTTCAACCTGATGTACGCGTTCCCGTTGCTGCTGCTCAGTGACGGCACGGGCTGGTTGGCCTGGACGGGGTCAGTTTTGGGATGGGCGTTCGCAGGATGGGGTACAACCCTCTATTGGTGGGCAGGAGTGCTGTACGTGGTGCAGGTCCGCCGTCTCGTCAAGGCGGATCCCACGGCCGATTGAGCTCGCTCAGCGCCGGATGACGCGGAGCAATTGCCGAGTCACCGTCCGGAACGGGTGAGGTCGGCGAGATCGTCGTCTCCCAAGGAGGACTCTTCCGACATGAAGGCCGTCGTGATGGCCGGCGGCGAGGGCACACGCCTTCGCCCAATGACCTCGAGCATGCCCAAGCCGCTCCTGCCGGTGGCCAACCGGCCGATCATGGAGCACGTGCTGAGGCTGCTCAAGCGGCATGGGCTCAGCGAGACCGTGGTCACCGTTCAGTTCCTGGCGTCGCTCGTCAAGAACTACTTCGGTGACGGCGAAGAGCTCGGTATGGAGCTCACCTATGCCAACGAGGAGAAGCCACTCGGGACCGCCGGCAGCGTGAAGAACGCCGAGGAGGCCTTGAAGGACGATACGTTCCTCGTGATCTCCGGCGATGCGCTCACCGACTTCGACCTCACCGATCTCATCCGGTTCCACAAGGAAAAGGGCGGACTCGTCACCGTCTGCCTGACCCGGGTCCCCAACCCGCTGGAATTCGGCATCACCATCGTCGACGAGGAGGGCAAGGTCGAGCGCTTCCTGGAGAAGCCGACCTGGGGACAGGTGTTCTCGGACACCATCAACACCGGCATCTACGTGATGGAGCCGGAGATCTTCGACTACGTCGAAGCGGACACCTCCGTCGACTGGTCCGGTGACGTCTTCCCCCAGCTCATGAAGGAAGGCCGGCCGATCTACGGCTACGTGGCCGAGGGCTACTGGGAAGACGTCGGCACCCACGAGAGCTACGTCAAGGCCCAGGCCGACGTGCTCGAGGGCAAGGTCCAGGTCGACATGGACGGCTTCGAGATCTCGCCCGGCGTGTGGATCGCCGAAGGCGCCGAGGTCAGCCCCGACGCGGTGCTCCGCGGTCCCCTGTACATCGGGGACTACGCCAAGGTCGAGGCCGGCGTCGAGATCCGCGAGCACACCGTCGTCGGCTCGAACGTCGTCGTCAAGAGCGGCGCCTTCCTCCACAAGGCGGTCGTCCACGACAACGTCTACATCGGACCCCACAGCAACCTCCGCGGCTGCGTGATCGGCAAGAACACCGACATCATGCGGGCCGCACGGATCGAGGACGGCGCCGTCATCGGCGACGAGTGCCTGGTCGGCGAGGAGTCGATCGTCCAGGGGAACGTCCGCGTCTACCCCTTCAAGACGATCGAGGCCGGCGCCTTCGTCAACACCTCGGTCATCTGGGAGTCCCGCGGCCAGGCCCACCTCTTCGGAGCGCGCGGCGTCTCCGGGATCCTGAACGTGGAGATCACCCCCGAGCTGGTCGTCCGGCTCGCCGGGGCCTACGCGACGACCCTGAAGAAGGGCGCGATCGTCACCACCGCCCGAGACCACTCCCGAGGCGCGAGAGCACTCAAGAGGGCCGTGATCTCGGCGTTGCAGGCCAGCGCCATCAACGTGCGCGACCTGGAGAACGTACCGCTGCCCGTTGCGCGGCAGCAGACCGCACGCGGCAGCGCGGGCGGGATCGTGCTGCGGACCTCGCCCGGAGTGCCGGACTCGGTCGACATCATGTTCCTGGACGAGCGGGGAGCCGACCTCTCGCTGCAGCAGCAGCGCAAGCTGGACCGGGTCTACGCCCGCCAGGAGTACCGGCGCGCGTTCCCCGGCGAGATCGGCGACCTCCAGTTCCCCGGCAGCGTCTTCGACGCCTATACCGGCTCGCTCCTGCGCCGGGTCGACATCACCGGGATCGGCGACGCCGGACTCAAGGTGGTCGTGGACGCCTCCAACGGAAGCGCCGGCCTCGTCCTGCCCAGCCTCCTCGGCCGTCTCGGCGTGGACGCCCTGACGATCAACCCGGGGCTCGACGAGTCCAGGCCGACCGAGACCACCGAGTCCCGGCGGGCCGGGCTGGTGCGGCTCGGCGAGATCGTCGCCTCCGCACGGGCCGCCTTCGGCGTGCGCTTCGACCCGGTGGGCGAGCGGATCTCCCTGGTCGACGAGCGCGGGCGGATCATCGAGGACGACCGGGCCCTGCTGGTCCTGCTCGACCTGGTCGCCGCGGAGAAGCGCAGCGGCAAGGTCGCGCTGCCGGTGACCACGACGCGGGTCGCCGAGCAGGTGGCCGCGTACCACGGCACGCAGGTGGAGTGGACCACGACCTCTCCCGACGACCTGACGCGGGTCGGCCGGGCGGAGAACACCATCTTCGGCGGCGACGGCCGGGGCGGCTTCATCGTCCCCGAGTTCGGCAGCGTCTTCGACGGGTCGGCCGCGTTCGTCCAGCTGCTCGGCCTCGTCGCGCGGACGCAGCTCACGCTGAGCCAGATCGACGCCCGGATCCCCCGGGCCCACGTGCTCAAGCGGGACGTGCCGACTCCGTGGGCCGTCAAGGGGCTCGTCATGCGACGGGTCGTGGAGGCGGCCGGAGACCGGCAGGTGGACACCACCGACGGCGTGCGGGTCGTCGAGGCGGACGGCCGCTGGGCGCTGGTCCTCCCGGACCCGGCCGAGGCCGTCACCCACCTGTGGGCCGAAGGCCCCGACGACGCTTCGGCGCAGGCTCTGCTCGACGAGTGGGCGGCCGTGGTGGACGGCGGTCAGTGACCGCCGCGGAGTGATCCGCGTACGAACGAAGTCCGGCGGGCCGGGTACGGGAACAGCTCCGTACCCGGCCCGCCGGACGCATTGGGTGTGTGCGCTGCCGACATGCGACGATGTGGGGCATGTCGCAGCCGCCTCACCACCGGACTCCGGCGTCCCCGCCCGCGCGCCCGGACGCCTCCATGTCGCTGCTGACCCATGTGATGGACCACAGCCTCGACGAGGGGTACGCGCAGGCATCGGCGCGGCGCGAGGCGGACGGCACGGCAGGACTGCCGCGCACACTGAAGGCGAAGCTGGGGCTCGCGGCCGGGCTCGTCCTCACCGCCCTCGTCGTGACGCTCGGCGCCGCCGAGGCGCGGATGTCCGCGCCGGTACTGGCCAAGGAGCGGCACGAACTGATCGACCGGGTGGAGCGGGCCGATGAGCGCGCGGACGGTCTGGAGCGGGACATCGAGCGGCTGCGGACGGACGTCGCGGACCGCCAGCGCGCCGCACTGAAGCAGCCCGGTGGCGGGCAGGGGGAGCTCGTCGCGCTGCTGTCCGGTGCCACCGAGGTGCGCGGGCCCGGGATCAAACTGGTCGTGGACGACGCGAAGGGCTCCTCGTCGAGCGGCGGGGGACCGCGCGAGAGCGCGGGCTTCTCCGACACCGGCCGGCTCCGCGACCGCGACATGCAGAAGATCGTCAACGGCCTGTGGCAGTCCGGGGCGGAGGCCGTCTCGATCAACGGGCAGCGGCTGACCGAACTGTCGGCGATCAGGGCCGCGGGCGACGCGATACTGGTCGACAACAGACCTCTGGTACCGCCGTACGAGGTCTTGGCGGTGGGGGACAAGAAGCGCCTCGGCACCGCCTTCCAGGACTCGGCGGACGGACAGTACCTGCACGTGCTGCAGGAGAACTACGGAATCCGCTCCACCCTGTCCCCGCAGGACGAGGTGCGGCTGCCGGCCGCGTCGAGCCTGACCGTGCGGACAGCCACAGCAGCAGAGCAGCAGAAGGGTGCATCGTGATCGCGGTACTGGGCCTCGTGGTCGGAGTGGTGGTCGGACTTCTGGTCCGGCCCGAAGTGCCGGCCGTGGTGGAGCCTTATCTGCCGATCGCCGTCGTGGCGGCGCTGGACGCGGTGTTCGGCGGTCTGCGCGCGATGCTGGACGGCATCTTCGTGGACAAGGTCTTCGTCGTGTCGTTCCTGTCGAACGTGGTGGTGGCCGCGCTGATCGTCTTCCTGGGCGACAAGCTGGGCGTCGGCTCGCAGCTGTCCACCGGCGTGGTCGTGGTCCTCGGCATCCGCATCTTCTCCAATGCCGCGGCCATCCGCCGGCACGTGTTCCGGGCGTGAGGCCGATGAGTACGAACGACACCCCGCCCGAGCGTCCCGAGGGACCCGGCGGAGCCGGTGCCCCCGGCGGCCCGGTGCCGCCGCACGTACCGCCCGTGCAACCCGCCGTGCCCGTACCGCCTGCACCGCCTGCACCGCCGGTGCAGCCGACGCAGCCCGTGCAGCCCGCCCATCCGGTGCGGCCCGCGGCGCCCGTCGGGCCTGCGCAGCCGTCGGCGACCCCGCCTCCGCCGCCCGCGGCGTCCGCGCCGCCGACGCCGCCGGAGGCCCCCGAGCAGACCGGACGGCAGCGGCTCGCGGCCGGGTTGTGGCCGCCGCGGGCGAGCCGGGCCCAACTGATCGTCGCGCTGCTGCTGTTCGTCCTCGGGCTGGGCCTGGCCATCCAGGTGCGGTCCAACAGCGACGAGAGCGCCCTGCGCGGGGCCCGTCAGGAGGACCTCGTACGCATCCTCGACGAGCTCGACGGGCGGACCAAGCGCCTGGAGGACGAGAAGCAGCGGCTGGAGGACCAGCGCAAGGAACTGGAGAGCAGCTCCAACCAGGCGGAGGAGGCCCGCAAGCAGACCGTGGAGAAGGAGCGCCAACTCGGCATCCTGGCCGGTACGGTGGCTGCGCAGGGGCCGGGGATCACGCTGAAGATCACCGATCCCACCGGTCAGGTGCAGTCCGACCAGCTGCTGGACACGCTCCAGGAGCTGCGGGCGGCCGGCGCCGAGGCGATCCAGATCAACGGGACCCGCATCGTGGCGGGCACGTACTTCTCGGACGAGGACGGCGGGGTCGCGATCGACGGCAAGAAGATCACACAACCCTACGAGTTCAAGGTGATCGGCAAGCCCCAGGACCTGGAGCCCGCGCTCAACATCCCCGGCGGCGTCGTCCAGACACTGGAGAAGGAGCAGGCCGCCGTCGCCGTCACGCGGTCGGCGAAGATCGTTGTGGACGCCTTGCGGGCGGCGAAGCAGCCTGACTACGCTCGGTCGTCATCACCATGAGATGCGGTGAGGAGCGGACCGGCTCACGCGGGCGGAAGCCTGCGGGGGGTCGGCGCACCGAAGTCGCGGTGCGTGGTGGAAACTGTCTGGTGGTTACGGACGTTGTGAGTATGTCCGGGTCGGCAGGTGTGTGCATTCGGAGTTCGTCCTGCCCCACGGGCGGGTCTGTTTCGGTCAAGGGGAATCGCCCGTGAAGTTGTTTGAGAAGTTGTTCGGCAAGAAGAACCGCGAGGAAGGCGGCTCGGCGCGCCATCGCGCCGGGCACGGTGACGCAGAGGGACAGGGCGACCGTCCGCTCTTCCGTGACGAGGTCGGCGGGGCGAGGGACAATTCGGGCGCGTACGGCGCGTCGGCTGTTGACCCCGCTGGTACCGGACGCATAGGTTTCGGTGAACCATCAACCTCAAGTGCGGGTGGAGGGTTTGCCCCCGACCCGTATGCCACCAGTGCCTCCGCGGGGCAGCCGCGGCGCGAGGAGCCGTCCATGTCGGCCGAGCAGGTTTGCAGCAGGTGCGGGCACCGCAGCGATGCGGCCAGCCGCTTCTGCTCCAACTGCGGGGCGCCGCTGCGGGCGGGTCTGACGCCGGAGCGCGCCTCGGAGACCACGTCCACCATCTCGATCTCGGGCCTGGAGGCCTACGAGGCCGAGGTGTCGGGCCAAACGCACGTGTCGTCCTCGCTGTCCCCCGAGGCCCAGGCCGCGGTGGAGGCCCTGCCGCCCGGTTCCGCCCTGCTCATCGTTCGGCGCGGTCCCAACTCCGGCAGCCGCTTCCTGCTGGACGGCGAACTGACCACGGCCGGCCGGCACCCGCAGAGCGACATCTTCCTGGACGACGTCACCGTCTCCCGGCGCCATGTCGAGTTCCGCAGGAGCCAGGACGGCGGGTTCACCGTGGCCGACGTCGGCAGCCTCAACGGCACGTACGTGAACCGGGAACCGATCGAGTCCGTCGCCCTGCAGAACGGCGACGAGGTGCAGATCGGCAAGTACCGGGTGGTTTTCTACGCAAGCCTGCGGGGCATCTGACCCTTCCCCGGACCGCGTCCGGGGGTTCAGGAAAGGTCCCATGTTGCGCACCCCGACAGGCGGTGCCGGAAACGGCACCGCCGCCTCGGCCGGGCGGCTGGTGAGCATCGGCACGGTGCTCTCCACGCTGCGTGACGAGTTCCCCGAAGTCACGATCTCGAAGATCCGCTTCCTGGAGGCGGAGGGCCTGGTCGAGCCGACGCGCACTCCGTCCGGGTACCGAAAGTTCAGCTCCGGGGACGTGGAGCGCCTCGCCCACATCCTGCGGCTGCAGCGCGACCACTACCTGCCCCTGAAGGTCATCCGCGACCAGCTCGACGCCCTTGCACGCGGGGAGCAGATCCGCATCCCGGCGCCGACGGCGCACCGCGAGCCCGGCGACGCGGCCGAGCCCGGAAGTCCGGCGGTCGTCTACGGAGAAGTCGGCCGCGAACGGCCCACGGCGCCGCGCATCGGCCGGGCGGAACTGCTCGCTGCCGCCGACGTGGACGAGGTGCAGCTCGTCGAGTGGGAGTCGTACGGGCTGCTGGCCGAGGCCCCGGGCGGCGGATTCGACGCCGAGGCCGTCACCGTGGCCCGTCTGGTGGCCGATCTGGGCCGGTTCGGGCTGGAGCCGCGCCACCTGCGTGCCATGAAGGCCGCCGCGGACCGCGAGGCGGGGCTCGTCGAACAGGTGGTGGCACCGTTGCGCCGGCACCGCAACCCGCAGACCCGGGCGCACGCGGAGGCCACGCTGAAGGAGCTCGCGGGGCTGTCCGTACGGCTCCACGAGGCGCTCGTTCAGACCGCTCTCGGGGTCCGCCTGTAGGGACCGAGGGGGGCCCGACTACCCAAACCGGCTGGGCAGGTCCTAGGGTTACTGTGTGAACGAGCTCGACGTTGTGGGTGTCCGGGTGGAAATGCCCTCCAACCAACCGATCGTGCTCCTGCGTGAAGTGGGAGGCGATCGGTACCTCCCCATCTGGATCGGTCCAGGGGAGGCGACCGCCATTGCCTTCGCGCAGCAGGGCATGGCCCCTGCCCGGCCGCTGACGCACGACCTGTTCAAGGACGTGCTGGAAGCGGTCGGCGAGGAGCTCACCGAGGTCCGGATCACGGATCTGCGGGAGGGCGTCTTCTACGCGGAGCTCGTCTTCGCCAGCGGGGTCGAGGTGAGCGCGAGGCCGTCCGACGCCATAGCGCTGGCCCTGCGGACGGGGACGCCGATCTACGGCAGTGACGGCGTGCTCGACGACGCCGGAATCGCCATTCCCGACGAGCAGGAGGACGAGGTGGAGAAGTTCCGCGAGTTCCTCGACCAGATCTCGCCCGAGGACTTCGGCACCGGCCCGCAGTAGGGCGCAGGCCGCGTCGTCCACGGGGAAGTGCCGGCCCATTCGATGAGCCCTTCCCGGCAATCGGATACGGGAAACCACTCTCAGGGTGATTATCACTCGGCGTGCCGAGTGTGGCGATCGTTGACGCACCCCTGGTGACTGCCTACCTTCAAGGTGGGCAGGTCAAGGACGGAGGGTCGGCGTGAGGATCACGGGCGACGGTACGACCGGGGGCATCCCCGTACGGAGTGACGGCGGACCGTACCCGCTTTACGGCAGCACGGTGGGGTCCGCGCGACGTCAGCCGGAGTCCACGCCGGTCGCACCGGTGGGCGACGCCCCGGTGCCCGAGGAGGTCGGCTACCGCGGGCCCACGGCGTGCGCCGCGGCCGGGATCACCTACCGGCAGCTCGACTACTGGGCCCGGACCGGGCTGGTGGAGCCCAGCGTGCGGGCCGCCTACGGGTCGGGCACGCAGCGGCTGTACAGCTTCCGGGACGTGGTGGTCCTCAAGATCGTGAAGCGCCTGCTGGACACCGGTGTGGCGCTCCAGAACATCCGCACGGCCGTACAGCACCTGCGGGACCCCCAATTCGCGGACCTGGAGCGGACGACGCTCATGAGCGACGGCGCCTCCGTGTACGAGTGCACCTCGCCGGACCAGGTCGTGAGCCTGCTCCAGGGCGGTCAGGGCGTCTTCGGCATCGCCGTGGGCGTCGTGTGGCGGGACGTGGAGAGTGCGCTGGGGCAGCTGCACGGGGAGCGGGTGGCCACGGGCGAGACCGTCGTCGGCCACCACCCGGCGGACGAGCTGGCGGCCCGCCGCAACCGGGCCGTGTGAGCCCGGCCTGAGCACGTACGGCCGTTCCGGCGGGCGCGGGGCCCTGAGGGGGCTCCGCGCCCGCCGGCCGTTGCGGCCCGGCCGCGGGCGCCCCGGAACCGGTTCCCGGGATTGTCAGAGGCGTAGGGCAGCATCGGGGGCGTGAGAGCCGCGCCAACCATCCTGCACCTGGACATGGATGCCTTCTACGCCTCCGTGGAGCAGGCGTCGAAGCCGAGCCTGCGGGGCAAGGCCGTGATCGTCGGAGGGCTCGGTCCGCGCGGGGTCGTCGCCACCGCCTCGTACGAGGCGCGGCGCTTCGGGGTGCACTCGGCCATGCCGATGGCGCAGGCCCGGCGGCTCTGCCCGAACGGTGCCTGCCTGGTCCCGCGCTTCAGCCTCTACCGCGAGGTCAGCGACGTGGTCATGGCCCTGCTGCGGGAGCTGTCGCCGCTGGTGGAGCCGCTGAGCCTGGACGAGGCGTTCGTGGACCTGGAGGCGGGCGGCGTCGCCTTCGACGCCCGCAGCGCCCGGGAGACGGGCGAGCGGCTGCGCGCGGACATCAGGGCGGCCACGAGCCTGAGCGGGTCGGTGGGACTGGCCGGATCGAAGATGCTGGCCAAGGTGGCGTCCGAGGAGGCCAAGCCGGCCGGGCTGTTGCTGATCGAGCCGGGGACCGAGCGGGAGCTGCTCGCGCCGATGTCCGTACGGACCCTGCCCGGGGTGGGCCCGGCGACCGGGGAACACCTGCGCCGGGCCGGGATCACCACTGTGGGCGAACTGGCGGAGGCCGGGGAGGACGAGCTGGTGCGGATGGTCGGGCGCGCGCACGGCGCCGGCCTCCACCGGATGGCCCTGGGGCTGGACGACCGGCCGGTGGTCGCCGAGCGGGACGCGAAATCGGTGTCGGTCGAGGACACCTTCGACGTGGACCTGCACGACCGGGTCCGCATCCGCACCGAGGTGCAGCGGCTCGCGGACCGGTGCGTGCGCAGGCTCCGGGAGTCCCGGCACTCGGGCCGCACGATCGTGCTGAAGGTGCGCCGGTTCGACTTCTCGACCCTCACGCGCTCGGAGACGCTGCGCGGGCCCACCGACGACCCCGGGGTGGTGCGGGAGGCCGCGGCGCGGCTGCTGGAGGGCGTGGACACCACGGGCGGGGTGCGGCTGCTCGGGGTGGGGGTCACGGGGCTGGCGGACTACACGCAGGAGGACCTGTTCGCCCAGGCCGCCGCGACGCTCGCCGCCGAGGGGGACGGGCGGGCCGGGGACCCGCCCGACGGGGCGGCGGAGGGTTCGGCGGGGCCGTCGGAGGCCGGCGCCGCCGCGCCGGAGGCGCCTGCCTCGGGGAACGCCGGGCCGGCCGTCCCGCCCGGGCCGCCGGGGGAGGCGGAGGCCGCCGCCGAGCGGCGCTGGGCGCCCGGGAACGACGTACGGCACGCCGTCCACGGGCCGGGGTGGGTGCAGGGCAGCGGGGTCGGGCGGGTGACCGTACGGTTCGAGCGGCCCGGGTCGGCCCCCGGCCGGGTGCGCACCTTCCGGGTGGACGATCCCGAGCTGGAGGCGGCCGATCCGCTGCCGCTGGTGGGGGAGCCGGTGGAGGAGGGGCCGGGCAGGGCCTGAGGGGCGCCCGGGCCGGCCGGGGAGGGGCGGCGGTCAGCCGTCGTCGCCCGCCAGCCGGCCGAAGTCGCGCGGCTGCTCCGGGGGCGGGGGCGCCTGGTGGAACTCGGAGGGGAGGGTCACGTCCAGGCCGTAGTGGTGGTAGAGCTGCAGCTCCTGTTCGGGGGAGAGGTGGCGGCCGACGCCGAAGTCGGGGGCGTCCTTGATCAGGGAGCGGTCGAACGGGACGCGCAGGGCGTCCCCGACCAGCTCGCTCGGCTCCAGCGGGACGAAGGCGTCCCGGCTGAACAGGCCCGTCCGTACGGCGGCCCATTCCGGGACGCCGGTGGCGTCGTCGAGGTAGACCTCGTCGATGGTGCCGATCTTGCTGCCGTTCCGGTCGAACGCCTTGCGGCCGATCAGGCTGCGCGGATCGATGTCGGTCTGCACGGTCCCTCCACTTGGTCGCAACTCCTCCGTAATGACTACAGAAGTGCATATTGGGAGTCGAGGCCACTCGGGGAGGCCCCGGAACGGCGCTGGTAGGCTGGGTGGCGGCTGTCGACCCTGTGCGGGAGAGTCCTCCGAATGAGCTCGCCGGAGGCGCCGAAGGAGCAAATCCTCCCCGGAATCTCTCAGGCATACGTACCGCACGGACGAGGCCACTCTGGAAAGCAGGAGCGGGAACCGGGCGCGCAGTGCCGGTCCCTCTCCTCACCGACGGTGAAAGCCGGAGCTCGAGGGCGATCCCCACGACTCCGGTGAAACTCTCAGGTTGAGATGACAGAGGGGGAGGCCGTCCGGGTGCCCGCGCCGTGGTGCCCCTCGCAGGTCATACGACCAGGAGGCCTCCGTACATGACCGCCAACCGCATTCCGCTCTCCCAGCTTGAGCGAGGCATCCCCTTCGAGCAGCGCCACATCGGCCCGGACGCCGGGGCGCAGGCGAAGATGCTCGCCCAGGTGGGCTACGGCTCCCTGGACGAACTGACCGCCGCCGCGGTACCGGATGTGATCAAGACCGCCGAAGCGCTGAACCTGCCCGAGGCGCGGACCGAGGCCGAGGTGCTGGCCGAGCTGCGGTCGCTCGCCGACCGCAACCAGGTCCTCACCCCCATGATCGGTCTCGGCTACTACGGGACCTTCACGCCGCCGGTGATCCTTCGCAACGTCATGGAGAACCCGGCCTGGTACACGGCGTACACCCCGTACCAGCCGGAGATCTCGCAGGGCCGTCTGGAGGCGCTGCTGAACTTCCAGACCGTCGTCGCCGACCTGACCGGTCTGCCGACCTCGGGCGCCTCGCTGCTCGACGAGGGCACGGCGGCCGCCGAGGCCATGTCCCTGGCCCGCCGCGTCGGCAAGGTCAAGGGCGGCGTCTTCCTGATCGACGCCGACGCGCTGCCGCAGACCATCGCCGTGATCGAGACCCGCGCCGAGCCCACGGGCGTGGAGATCGTCGTCGCCGACCTCTCCGACGGCATCCCGGCCGAGATCGCCGAGCGCGGCGTGTTCGGCGTGCTGCTCCAGTACCCGGGTGCCTCCGGCGCCGTCCGCGACATCAAGCCGGTCATCGACCAGGCGCACGGGCTCGGCGCCGTCGTCACCGTCTCGGCCGACCTGCTCGCCCTGACCCTGCTGACCTCGCCGGGCGAGCTGGGCGCGGACATCGCGGTCGGCACCACCCAGCGCTTCGGCGTCCCGATGGGCTTCGGCGGACCGCACGCCGGCTACATGGCCGTCCAGGCCAAGCACGCCCGCTCGCTCCCGGGCCGCCTCGTCGGCGTCTCCGTGGACGCGGACGGCAACAAGGCGTACCGCCTGGCCCTGCAGACCCGCGAGCAGCACATCCGCCGCGAGAAGGCCACCAGCAACATCTGTACCGCGCAGGTGCTGCTCGCCGTCATGGCCGCCATGTACGCCGTCTACCACGGCCCGGACGGCCTGCGGACGATCGCCCGCCGGACGCACCGCTACGCCGCCCTCCTCGCCGCGGGCCTGCGGGCCGGCGGGGTCGAGATCGTCCACGGCTCGTACTTCGACACCCTCACCGCGCGGGTTCCCGGCCGGGCCGACGAGGTCGTCGCCGCCGCCCGCGAGGGCGGGGTCAACCTGTACCGCGTCGACGCGGACCTCGTCTCCCTCTCCTGCGACGAGACCACCCTGCGCGCCGACGTCGAGGCCGTCTGGGCCGCCTTCGGCGTCAGCGCCGACATCGAGGCGCTCGACGCGACCACGGCCGACGCACTGCCCGAGGCCCTGCTGCGCTCGGACGAGGTCCTCACGCACCCGGTCTTCCACCAGCACCGCTCCGAGACCGCGATGCTGCGCTACCTGCGCAAGCTCTCGGACAAGGACTACGCGCTGGACCGCGGCATGATCCCGCTGGGCTCCTGCACCATGAAGCTCAACGCCACCACCGAGATGGAGGCCGTCACCTGGCCCGAGTTCGGCCAGGTGCACCCGTTCGCCCCGGTGGAGCAGGCCGAGGGGTACCTCACGCTCATCACCGAGCTGGAGGAACGTCTCTGCGAGGTCACCGGCTACGACAAGGTCTCCATTCAGCCCAACGCGGGCTCGCAGGGTGAGCTGGCCGGTCTGCTGGCCGTGCGCGCCTACCACCGCGCCAACGGCGACGAGCAGCGCACCATCTGCCTCATCCCGTCCTCCGCGCACGGCACGAACGCCGCCAGCGCCGTGATGGCCGGCATGAAGGTCGTCGTCGTCAAGACGGCCGACGACGGCGAGGTCGACGCGGCGGACCTGCGGGCGAAGATCGAGCAGTACCGCGACGAGCTCGCCGTACTGATGATCACCTACCCCTCCACGCACGGTGTGTTCGAGGAGCACGTCGCCGACATCTGCGCCCAGGTGCACGACGCCGGTGGCCAGGTCTACGTGGACGGCGCGAACCTCAACGCCCTGGTGGGCCTGGCCAAGCCGGGTCACTTCGGCGGCGACGTCTCGCACCTGAACCTGCACAAGACCTTCTGCATCCCGCACGGCGGCGGCGGTCCGGGCGTCGGCCCGGTCGGTGTCCGGGCGCACCTGGCCCCGTACCTGCCGAACCACCCGCTGCAGCCGACCGCCGGCCCCGAGACGGGCGTCGGCCCGATCTCCGCCGCGCCGTGGGGCTCCGCGGGCATCCTGCCGATCTCGTGGTCGTACGTGCGCCTGATGGGCGGCGAGGGCCTCAAGCGCGCCACCCAGGTGGCGGTGCTCGGTGCCAACTACATCGCCAAGCGCCTGGAGCCGCACTACCCGGTGCTGTACACGGGCCCCGGCAACCTGGTCGCGCACGAGTGCATCATCGACCTGCGCCCGCTGACGAAGACCACCGGCGTCAGCGTGGACGACATCGCCAAGCGCCTGATCGACTACGGCTTCCACGCGCCGACCATGTCGTTCCCGGTCGCCGGAACGCTGATGATCGAGCCGACGGAGTCCGAGGACCTCGCCGAAATCGACCGCTTCTGCGACGCGATGATCGCCATCCGTGCCGAGATCGAGCGGGTCGCGGGCGGCGAATGGCCGCTGGAGGACAACCCGCTGGCCAACTCCCCGCACACGGCGGCGGCGCTGGGCGGCGAGTGGAACCACCCGTACACCCGTGACGAGGCGGTCTTCCCGGCCGGGGTCACGGCCGCGGAGAAGTACTGGCCGCCGGTCCGCCGCATCGACGGTGCGTTCGGTGACCGGAACCTGGTCTGCTCCTGCCCGCCGCTGGACGAGTACGACAACTGACGCCAGGCGCCGACAAGGGGCCGGTCCGGGATCTCCTCCCGGGCCGGCCCCTTCGTCGTTGCCGCGGCGGGTCAGGCCGCCTTCATCACCTGGGCGGCCGCCAGCGGGCGGTGCGGGGCGATGATCCTGCCGTCGGGCAGCAGCTCCCCGGTGTCCTCGAAGAGCAGGACTCCGTTGCACAGCAGGCTCCAGCCCTGTTCCGGGTGGTTCGCCACGGGGTGCGCGGCCTCCCGGTCGGCGGAGTCGGCTGACGGGCAGGCTGGCTGGTGCTGGCACATGGATGCGTTCTTTCGCTGCGGTGTGGTCTGCGTGCTACGGCTCGATGCGTGGTTCATGGCCGTCCCCCTGGGTCATCCCCGCACCCGCGGGGAGCTTGTCATCAGTCTTCCCCCACGACAGCCGCTTCGCAGGTATTTCCCGGCAGCTGTCCTCACAGAATGATGACGCATCACCCGTGCGGGCGGTTCAGTCCAACTCCCCTGTCATTTCGGGTGGTTCGAGAGTGGCCCGAGCGGGCTAGGCCGAATGGGCCACTCGGGTCAGGCGGCCGGTGCGGCCAGCGTGGGCGGGACCGGTGCCGGGGTCAGCCGGCGGGTGAGCGCGGGCAGCAGCTCGGACACCGGGTGCGGACGGAACGCCGCGATGCCGGGCGGGGCGGGCGCCAGCGGGACGAGCAGGTCCTCGCCGGCGGGCAGGCCCGCGGAGGCGTCGGCGCCGACCGCGCCGTGCAGCCACAGGGTCAGCATGTACAGCTCCGGTACGGACAGCAGCCGCGGCTGGTAGGCCGTGGGGAGCGACTCCGCCTGGCGCAGGGCGCGTTCGGTGGCGGCGACGTACGGCCCCTCGAAGAAGTGCGAGAAGACCCAGCCGTCCGGGGTCAGCCGGGTGTCGGCCGCCGCGACGTGGCGGTCGCCGCTGCGGATCAGGAACCGCCAGCCGATGAGCCGGGTGCGGGGCGGCCTGCCGCCGGCCGCGAGGTTGGACGTGAGCAGCCGGTCCATGACGTGCACCGGGAGCGGCAGTTCGGCGGTCATCGGTCCCTGGACCGCGCGCAGGGCCGGAGTGTGTGCCTCGTGGACGGCGGTGGGGGAACCGAGTGCCGCGAGGACGCTGCGCAGGGCGGGCGCGGGAGCCGGAGGGACATGCAGCGGCATGGTGGGTCGCCTCTCACTTTGGGAGACCGGTGGAACGGGGGCAGGTGCGGACGGCGCTGTCGCATTCTGGGGCCAGAGGGGGGCTGAGGGGCAATGGCCGCGCGCCAACTCTCTGCCTCGTTTGCGGAGTTTATACGACCTGTGTTCACGCAGTGTTTCAGCTAGCTGTCCCGGCTATTACAGGCAAGTCGCTTACCGGTCCCGCTGGCAGGGCATTCATGCCGGATGTGTGCGAACAAGTCGCCCTGACCTCGGAGGTTACCGGAACAGGGCTCGGCTGAAAAGCGCCGGTAATCCAGAAGCGGCAAAGTCGGCGCGGAATTTGCATACGACGACTTGCCAGGTGAATGTGCCGAAGCGCCCGTCGGCCAAACCGGCGCGCGCTCCTCGCCACTCGTGCCCCCTCCGCGTTATGGATCACGCTGCCGGGGCATCATCGACCGTAACGCGGGCCGGGTGTGCCGGGCCAGGCCCACTCGAGGAGGGACGCTTCGATGGGGGAGAAGGTCGTGGCAGGCGGATTCGACCTGTCCGATCGGCAGCGGTATCGAAGGAAGCTTCACGAGTGCCTGGAGGGGCTGGAGCGGCTTCTGGCGGAGAAGAGGTTCGATCGCCCGAAGAACATGATGGGGCTGGAGATCGAGCTGAATCTCGCGGGTGCCGACGGGTTGCCGAGAATGGTGAATGCGCAGGTGCTGGAGCGGATTGCGAGTCCGGATTTCCAGACGGAACTCGGAATGTTCAACCTGGAGGTGAACGTCCTTCCCCACCGTCTCGGCGGCCGGGTATTCGACCAGCTCGCGGAGGAACTCAGTGCGGGGCTGGGCTATGCCCACCGGCAGGCAGTCGAGATCGACGCGGGCGTCGTGATGATCGGGATCCTGCCGACGATCACGCGGGACGACCTGGTCACCGCCAACCTGTCGGCGGTGGACCGCTACTCGCTCCTGAACGAGCAGATCCTGATGATGCGCGGCGAGGACTTCGCGCTCGACATAGACGGCGTCGAGCGCCTGACCTGGCGGTCCGGGTCGATCGTGGCGGAAGCCGCCTGTACGTCGGTGCAGCTGCACCTCCAGGTGACCCCGGGCCGGTTCGCGGACGTGTGGAACGCCGCCCAGGCGGTGGCCGCCGTACAGATAGCCGTCGGCGCGAACTCCCCGTTCCTGTTCGGGCGGGAGCTGTGGCGCGAATCGAGGCCGCCGCTCTTCCAGCAGGCGACCGACACCCGGCCGCCCGAGCTGCAGGCGCAGGGCGTGCGGCCGCGGACCTGGTTCGGGGAGCGGTGGGTGGACTCCGCGTACGAGCTCTTCGCCGAGAACGTCCGCTACTTCCCCGCCCTGCTGCCGATCTGTGACGAGGAGGAGCCGCTGCGGGTGCTCGCCGACGGCGGGGTGCCGCGGCTCCAGGAGCTGGTCCTGCACAACGGGACCGTCTACCGCTGGAACCGGCCCGTGTACGGGGTCGCCGACGGGGTGCCGCACCTGCGGGTGGAGAACCGGGTCCTGCCGGCCGGCCCCACCGTCGCCGACGTCGTCGCCAACGCCGCGTTCTACTACGGGCTCGTCCGCACCCTCGCCGACGAGCAGCGCCCGGTGTGGAACCGGCTGCCGTTCGCCGAGGCGGAGGCCAACTTCGACGCGGCCTGCCGGTACGGGATCGACGCGCGGCTGCGCTGGCCGCGCCGGGGCCGGGGCGGGGGCCTGGCGAGCGTTCCGGCCGTACGGCTGGTGCTGGACGAGCTGCTGCCCATGGCGGCGGCCGGGCTGGACGCCTGGGGGATCGAACCGGCCGACCGGGACCACTACCTCGGCATCATCGAGGAACGCTGCCGCCGCCGGGTCAACGGGGCGACCTGGCAGGTGGACACCTACCACCGGGCGCTCGCCGCGGGCCTGGAGCGGCACGAGGCGCTCGCCGCGACGACCCGCCGCTACAGCGAGCTGATGCACCGGGGCGAGCCCGTGCACACCTGGCCCGTGGGGCTTGCCGAGGCGGAGGTGAGCGCCGCGCTGCCGGTGGGGCGGTGAGGCCGGCCCGCCCGGGCCGCGTCCGGTGATCCCGTCACGATGATCCGCCCGGCCCGCCGAGGAGGCAGTATGGGGTGGTCGGAACGGGATGGCGGGACGGGAGTCGGGCGTGCGGGCGGAGCCGGAGCCGGTGGTCGTGGAGCTGAGCGAGGACGGGCGGCGGAGCGTGCTGCGCACCGAGACGCTGCTCGTCCTTGCGCTGTCGCTGGGCGCGAGCGGGGTGTCCGCGCTGATCAGCTTCATCGGCTCGCTCACCAAGCCGGGCGGACTGAAGGACCAGGCCGCCACCCTCAACGGCTCCTACGCTCCCGGGCGGCCCTGGCTGGACCTGGCGTGGCAGCTGTTCGGGATCGCGAGCGCCCTCGTGCCCGTGCTGCTGGTGGCGCACCTGCTGACCCGCGAGGGCGCGCCGGGGCTGCGCGTCCTCGGCTTCGACCTCACCCGGCCCTGGTGGGACCTGGGCCGGGGTGCCCTCGTCGCGGCCGGGATCGGCAGCGCCGGGCTGGCGTTCTACCTGGGGGCGCGGGCGGCCGGGTTCAACCTCACGGTGGTGCCGGAGGCGCTGCCCGACGTGTGGTGGAAGTTCCCCGTCCTGATCCTCTCCGCGGTGCAGAACTCCGTGGTGGAGGAGGTCATCGTGCTCGCCTACCTGCTGCGCCGGCTGGACCAGCTGGGCTGGTCGCCGACGGGCGCGCTGGTGGCCAGCTCGGTGCTGCGCGGCTCCTACCACCTCTACCAGGGCATCGGCGGGTTCATCGGCAACATGGTGATGGGCGCCGTCTTCGTGCTCGCCTACCGGCGCTGGGGCCGGGTGGGGCCGCTGGTCGTCGCGCACGCGCTGCTCGACATCGTGGCCTTCGGCGGGTACGCGCTGCTCGCGGGCAAGGTGGGCTGGCTGCCGACGCCGTGACCGGGCGGACCCGGCACGGCGTGCGCGGCGCTCGGTTCAGGGCGCGGTGAGGAGTTCCCCGTCGAGAACGGTCACCGCGTGACCGCCCAGCAGGGTGCGCTCGCCCGCCAGGCTGACCCGTACGAGCCCCCGGCGGGCACCGCCCTGGAGGCCGGTCAGCTCGGTGCGGCCCAGGCGCTGCGCCCAGAACGGGGCGAGCGCGGTGTGCGCGCTGCCGGTGACGGGGTCCTCGTCGATCCCGAACGCGGGGAAGAACCCGCGGGAGACGAAGTCGTACCCGAGGGAGGGGTCCTCGGCCGCCGCGGTGACGATCACCCCGCGCTTGGCGAAGGCGCGCAGCGCGGCGTGGTCGGGCTCCAGTTCGCGGACGGTCCTCTCGTCGGCGAGCTCGACGAGGAGGTCGCCGATGTGGGCGGCGGTGTCGTGGACGGAGAGGATCGGGGCCCCGCCGAGCGCGTGGCCCACGGAGGCCGGTGCCTCGACGGGGGTCAGGGAGGACGTCGGGAAGTCCATCGTGACGGAGCCGTCCCCGGCGGTCTCGGCCGTCAGGACGCCGCAGCGGGCGGCGAACCGGATCAGCCCGGTGGCCAGGCCGCTCGACGCGAGGACGTGGGCGGTGGCGAGGGTGGCGTGGCCGCACATGTCGACCTCGGCCGCGGGGGTGAACCAGCGCAGCGCCCAGTCGGCGTCGCCGCCGGGCGGCAGGGGGTGGGCGAAGGCGGTTTCGGAGAGGTTCATCTCGGAGGCGACCTGCTGGAGCCAGGTGTCCGGGGGGAATCCCCCCTCCAGGAGCAGGACGGCCGCGGGGTTCCCGTGGAAGGGGCGGTCGGTGAAGGCGTCGACGATTCGGATGCGCATGCTCCGACGGTAGGGCCCCCGCGCTGCGCCGGACAAAGGCCAATCCGGGACGACCGGCTGTCCGGTACCGGTGGATTCGGCCCCGGTGGCGGTGCCGGCGCCGGTGCTTCGGACGGGCGTGCGGGGACGGCGCCGTGCGGTGGGAGCGAGTGCGACGACACCTCCTGGGGTGCGGGTATGACGACGCACCCGGAGTTCGGCACGACGCCGGCCTGGTTACTGAGCCACAGAGGGCTCGGTGTGGGGGAGTTGGCCGACCGCGCCGGGTCGGTCGGGGACGAGGTCCTGGGGGTGCTCGCGGGGAGCTGCTGCGCCGGCTCGCGCCGGCCCTGGGTTTCCGCACCGTCGACCTGTTCGTTCTGGCGGGGCTGGAGGTTCCCGAGGACCTGGCGCCGCTGGACGCCGGTGCTGCCGTGGCCGTGGCGCACCTCGTGACGGACGTGGCGGTCCTGCCCGCGGCGGGACGCCGTGAGCTTCTCCGGCTGGTCCGCGCACTGCCGCAGGAGGAACGGCGTGTTCCCTACGCCCCTCCGTGGACGGAGCCCCCGGGCGGTGGTCCGGGGGCCCGGTGCGTCCGAATGCTCCGCCACCGCTGCCTGAACCTGCTGGGCGTGGCACGGACGCTCGCGTACGTGACGCCCTCCTACCTGTCGGCGTCCACCTACGGTCTGCTCGGCGCCGGCCGTACGGAGCTGACTCCCCGGCTGGTGACCGACTTCGCCGCCCTGCTGGGGATCGACGCCCGCGAGCTGGCCGGACTGACGGGGGTTCTCCTGCGGGACGAGCCGCCGCCCGCGTCCGCGGGGGCGGTGGACGCCGCGGCGCTGTTGTGGGAGGGACGCCGGCTGTCCGCCGCCCAGGCGGAGTACGTGTCCGAGGTGGCGCATTCCCTGCGGCGGCGGCATCGCTGACCGGAGCCGTTCCGGCGTTCACCGCACCGGGAGGCCGGTGAACGGCCCGCCGATCCTGTTCGGTCAGATAGTTTCCGATATATCGTTGACGCATCGCGATCGGTCAGCGATAGTGAATACATCGGACAACCGATGACGACGAAACATAGTGACGAAAGGAGCGCAGTCATGCGTTCACACGGACAGCACGGACACGACCACGGACACGAGCACGGACGGGGCCACGGCCACTGCGGGCCCGATCGTCGGGAGGAGTTCCAGGGGCGCCGCGCCGCCTTCGGGCCGTTCGGGCCGCCCTTCGCCGGCGGGCCCTTCGGCGGGCGGGGCGGCGGACGCGGCGGACCGCGGGGCCGGGCCCGGCGCGGAGACGTGCGCGCCTCGATCCTGGCGCTGCTCGCCGACCGGCCGATGCACGGTTACGAGATGATCCAGGAGATCGGCGAGCGCAGCGGCGGCGCCTGGAAGCCCAGCCCGGGGTCGGTCTACCCGACCCTGCAGCTGCTGGAGGACGAGGGGCTCATCACGGCGGCGAGCGAGGGCGGCAAGAAGCTGTTCACGCTCACCGACGCGGGCCGCACCGAGGCGGAGTCGGGACCGGACGCCCCCTGGGCTGATGCCGGACGCGGCTTCGACTTCGAGGCGATGCAGGAGGTCCGGACGGCCGGTGTCGGCCTGATGGAGGCCTTCGGGCAGGTCTTCAAGACCGGCTCGCCCGAGCAGCGCGAGAAGGCCGTCGCGGTCATCAACGACGCCCGCAAGAAGCTCTACCTGATCCTGGCCGACGAGCACTGACCGGCCGGCCCCGGACGGAGCCCGCGCTGAGCGGGCCGTGCGCGCCGAATGCGCCGTACGCGTAGGCGAAGAGCGCCCCGCGAGTCCTCTCGCGGGGCGCTCCGTCGTACCCGCGGACGGGTCCGGAGGGGGTCAGGCGACCAGGCCGGCGAGCTTGCGCAGCGATTCGTTCAGCGCGGCGGTGGCCGAATCCTTGAGCTTGCCGGCCATGAGGGACACGGCTGCGCCCGTGAACTCGCCGTCGATGCGGACCGTGGTGGCCCCGCCGTCCGGGATCAGGGTGTAGCGGGTCAGGACGGCCACGCCCATCGGACCCTTGCCGGTGATCGCGAAGAGGCGCTCGTCCTCCAGTTCCGAGACGGTCCAGACGACCTCGGCCGGGAATCCCATCATCTTCATGTTCTCGGCGAAGGTGGAGCCGATCGCGAGGGTCTCCGGGCCGCCCTTCGGGAAATTGGTGTGGGTCATGCTCCACTGGCCGTACGCGTCCCAGTCCGTCAGCTGGGACCAGAGCTTCGCGGCGGGCGCCTCGATGCGTGATTCCGCGGTGACTTCGGCCATGCGACCACCCCTCTCGTCGGGTACGTGCGGCGGAAGGTAGCCCCGGTGGGCGGAACATTCAATACTGACGACCTGTCAGATATCGGGGGTCCCGGCAGGCCGGGCCGCCGGCGCCGTCTCAACAGGCGTCACGCCTGTGACGGTCCTGACGGACCCTGCCATGATGGCCCGATGCAAGCGTCAGGGAGACACGCCGGACTGGGCCTCGCCCTCGTCTCGGCGTTCGCGTTCGGTGGTTCCGGAGTGGCGGCGAAGCCGCTGATCGAGGCGGGTCTGGACCCCCTCCACGTGGTCTGGCTCAGGGTGGCCGGGGCGGCGCTCGTGCTGTCGCCGCTCGCCTGGCGCCACCGCGACCTGCTGCGCCGCAAGCCGGCGCTGCTCGCGGGCTTCGGGCTGATCGGCGTCGCGGGCGTACAGGCCTTCTACTTCGCCTCCCTGTCGCGCATCCCGGTGGGCGTGGCCCTGCTGCTGGAGTACCTGGGCCCCGCGCTGCTGCTCGGCTGGATCCGCTTCGTGCAGCGCAAGCCCGTCACGAGGGCGGCCGCCGTGGGCGCCGCCGTGGCCGTCGTGGGCCTCGCCTGCGTCGTCGAGATCTGGGCCGGGCTCAGCCTCGACCCCCTCGGGGTGCTGCTCGGCCTCGCCGCGGCCTGCTGCCAGGCCTTCTACTTCGTCTTCGCCGACCAGGGCACCGACGGGGACGACGTACCCGACCCGCTGGGCGTGATCGCGTACGGGATGCTCATCGGCACCCTGGTGATGACGGTGATCTCCCGGCCCTGGCAGATGGACTGGGGGGTGCTGGCCGCGGACGCCTCCCTGAACGGGACGATGCTCCCGGCGGGGCTCCTGCTGGGCTGGGTGGTGCTCGTCGCGACCGTGCTGGCCTACCTGACCGGCGTGGTGTCGGTGCGCCGGCTCTCCCCGCAGGTCGCCGGCGTCGTGGCCTGCCTCGAGGCGGTGATCGCGACCGTGCTGGCCTGGATCCTGCTCGGCGAGTACCTTTCGACCTGGCAGATCGCCGGCGGGGCGCTGGTGCTCGGCGGTGCCTTCATCGCGCAGTCCTCCCGGCCCACCCCGCCCGCGGCGGTCGACCCGGCCGTGCTGGACCGCGAGACGACCACGGCATAGGGTGCGAACCATGCCGATGACCGTGCTTCCGCCTCCCGCCGCCTAGGCGCGGGCGGCACCTCCACGTACGACAGCCCCGGCCCGGGTGTTCCCGGGCTGGTGCGCGCTGCCCGCGAAGCGATGACCAGTCCCTTTCATCCTTCACGCATGCGCGGAGACCACACGTGTCGAACCATTCGCCCGCCGCCGGGCGCAGCCTGCTCTACCTCGTTCTCGCCGGAGCCGCCTGGGGCACCGCCGGAGCGGCCGCCTCGCTCCTCTTCCTGGCCAGTGACCTCGGCCCCCTCTCGCTGTCCTTCTGGCGGTGTGCGGGCGGGCTCGCCGTGCTGCTGGCCGTCCTCGCCGTACGGCGCCGGCCGCGCTCCGGCGCCGTACGGCCGCGGCCCTCGGTGCCCTCGCTGATCTCGACCGGGCTGCTGTTCACGCTCTTCCAGGCCGCCTACTTCGCCGCCGTCCGAGAGACCGGTCTCGCCGTCGGAACCGTGGTCACCCTCGGGGCCGGGCCGGTGCTCATCGCGCTCGGCGCCCGGTACTGGATGGCCGAGCGGCTCGGCCGCGGCGGGACCGCCGCCGTCGTCGGGGCGCTGGCCGGGCTGGCGGTGCTGGTCCTGGGCAGCGGGGGCGGCGAGGTGCGGCCGCTCGGCGTCGGCTGGGCCCTGTTGTCCGCCGCCGGGTACGCGGCCATGACCCTGCGGGCCCGGTGGCTCGGGCAGCGCGGGGCGGGCGGCGACCCGCTGGTCACCACCGCCTGGTCGGTGGGGGTGGGCACGGTGTGCCTGCTGCCGCTCGCCGCCCTGGAGGGGCTGCTGCCGCACACCGCCGAACTCGGCCGCGTGCTGTGGCTGCTGGTGTACGTGGCCGTCGTCCCGACGGCGCTGGCGTACGCGCTCTACTTCACCGGGGCGGCCGCCGTGCGGGCGGCGACCGTCTCCGTGATCATGCTGATCGAGCCGGTCAGCGCGGCGGTGATCGCCGTCCTGGTGCTCGGGGAGCGGCTGACCGGCGCCGTGGTGCTGGGCACCGTACTGCTGCTGACGGCCGTCGGGGCGCTGATCGGCGCGGAGTCCCGCCGGCCGGCGGGCGGTCCGGCCGGCGCTCCGGGCGCCGATCCGGAACGCCGGCCCGCCGCGGCGCGGCGCGGTTCTCAGCGCGCGGCGAGGTAACCCGGCAGGGCGGTGCCGGGGGCCAGGTCCGCCGCGGGCTCCGGCGTCCCGTACGCCGGAGCGACGGGGACCACGCCCGCCCAGTACGGGAGGGCGAGGTCCTCGGCGTCGTCGTTCGGGCCGCCGGTGCGGATCTTCGCGGACACCTCGGTCAGGTCCAGGCGGATCACGGCGGTGGCCGCGAGTTCCCTGGAGTTCGCGGGCCGGGAGTCGGCGGAGCGGCCCGGTACGACGTGGTCGACGAGGGCGTCCAGGGCCAGGCGGCACTCCGCCTCGTCCGTGACCTGGTGGGCGGTGCCGTGGACCAGCACCGAGCGGTAGTTGAGCGAGTGGTGGAACGCCGACCGGGCCAGCACCAGGCCGTCGAGGTGGGTCACGGTGACGCAGACGGGCAGGCCGGGGTCGCTGCGGCCGGCGGCGAGCAGCGGGCGCGAGCCGGTCGAACCGTGGATGTACAGGGACTCGCCGACGCGGGCGAAGAGCGTGGGCAGCACCACGGGCGCGCCGTCGCGGACGAACCCGAGGTGGCAGACGTAGGCCTGGTCGAGGATCGAGTGGACCGTCTCGCGGTCGTAGTGCGCGCGCTCGCGGGACCGGGTGGGGACCGTGCGGTCGGTGGGCTCGTAGGCCCCGGCGGGCGCGGAGCCGGTCGTCTCCGTCGCTTCCGTGGTCTCCGTGGTCGATGTGGTGGTCACCGTGCGATCTCCATTGCATTAGTGCATAATGTTGTTTGTGCTAGGAGAGTATCGAATCACAGGACGCGGCGCATCGGATATCGCGGCCAGCGTCGAGGCGGGCGTCGGCGCGGGCGCCCTCGCGCCCGGAACGCTGCTGCCGCCGATGCGGGAGCTGGCCGCCCGGCTCGGGGTCAACCCGAACACCGTGGCCGCCGCCTACCGGACGCTGCGCGAGCGCGGGGTCATCGAGACCGACGGACGGCGCGGCAGCCGGGTGCGGTCCCGGCCGTCGAGCGCCCCGCGGGACGCCCTGCGGACGGAGGTTCCCGAGGGCGTACGGGACCTCACCGACGGCAATCCGGACGTGGCGCTGCTGCCCCCGCTCGACGGAGCCCTGGCCGCGGCCGCCCGGGCGCACGCGCGGCGGCCGGCCCTCTACGGCCAGGACCCGGTCGCCCCGGAACTGGCCCGCCTGGCCCGGGCCGGCCTCGACGCGGACGGTGTGCCGGACGGGCCGGTCGCGCTCACCTCGGGCGCCCTGGACGCCATCGAGCGGGTGCTGGCCGCGCACCTGAGACCGGGCGACGCCGTCGCCGTCGAGGACCCGGGCTGGGGGAGCGTGCTGGACCTGGCCCCGGCGCTCGGACTGCGCGTGCTGCCGGTCGCGGTGGACGACGAGGGCCCCCGTACGGACGCGCTGGCGCGGGCCCTGGAGGCCGGGGCCCGGGCGCTGGTGGTGACCTCGCGGGCGCAGAACCCGACCGGGGCCGCGGTGAGCGCCGAGCGGGCGGCGGCGCTGCGGGGGCTCCTGGCGGACCACCCCGAGGTGCTGGTGATCGACGACGACCACGGGCACGGCTTCGTCGACCTGCCGCTGCACCCGCTGGGCGGGGTGACCCGGCACTGGGCGCTGGTCCGCTCCACGGCCAAGGCGTACGGGCCCGACCTGCGGCTCGCGGTGCTCACGGGGGACGCGGTGACGCTGGACCGGGTGCGCGGGCGGCAGCGGCTGGGCCCCGGGTGGGTGAGCCGGCTGCTCCAGTACGCGGTCGTCGAGCTGTGGTCCTCCGGTGCCGTGGACCGGGAGGCGGTGGCGCGCTCGTACGGGGAGCGGCGGAACGCGCTGGTCGCCGCGTTGCGGGAACGGGGGGTGGCGGCGCACGGGCGGAGCGGCATGAATGTGTGGGTGCCGGTCGCCGACGAGACGGGGGTCGTGACCCGGCTGCTCGCCGCGGGCTGGGCGGTGGCCGCGGGGGCCCGGTTCCGCGTCGCATCCGGACCGGGCGTGCGGCTGACGGTGTCGCAGCTGCGGCCCGATGAGGTCGCGGAGCTGGCCGACGCGGTGGCGGCGGCGGTCCGTCCGGGGGCGGCGGGGGTCCGTTACGTCTGACCGCCCGGGGCGGCCGGGGCCCGCTACCGCCGACCGCCCGGCGGGGGTGTGCGCGCCGGGCGGTCGGGCGGATGGGGTCAGGCCGGCTTGCGGGGTGCGGGACGGGTCTGGGTGAGGGCGGCGCCGGCCAGGACGACGAGGGCGCCGACCGGGGTGTTCCAGTGCAGCTGTTCGCCGAGGACCAGGACGCCCGCCGCGGTGGCGATCACCGGGATGAAGTAGGTGACCATCTGGGCGGTCGTCGGGCCGACCTCCGTCACCAGCCCGTACTGCATCTGGAGGGCCAGCCCGGTGCCCAGGGCCCCCAGCGCGACCACCGCCAGGGTCGGCCAGAGCGGGAACGACACGGGGGCCGAGGTGAACACGGCGCTGGCCAGGGTCAGCTGGAGCGTGGAGACCAGGAGCTGGGCCCCCGTCATGGCCACCGGGGAGCCCGGGGTGCCGGCCAGCGTGCGGCGGACGTAGATCCAGCCGATGGGGTAGCAGAGCGAGGCCAGCAGGGCGAGCGCGGTCCCCTTGCCGTCGACCCCCGAGAAGCCCTGCCAGGCGCCGAGGACGGTGAGGACACCGAGGAAGCCCAGGCCCAGCCCGGCGAAGCGGCGCCGGGTGGGACGGTCCTCGGACAGCGCCACCAGCGAGAGCGCCATGCCCCACAGGGGGGAGGTCGCGTTGCAGATGCCGGCCAGGCTGGACGGGATGCTCAGCTCCGCGAACGCGAAGAGCGAGAACGGCAGCGTGTTGAGCAGCAGCGCCGCCACCGTCAGGTGCCCCCACGTGCGCAGGCCCCGGGGGAGCGGCTCCCGGCGCACCAGCAGCACGGCGAGCAGCGCGAGCGCGCCGAACAGCACCCGGCCGAGGGCCACGTGGAACGGGGCGTACGCCTCGGTGCCGACCTTGATCAGGAGGAAGCTGAATCCCCAGACCACCGAGAGGACCGCGAAGCGCACGCGCCAGTCGAGGAGTCCGGCGCGGCGGCCGGACGGCAGACCGGCCGGGGCGGCCGCCGGGTCGGGGGAGGGTGCCGTGGGGGTGGGGCGGGGGGCCGCGGGTGCGCTCATGGGCTTACTGTGCGCGCATCAACTTCGTAGGACAAGCGAGAGTTCGTCGGGGTGACGTCGTAGCATTGCTTACATGTTGAACCTGGAGCGCCTGCGCACCCTCGACGCCCTCGCCCGTCACGGCTCGGTCGGCGGAGCGGCGGACGGCCTGCACGTCACCACCTCGGCCGTATCGCAGCAGATGGCCAAGCTGGAGCGCGAGGTCGGGCAGCCGCTGGTGGCCAGGAACGGGCGCGGCATCCGGCTCACCGACGCCGGGCGGCTCCTCGCCGACCACGCGGCCCGGATCATCTCCCAGGTCGAGCTCGCCCAGGCCGACGTCGAGGCCCAGCGCGGCTGCGCGGTCGGCGAGCTGCGGATCGGCGCCTTCCCGACCGCCATGCGCGGCCTGCTGCCCCGGGCCCTGTCCGTCCTGCGCGCGGACCACCCCGAGCTCCGCGCCCTGGTGCGCGAGCGGGAGCCGGAGGAGAGCATGGCCGCGGTGGTCCGCGGGGACCTCGACATGGCGCTGGCCATCGACTGGTACAACAAGCGGATGCCGGTGCCCGCGGAGCTCACCCGGACCCACCTGCTCGACGACTCCGTGGACATCGCGGTACCGGTCGGCCACCGGCTGGCCGGGCGGTCCGAGATCTCGCTGGCGGACTTCGCGGACGACGACTGGATCTCCTGGAACGAGGGCCAGTTCTGCCACGAGTGGCTGGTCTTCACCCTGCGCGGCACGGGAACCGAACCCCGCATCGCGCACATCGCCGAGGAACACCACACCCAGCTGGCCTTCGTGGAGGCGGGGCTCGGGGTGTGCGTGGCGCCCCGGCTGGGCCGCGGCCCGGTGCCGGAGGGGGTCCGGCTGCTGCCCGTCAGCGACAGCGTCCGCCGCCACGTGTACGCCGTCTGGCGCGCGGACGCCGACCGGCGCCCCTCCGTCCGGGCCGCGGCCGACGCGCTGCGGCGGGCGGCGGCGGCCGGCCCGGCGTAGTCCGCCCGCGCGCCCCCGCCGCTGCGGGGCCGCGTCCCGGTGTGCCTCGCCCCCTCCCGGCCTAGGGGGTTTCGTCACACTCGTTCCTGCCGTGTCCTCCGGGCGTACGGAACGACGTGGACGACACACCTAGATCTTGCGGAAGTCCCAGGAGACGACCGACTCGGGGGTGAGGCGGATCCAGGCGTGCCGGCCGTCGTGCGGCATCTCCTCGATCCCGAAGTTCTTGACCGGGAAGATCCGCTCGGCCTCCGCCAGTTCCGGGCACGGCTCGCCCGTGCGCGGGGCCTCGCCCACGAAGACGGCGCTGCCCGACAGCTCCACGCCGCGCAGTTCGTCGTACGACTCCCCGGAGTCCACGACCACCGAGATCCGGGGGTCCTCGCGCAGGTCGGCCCAGCGCCGGCTGCGGGTGATCGAGTAGAGCCACAGCGAGCTGCCGTCCCAGGCGAACCACAGGGCGCCCACGTGCGGGCGCCCGTCCGGGGAGACCGTGGCCACCCGGCAGGTGCGCTGTTCGCGCAGGAAGGCGTCCACTTCCTCCCCGGTCATCATGATGCGGCGGCCCCGGCGTTGCGCCCCGTCCGGGAGCGCGGCGTCCGTGCGTGTCCCGTCCGGGGGTGTGCCGTCCGCGAGTGTCCCGTGCAGGGCTGCCCCGTCCGTGGCTGTGCCGTTCCAGCGTGCGTCGTCGTCCATCCGGCCCGCGCCCCTTCACATCTGACTGTGTGTCAGGAATCATGCGGGCTCTTCCGTCGTCACGCCAGGGGGAGCCATGCCGGATCTCGATCCCGCCACCACCGCACTGCTCACCGTCGAGTGCCAGAACGGCGTCGTCGGCGAGGAGAGCGCGCTGCCCGAGCTCGCCAAGGAGGCCCGCGACTCGGGCGTCCTCGGCCGGGTGGCCGCGCTGGCCGACGCCGCGCGGGGGGCCGGCGTCCAGGTGCTGCACGCGGTCGCCGAGCGGCGGCCGGACGGGCTCGGGGCCAACACCAACGCGCGGCTGTTCCGGGCGGCGGGAAAGCTGCCCGTCCGCCAGCTGACCGGCAGCCGGGCGGTGGAGGTCGCGCTCCCGATCGTGGTGGCCGAACAGGACCTGGTGGTGCGGCGGCTGCACGGGCTGTCCCCGATGGCCGGCACCGACCTGGACGCGCTGCTGCGCAACCTCGGCATCCGTACGCTCGTCGTCACCGGGGTCTCGTCCAACATCGCGATCCCGAACACCGTCTTCGACGCCGTCAACCTCGGCTACCGGGTCGTGGTCCCGTCCGACGCCATCGCCGGGGTGCCCGCCTCCGTCACCGCAGAGGTGATCCGCAACTCGCTCGGGCTGGTCGCCACCATCACCACGGCCGAGGAACTCCTCGGGCAGTGGGCCCGCCCGGCCTGACCACCGTAACCTGGGCGGATGCTGTCCGAAGTGATCGCGACCCGCTACGTCACGCCCCTGCGTGAGGGCGGCTCGCTCCCGGGAATCGTCGAGGCCGACGACCTCGGTACCTACGTCATGAAATTCACCGGAGCCGGCCAGGGCCGCAAGACCCTGGTCGCCGAAGTCATCTGCGGGCGCCTCGCCCAGCGGCTGGGCCTGCGGGTCCCGCGGCTGGTGCAGATGCAGCTCGACCCCGTGATCGGGCTCGGCGAGCCGGACCAGGAGGTCCAGGAGCTGCTGAAGGCCAGCGGCGGCCTCAACCTCGGCATGGACTACCTGCCCGGGTCGATCGGCTTCGATCCGCTCGCGTACCAGGTGGACCCGGTCGAGGCCGGACGCGTGGTCTGGTTCGACGCCCTGATCAACAACGTCGACCGGTCCTGGCGCAACCCCAACATGCTGGTCTGGCACGGCGACCTCTGGCTCATCGACCACGGCGCCACCATGATCTGGCACCACAACTGGCCCACGGCCGGGGCCGCCGCCGCCAAGCCCTACAACGCCTCCGACCACGTCCTGGCCCCCGTCGGGCCGGACGTCGCGGCAGCGGCCGCCGCCCTCGCGCCGCTCGTCACCGAGGAACTGCTCACCGAGGTCGCGGCCGACGTCCCCGACGAGTGGCTGGTCGACGAGCCGGGCTTCGACTCCACCGACGCGCTGCGCCGCGCCTACGTGGAGGTGCTGCTGCCGCGCGCGGCCACCATCCACGAGAGGATCACGATGGAGGCCGAGGCGAGGCCGCGGTCCGGACCGCCCGGATGGCTCGCCGAGCGCCTTGCCCCCCAGCCCCACCGGAAGAAGAGCGACAGCGAGTGATCAAGCGGGACGTGTTCGAGTACGCGCTGGTGCGGGTGGTGCCCCGGATGGAACGGGGCGAGTGCTTCAACGCCGGCGTGATCGTCTACAGCCGGGCCCACGCATACGTGGCCGCCCGCACCCACCTCGACGAGGCCAAGCTCCTCGCCCTGGACCCGGAGGCCGACGTGGCCGGGGTGCGGGCCGCCCTGCGCGGGGTCGAGGGCGTGTGCGGCGGCGGGGAGGGCGCCGGGCAGGCGGCGGGTGACGACGCGGGCCGCCGGTTCCGCTGGCTGATCGCGCCGCGCAGCACCGTGGTCCAGCCGGGCCCGGTCCACACCGGCCTGACGGCCGACCCCGCCGCGGAGGTGGAACGGCTCCTGGGCCTGCTGGTCCTCTAGGGGGTGTCGTCGAAGTCGTTCCGTACGCCCGGAGGGCGGGCCGTGCGGTGTCCGCCGGTTCGCCGTCCGCCCGTTCCCCGCGCCGGTGCGCCCGGCCGCCCTGGCGCGGATCCCCGTGCCTTCCTCCGGGGGACCTCCGCCCCGCCCGGGCCGCCTTCGCCGGCGCGGGCGGGGCGGACCCCCGTTGACACCGGGTGCCAGGGCTCCTAGCGTCTCCTCAGCTGAAGCTACTAAGCGGTTGCTCACCTCTGGGCGGCCGCCTCTCAAGGGCGAGGAGATCCAGCATGTCCACCACCGAGCAGCGCGTCGCGATCGTGACCGGGGCGGCCCGGGGCATCGGCGCGGCCACCGCCGTACGCCTGGCCGCCGAAGGCCGGGCGGTCGCCGTACTCGACCTCGACGAGGCGGCCTGCAAGGACACCGTGGAGGCGATCACGGCGGCCGGCGGCACGGCCCTGGCGGTCGGCTGCGACGTCTCCGACGCCGCGCAGGTGGAGGCGGCCGTCGAGCGCGTCGCGAGCACGCTCGGCGCCCCGACCGTCCTCGTCAACAACGCGGGCGTGCTGCGCGACAACCTCCTCTTCAAGATGACCGAGACGGACTGGGACACGGTCATGAACGTGCACCTGCGCGGCGCGTTCCTGATGTCGAAGGCCTGTCAGAAGTACATGGTCGAGGCCAAGTTCGGCCGCATCGTGAACCTCTCCAGCAGCTCGGCGCTCGGCAACCGCGGGCAGGCCAACTACGCCGCCGCCAAGGCCGGTCTGCAGGGCTTCACCAAGACGCTGGCCATCGAGCTCGGCAAGTTCGGCGTCACCGCCAACGCCGTCGCCCCCGGCTTCATCGTCACCGAGATGACCGCCCAGACGGCCGCCCGCGTGGGCATGGGCTTCGAGGACTTCCAGGCGGCCGCGGCCACCCAGATCCCCGTCCAGCGCGTAGGCCGTCCGGACGACATCGCCAACGCCATCGCGTTCTTCACGGGCGAGGCCGCCGGCTTCGTCTCCGGCCAGGTCATGTACGTGGCCGGCGGCCCGCTCAACTGACGAGAGGCAGGGCGCACGTCATGACGTACGACGGCATCGACAGCGGCAAGGTCGCGCTGATCACCGGCGCGAGCCGGGGGATCGGCTACGGCGTCGCCGAGGCGCTGGTCGCCCGCGGCGACCGGCTCTGCATCACCGGGCGCAACGAGGAGGCCCTCAAGGAGGCCGTGGAGCGGCTCGGTGCGGACCGGGTCATCGGGGTCGCCGGGAAGGCGCACGACGAGGCCCACCAGGCCGTCGCCGTGGAGCGGACCATGGAGGCCTTCGGCCGGGTCGACTTCCTGGTGAACAACGCCGGCACGAACCCGGTCTTCGGTCCGATCGCGGACCTCGACCTGGGGGTGGCGCGCAAGGTCTTCGAGACCAACGTGATCTCCGCGCTCGGCTTCGCGCAGCGGACCTGGCACGCCTGGCAGAAGGAGCACGGCGGGGCGATCGTGAACATCGCCTCGATCGCCGGCGTCTCGGCCTCGCCCTTCATCGGGGCGTACGGGATGAGCAAGGCCGCCATGGTCAACCTGACCCTCCAGCTCGCGCACGAGATGGCACCCGGTGTCCGGGTGAACGCGATCGCCCCCGCGGTGGTCAAGACGAAGTTCGCCCAGGCGCTCTACGAGGGGCGCGAGCAGGAGGCCGCGGCGGCCTATCCGCTCGGCCGGCTCGGGGTCCCGGAGGACATCGGAGGGGCCGCGGCGTTCCTGACATCTGCACAAGCGGAATGGATCACTGGGCAAACTCTCGTCGTTGACGGAGGAATGTTCCTCAATGCCGGAGTGCACTGACCGATAATCGGACGCATTGACCTCCGAAAGGGAGTCAAATGCATACCGAATATGCACGGAACCGGTCAAGTGCCCCACGAAACCTATCCATTGGATTCGTGGGGCACTGCGGTAGGGTCTGCCGCACCCCTGGCTGATCGAGGAGCGTGCACGTGTTCAACCGGACCAGATGCCTGCAGATCACTGCGGCCCTTGCGTCCATATCCCTGCTCGCCGGATGCGGCCTGCTCTCGGACGACAGCGGTGGCGACCAGAAAAGAATCGTCGTCGGCACGACCAGCGCCCCGAGCACCCTCGATCCGGCGGCCGCATGGGACGGCTCCTGGGAGCTGTACCGGAACGTCTACCAGACCCTGCTGGCCTTCCCGACGGGCTCCACCAAGCCCCAGCCGGACGCCGCGCAGGGCTGCGAGTTCACGGACACGGCGAACGAGTCGTACCGGTGCACCCTGCGCAAGGGACTGAAGTTCTCCAACGGCGAGGCCCTGGACTCCAAGGCCGTCAAGCACTCCCTCGACCGGATCCGGACCATCGGCCACAAGCTGGGCCCCAAGGACCTCTTCGGCACGCTGGACAAGATCGAGACCCCCGACGCGCTGACCGTCGTCTTCCACCTGAAGACTCCGGACGCGACCTTCCCGTACGTGCTCGGCTCGCCGGCCGCCTCGCTCGTCGCGCCGAAGGACTACCCGGCCGACAAGGTCCGCGAGGACGACAAGGTCACCGGCTCCGGCCCGTACGTGCTCGACTCGTACAAGGACGGCGCCGAGGCGGTCCTCAGCCGCAACGCCAGCTACGCGGGCTTCGCCAACCGCCGCAACGACGCCGTCACGATCCGCTACTTCAAGGACTCCGCGAAGATGATCGCGGACCTGAAGTCGAAGGAGATCGACGCCACCTACCGAGGCCTCTCGGCCGCGGAGGTACGGGCGCTCCAGGCCCCCGACGCCCACTCGCAGGGCGTCCAGGTCGTCGAGAACGTCGGCGCCGAGATCCGCTACCTGGTCTTCAACCCGAAGGACCCGCAGGTCAACAAGCTCGCCGTCCGTCAGGCGATCGCCCAGGTCATCGACCGCGGCGCGCTGGTGTCCAAGGTCTACCAGGGCACCGCCGAGCCGCTGTACTCGATGGTTCCCAAGGGGGTCGTCGGCCACAAGACGCCGTTCTTCGACAAGTACGGCCACGCGGACGTCGCCAAGGCGAAGAAGATCCTCAAGGACGCGGGGATCACCCAGCCGGTGGACCTGACCTTCTGGTACACCACCGACCGCTACGGCGCCTCCACGGCCGACGAGTTCACCGAGCTCAAGCGGCAGCTCGACGAGAGCAACCTCTTCAGGATCACGCTGCGCGGCCAGCCCTGGAAGACCTTCCAGGAGGGCTACAAGGGCGGGGAGTACCCCATCTTCGGCCGCGGCTGGTTCCCCGACTTCCCGGACCCCGACAACTTCATCGCGCCGTTCGTCGGCAAGGAGAACGCGGTCGGCACGCCGTACGAGCCCACGCAGATCATCAACGAACTGCTGCCGAAGTCCCGCCGCGAGGGGGACCGCTCGGCCGGTATCCGCGAGTTCGAGCAGGCACAGCAGATCTTCGCCGAGGACGTCCGCCTCCTGCCCCTGTGGCAGGGCAAGCTGTACGTCGCCGCGCGCGACGACATCGCGGGCGCCGAGCGGGCGCTCGACCCGCAGACCGCCATGCAGATGTGGGAGCTGTACCGCAAGACCAGCTGGTAGACGGCGGGCGGGGGAGCGGTGGGGGGGGGGGGGGGGGGGGGGGGGGGGGGGGGGGGGGGGGGGGGGGGGGGGGGGGGGCGGGCGGGGGGGGGGGGGGGGCGCGGGCGGGGCGGGGGGGGGGCGGGT
>NZ_JBVJGW010000014.1:0-204924 GCF_055587105.1 Streptomyces sp. NPDC048461 | reverse complement strand
CCGCCCCCCCCCCCCCCACCCCCTCCCTTTTGGGCGGTCCTACACCCAACCCCCCGTGGCCGGCCGGGGGGGGGGGGGGGGGCCCGCGCCGGCCCCCCCCCCCCCCCGGGGGGGGGGGGGCGAGGCGCTGTCAGTGGCCCCCGGTAGGTTCTGGAGCAGTCGCACGAACTTGTACCGGAGGTTGTCCCCGTGACCCAGATGCTGCCCGAGTCCTGGCTCCCCGTCCTCGGCGGAGAGCTGGACCAGCCCTACTTCAGGGAACTCACCGAGTTCGTCGAGAAGGAGCGGGCCAACGGGCCGGTCTACCCGCCCCGCGAGCAGGTTTTCGCGGCCCTGGAGGCCACCCCCTTCGACCAGGTGAAGGTGCTGGTCCTCGGCCAGGACCCCTACCACGGCGCGGGCCAGGGCCACGGCCTCTGCTTCTCCGTGCAGCCCGGCGTCAAGACCCCGCCCTCGCTGCGCAACATCTACAAGGAGATGAAGGAGGAACTCGGCCTGCCGGTCCCCGACAACGGGTACCTCATGCCGTGGGCCCGCCAGGGCGTCCTGCTGCTCAACGCGGTGCTCACCGTCCGCGAGGCCGAGCCCAACTCGCACAAGGCCAAGGGCTGGGAGAAGTTCACCGACGCGGTGATCCGCGCGGTCTCCGACCGCCCCGATCCGGCGGTCTTCGTCCTCTGGGGCGCCTACGCCCAGAAGAAGCTCCCGCTGATCGACGAGGAGCGGCACGCGGTCGTCAAGGGCGCGCACCCGTCCCCGCTGTCCGCCAAGAAGTTCTTCGGCTCCCGCCCCTTCACGCAGATCGACGCGGCCGTCGCCGCCCAGGGCCATGAGCCGATCGACTGGCGGATCCCGGACCTCGGCTGACCTCCCCCCGCGCCTCGGCGGCATTGCCGGTGCCTCCGGCTAGCTTCGTGACGACCGGACCGGCGCAGGTCCGGCGGAGCGAGCCGGAGGCCGCGTTGACGGAGCAGCAGGAGGCGTCGGAGGACGCCGTCATGACCCGGATCGGCCAGGCCGTCATCCTGCTGCACGCCGGGGACCGCGAGGAGGCCCGCAACCGGCTCGGTGCGATCTGGTCCGAGATCGGCGAGGAGGGCGACTCCCTGCACCGCTGCACCCTCGCGCACTACATGGCCGACGCCCAGGACGATCCCGCCGAGGAACTGGCCTGGGACCTGCGGGCCCTGACCGCCGCCCGCGGCCCCGCCGCCGGGTCCGCCGCCGGGTCCGCGCCGGGGGAGGGGATCCCGGCGGGCCGCACCGCCGAGCCGCCGCGCGCGATGCGGGTGTTCTACCCGTCCCTCCACCTCAGCCTCGCCGCCGACTACGTCAAGCTGCGGCGCCCCGAAGCGGCCCGGGTCCACCTGGCCCGGGCCCGCGCCGCCACCGGCGCGCTGTCCGACGACGGGTACGGGAACGGCGTACGGGCCGCCATCGCCCGGCTGGAGCGCCGCCTCGACGGGGAACCGGGCGCGGGACCGGGACCGGGGCCGTTCCCGGAGCAGTGCCCGTAGGCACGCTCCGTACGGTGACCGAGGCCGGGGGCGTTCAGCCGCCCCGGACGCCCGCGCAGATGCGGGCCTCCGGGCTGTCCGGGTGCCAGCGGCCGTGCCGCCGGCCCAGCGCGCACACGTCCGCGGGGCGCACCGGCAGTTCCCGCAGCAGCTCCCGCCCGGCCGCCGCCCCGGGCCGCGCATGGTCCCCACGGCCGCCCCGCGGCTCCGTGACGGGCTCGCCGGGCCCCGGAGGCTCCGGGATGTCGGGGACGGGCGGCGCGGCCCGGTGGAGCCCCCCGGAGGCCTCCGGGGCGGTGCGCTGCGCCGACCGGTGGGCCTGCGTGGACGCCGTGGGGCGCGCCGGCCGCCCGGGGGCTGCCTCCAGGGACTCCAGGGCCTCCAGAGCGGGCGCCCGGACGGCCACCGGGGCGGCGCCCGGCCCGCCGCGCGGCTCGTGGCGCGGCGGCACCCCGGCGGCGGGCGGGACCGCGGTCCTCGCGGGGGCGGGGTTCACGCTCACGCAGCCGGACACCGCCGAGACGGCGCAGGCCACTCCGAGCAACAGGGTCGTCGTGGTTCGGGTTGGATGCACTCGCGCAACTCTGCTGTGCGAGGACGCCGTTGCGAAAACCCGGAGGCGAAATTCACCCCGCACGGGTGACGCCGGGCCGGTGTCCGGCGGACGGTCCTACTCGCCGGTGGAGCCGTCGAGGTGCTCGCGCAGCAGGTCGGCGTGGCCGTTGTGGCGCGCGTACTCCTCGATCATGTGGGTGTAGACCCAGCGGAGGCTGAAGACCTCGCCGCGGTGGTGGACGGCCGCGTCCGACACCAGGTCCAGGGAGCGGCCCGCCGACGCCTGCCGGGCCAGCTCGACCTCGGTCTGCCAGACCCGCTCCGCATCGGCCCAGGTGTCACCGTCGGTGAAGTGGAAGTCCCCGTCCGGCTCGTCCTGGGAGCAGTAGAGCTCCGGCAGGTCCTCGCCCAGCATGATCTCCCGGAACCAGTACCGCTCCACCTCCGCCATGTGCCGTACGAGGCCCAGCAGGCTCAGCTCGGAGGGCTTCAGCGGCGTCAGGCGCAGCTGTTCGTCGCCCAGGCCCTCGCACTTCCAGGCGAGCGTGGCGCGGTGGTAGTCGAGCCAGCCGTCCAGCATCTCCCGCTCGTCGGCGGTGGTGGAGGGCTCGGTGCGGTGTGATCCATTGGAGTGCATGACCCTCATCCTGGGCGAACGGAGCCCCCGCCACCAGGGATTAAGCTGCGGGAATACCGTTCGGAACGAACCTGGAGGCTCCCCGGTGAAGGTCGGCTGCATCGGACTCGGCGACATCGCGCAAAAGGCGTACCTGCCCGTCCTCACCACCCGCCCGGGAGTCGAGCTGCACCTGCAGACCCGGACCCCCGCCACGCTGGAGCGGGTCGGCGCCCTGCACCACGTCCCGGCCGCGCGCCGGCACACCGACCTCGACGCCCTGCTCGCGCAGGGGCTCGACGCGGCGTTCGTGCACGCCCCGACCGCGGCCCACCCCGAGATCGTCACCCGGCTCCTGGAAGCGGGCGTGCCGACGTACGTGGACAAGCCGCTCGCCTACGAGCTCGCGGAGTCCCGCCGGCTGGTGGAACTGGCCGAGGAGCGCGGGGTCTCGCTCGCCGTCGGCTTCAACCGCCGCCACGCGCCCGGCTACGCGCAGTGCGCCGAGCACCCGCGCGAGCTGATCGTCCTGCAGAAGAACCGCGTCGGGCTGCCCGAGGACCCGCGCACCCTGGTGCTGGACGACTTCATCCACGTCGTCGACACCCTGCGCTTCCTGCTGCCCGCCGAGGCCGACCACATCGACGTGCGGGCCGTGGTGCGCGAGGGGCTGATGCACCAGGTGGTGCTCCAGATGTCCGGGGAGGGCTTCACCGCGCTCGGCATCATGAACCGGCGCTCCGGGTCCGCCGAGGAGATCCTGGAGGTGTCGGGACAGGACACCAAGCGCCAGGTCGTCAACCTCGCGGACGTCATCGACCACAAGGGCCAGCCCACCGTACGGCGCCGCGGGGACTGGGTGTCGGTCGCCCGCCAGCGCGGCATCGAGCAGGTCGTGGACGCCTTCCTGGAAGCCGTCGCGGCGGGCCGGACGCTCAGTGCCCGCGACGCGCTCCTCACCCACGAACTGTGCGAGCGGGTGGTGGACTCGGTCCTCGAGCAGGCCTCCTGAGCGAGCGGGACCCCTCCGCCGCGCAGTACGCCGCCAGTACGGCGAGGGCCACCGCCACCGGCCAGTCCCCGAAGCGGACGGAGAGCGTCGTGCCCCGGGCCGTGGGCACCTCGTACACAGCCGCCGTGCTCGCCGCGGTGGGGAGCGCCGCGCCGATCCGCTCCCCGTGCGGGCCGTGCACCGCGCTGATCCCCGTCAGGGTGGCGTGCACCACGGGACGGCCGGTCTCGGCGGCGCGCAGCGCGGCCAGCGAGGCGTGCTGCGCCGGCGCCCAGCTGTTCTGGAAGGTGCTCGTCGACGACTGGGCGACCAGCAGCCCGGCCCCTTCGCGGACCAGGTGGCGGCTCATGTCCGGGAACGCCGACTCGAAGCAGACCAGCGGTCCGACCCGGACGCCCCCGGGAAGTCCCATGACCACCGGTGCGTCGCCCGGGACCCGGTCCTCACCGGCCGCCCTGCCGACCGAGGTGGCCCAGCCGAGCACCGCGCGGGCCGGCACGTACTCGCCGAAGGGGACGAGCCGCATCTTGTCGTACCGGTCGCCGGTGGGGCCGCGGGCGTCGACGAGCACCGCGCTCTTGCGGATCCCGGGGCGGTCCGGCTGCCGGGCGTCCACGTTCACCAGCAGCGGGGCCCCCGCCTCCGCGGAGAGCGCCGCCAGGCGCCGCGCCAGGTCCGGGCGGGCCGTCAGGTCCTCGCCGACGCTGCTCTCGCCCCACACCACCAGGTCGACCGGCCGGCCGGCCAGCGTCCGGGTCAGCCGCTCGCCGGCGGCGAACCGCCGCTCCGTACTGTCCGGGCCGTCCGCCACCGGTCCCGGCTGGACGACGGCCACCCGCAGCCGTCCCGACACCTCGGGGGACGGCGCCCACAGCCACACCACGCCCGTCAGCACCGCCCACCCCGTCAGCCCCGCCACCGCCGGGGCCCGCGCACCCGGCACCGCCACCAGCAGCACCACCGCGCAGTTCACCGCCACCACGGCGAGGCCGACCAGCCACACCCCGCCCACCGAGGCCAGCCGCAGCGCGGGCGGCACCTGCCACTGGCTCGCTCCCAGGAGCCCCCAGGGCCCGCCCAGCCCCTGCCAGGACCGGACCAGCTCCGACAGCAGCCACCCCGCCGGTACGAGGACCAGCGCGGCGCCCGCCCGGCGGGCCGAGGGGGCGCCGCCGAGCAGCCCCCGCACCAGCAGCGCCCAGGGGACCCACAGCAGCCCGAGCAGCGCGGCCACCGGCACCAGGAACACATGCAGGCTGGGCAGCAGCCAGTGGTGCACGGCCACGATGAAGGCGCCGCCCCCCAGCCAGCCCTCCAGGGCCGCCCGCCGCCCGGTGGGGGCCGACCTCAGCAGCAGCATCCAGGGCACGAGGGCGACGTACGCGAACCACCACAGCGCGGGCGCGGGAAAGGCGAGGGCGGGCAGAGCCCCGGCGAGGACCGCGGCGGCGCTCCGCCGGCCCGGGATCCGGGCACCGCTCATCGGGACCATGGCATGCCTCCGCCTCCAGTGTGGATCAGCCGCGCCCCCGGGGCCCGGTCAGGCGGTCGCGTGGCGCCACTTCTCGTGGACCGTGACCCCGGTCAGCCGCCAGCCGTCGCGGGTGCGGGCCAGCTCGAAGGCGTACCGCCCGGCCGCGACGAAGTTGGGCGCGGTGACGGTCCCGTCGAACTCGGGCCCCGCCAGCCGCATCGGGTTGAGGAAGTCGGCCTGCACCCGGGCGGTGTCGCCCGGCGAGCCGCCCAGGTCCTCGACCCGGATCAGCCGGTTCACTATGAGGTGCTGCCGCACCGGGAAGAGCTTCATGGTCTCGGCGAGCCAGTCCGCGACCTCCCCGGCCGGCCCCTCGACGCCGCCCGCCGAGCTGTAGTCGGCCCGCCCTCCCGCGGCGAACAGGGCGCGGTACGCGGCCCAGTCGCCGTCGTCGACGGCCACCGCGTACCCCGAGACCACCTCGTCGATCGCCAGCCGGTCCATCACCGTCGCGAGGTCCACACGCTGCGTCATCGGGACAGTGTGGGGCTGCCGGGGCGCGAGGCCAAGGGGCGCGCGCCCGCCGGATCCCGCCGCGGACGGTCAGTGACCGGAACGCACCTCCCGCTGCCGCACCACGACGAGGAACGCGTCGCTGTCCAGGTCCATCACCACTTCGGCCTGCACGCCCTCGCGCAGCCGCTGCGCCGCGTACTCCTCGGCCGGCCAGCTCCCCCTCGGACTTCCGGCCGGAAACCGCTCCAACACCACTCGACCCATGGGACACCCCCTGTTGCTCGCCTTCAGGTCTCTCAGGCACAACGACGCGGAGGCCGCCCGGGAACGTTCCCGAGCGGCCTCCGGTTCACGCGAAGCGGTGAGCGGGGTCGCCGCTACGAGCCGGACTCGCCCGCGTGGGGGCTCAGCACACCCATGCCGATCAGGATGAACAGGGCGATGCCCAGCAGGATCCGGTAGATCACGAACGGCATGAAGCTCTTGGTGGAGATGAACTTCATGAACCAGGCGATGACGGCGTAGCCCACGAAGAACGCGATGACCGTCGCGAAGATCGTCGGCCCCCACGAGATGTGGCCCGGCTCCTCGACCACGTCCAGGATCTCGAACGCGCCCGACGCCAGCACGGCCGGGATCGCGAGGAGGAAGGAGTAGCGGGCGGCCGCCTCACGGGTGAAGCCCAGCAGCAGGCCGCCGGAGATCGTCGCACCGGACCGCGAGACGCCCGGGATCAGGGCCATCGCCTGGCAGAAGCCGAAGACGAGGCCGTCCTTGACGCTCAGCTGCCCCAGCGTCTTGCGCTCGCGGATCGCACGGTGCCTGCCGCCCTCCTCGTCGCGCGCGGCCAGCCGGTCGGCGACGCCGAGCACGATGCCCATCACGATGAGGGTGGTGGCGGTCAGCCGCAGATCGCGCGCCGGGCCCACGATCTGGTCCTTGAACACGAGGCCGAGGACACCGATCGGAATCGAACCGACGATCACCAGCCAGCCCATCTTCGCGTCCTGTTCGGAGCGCAGGGCCTTGGTGTAGAGGGAACGGAACCAGGTGGAGACGATCCGCGCGATGTCCTTGCGGAAGTAGATCAGCACGGCCGCCTCGGTGCCGATCTGGGTGATGGCGGTGAAGGCCGCTCCCGGGTCGTGCCAGCCGGCGAACGCCGCGGTCAGCCGCAGGTGGGCACTGGAGGAGATCGGGAGGAACTCCGTAAGCCCCTGGACGAGACCGAGGATTAGGGATTCGAACCAGCTCATGTCGGGGTGCGCTCGTCCTTGTGATCGTCGGGCAGTTCGCGTCCGATGCTAGGGCCCGTGCGGGGCGGCGCCGACCACCGGGGGGTGCTGGGGCGCCCGTTCGTACGCGACCCCGAGCGGCCGGGGCGGTGCCAGGCGGTGCCGCTTGCGCCAGGCGACCGCTCCGGCGGCCACCACGGAGACCACGATGAACCCGAACGAGACCAGGAAGGCGGGCGAACCGGGGGAGGAGGCGTTGGCCCCCGCGATCACGTACGCGGCGGTGTTCGGGACGACCCCGAGAGCCGTTGCGGACAGGAACGGCACCCAGCCGCAGCGGGAGACCGCGGCGCCGTAGTTGGCCACCACGAACGGCACGCCGGGGAAGAGCCGGACGGCGATCATCGAGCGGAACCCGTGCCGGCTGAGCTGGCCGTCCGCCGCCCGCAGCCAGCGGCCGCGCACGTACGGCCGCAGGGCGTCCTGACCCATGTACCGGCCCAGGCCGAAGGCGATCGCGGCGCCGAGGACGGTGCCGCCGACCGCCGCCGGCAGGCCGAACTGCATGCCGAAGACGGCTCCGGCGGCCAGGTTCAGCAGCGGGCGCGGGACGAATGCCGCCGCGCACACCCCGTACACGGCTGCGAACGACAGGACCGCCGTGCCCACGGGCAGGCCCGGGAGCCAGCCCTCCGAGAGGATCCGCTGCGGCTCGTACAGCAGCACGCACACGCCGGCTGCGGAGAGCAGCACGACGAGGAGCGACAGCCGGAACCACGGCGCGAGGAGGAGGGACATTCCGGGAGACTAACCGACCTGCGGGACTCCGCGCCGTAATCTGGGCCTCATGCAGCCGAACGACCCGCGACCGCCGGGGGTTCCCCGCAGCGCCCTCGCGGACACCCTCGTGGACCGGCTGACCACGGTCCACGCGGGCGCCGCCGACCCCGTACGGGCCGCGGCGATGGCCGCGTACATGAAGGACGTCTCGCCCTTCCTGGGGCTCCCGACCCCGCTGCGCCGCGAGTTGTCCAAGGCGGTGACCAAGGACACCCCGGCCCCGCGGGAGGCGGACTGCGCCGCGCTGGCCCTGCGCTGCTGGCGGCTCCCCGAGCGCGAGTACCGGTACTTCGCCGTGGACTACCTGCGCCGGCACGTCCCCCGCTGCTCCTCCGCCCTGCTGCCCGTGGTGCGCCACCTCGTCGTGACCGATCCCTGGTGGGACACCGTCGACCTGCTCGCCGCGCACACGGTGGGCCCGCTGGTGGCCGCCGACCCGGGGCTGCGGACCGCCATGGACGGGTGGATCGGGGACGAGGACCTCTGGGTGGCCCGCACCGCCCTGCTGCACCAGCTCCGCTACAAGGACGCCACGGACAGCGGCCGGCTCTTCGGCTACTGCCGCCGCCTGGCCGGCCATCCGGACTTCTTCATCCGCAAGGCCATCGGCTGGAGCCTGCGGGAGTACGCGAAGACCGACGCGGAGGCGGTCCGCGCCTTCGTGGAGGCCGAACGCCCCCGGCTGTCCCCGCTGTCCGTGCGCGAGGCGCTCAGGAACCTCTGACCGCGGCCGCGTTCGCGGGCGAAAACCAGCGGGCGAAAACCATTCGACGGCGCGGGGGCCGTCCGGCACGATCAGGGGCATGTCCCGGTACGCCTTCCACGCAGCGCCGTCCGCAGTCGCGGACGCGCCGAAGGCTGCCGCAGGCGCGGAAGCACCCGCCCTCGCCGCACTCGGCGGCGCACGAAGCTGACCCTTCCCGGACAGTCCGGCGGACCCCGCAGGGGGAGGGTCGGCCCGCTTCCGGGGTCCCGTTCCAGCTTCGAGCCACGGGAAAAGACATCATGGCCAAGACGGCCTTCGTGCGGACCAAGCCGCACCTCAACATCGGCACCATGGGTCACGTCGACCACGGCAAGACCACCCTCACCGCCGCCATCACCAAGGTGCTCGCCGAGCGCGGCGGCGCGGCCTTCGTGCCCTTCGACCGGATCGACCGGACCCCGGAGGAGGCCCGGCGGGGGATCACCATCAACCTCACCCACGTCGAGTACGAGACCGACACCCGCCACTACGCCCACGTCGACATGCCCGGCCACGCCGACTTCATCAAGAACATGGTCACCGGGGCCGCGCAGCTCGACGGGGCGATCCTCGTCGTCTCCGCGCTCGACGGCGTCATGCCTCAGACCGCCGAGCACGTGCTCCTCGCCCGGCAGGTCGGCGTCGACCACGTGGTCGTCGCCCTGAACAAGGCCGACGCGGGCGACCCCGAGCTCACCGACCTGGTCGAGCTGGAGGTCCGCGAGCTGCTCACCGCCCACGGCTACGGCGGGGACACGGCGCCCGTCGTACGGGTCTCCGGACTCGGGGCGCTGGAGGGCGACCCGCGGTGGACCGCGGCGATCGAGGCGCTGCTGGACGCGGTGGACACGTACGTGCCGATGCCCGTGCGGTACACCGACGCGCCCTTCCTGCTGCCGGTGGAGAACGTGCTCACCATCACCGGGCGCGGGACCGTCGTCACGGGCGCCGTCGAGCGGGGCGGCGTACGGCTCGGCGACCGGGTGAGCGTGCTCGGCGGCGACGGAGAGCCGGTCGAGACGGTCGTCACCGGCCTGGAGACCTTCGGGAAGCCGATGGAGTCCGCCGAGGCCGGCGACAACGTCGCGCTGCTGCTGCGCGGGGTCCCGCGCGACGGGGTGCGCCGCGGCCACGTGGTCGCCGCGCCCGGCAGCGTCGTGCCCAGGCGGCGGTTCACGGCGCGGGTGTACGTGCTGTCGGGGCGCGAGGGCGGCCGGACGACCCCGGTCGTCAGCGGGTACCGGCCGCAGTTCTACATCCGCACCGCCGACGTGGTCGGCGACGTGGACCTGGGCGCGGCCGGCACGGCGCGGCCGGGGGAGACGGTCGAGATGACCGTCGAGCTCGGGCGGGACGTGCCGCTGGAGTCGGGCCTCGGCTTCGCGATCCGCGAGGGCGGCCGCACGGTCGGCGCGGGCACCGTGACGGCCGTCCTGGAGTGATCGGGCCGAACTGATCGGGCCGAATCGATCGGGGCCGAACCGATCCGGGCCCCTCCGTGGTGGCGGCGGGCAGGCTGCGCCAGACTGCCTGTCGTCACCGCGGGCTGCCGCGGGGCGTACGGGAGACGCGGCGACGAGGGGGCGGACTGCGATGGGCGGCGACACGGCACTGGTGCTGGGCGGCGGAGGGCTGACCGGGGTCGGCTGGGAGTGCGGGATCCTGTACGGGCTCGCCCGGGCCGGGGTCGACCTCACCACCGCCGACCTCGTGATCGGCACCTCGGCCGGCTCGGTCGTCGGCGCCCAGCTCACCTCGGGACGGCTCACTCCGCAGGAACTGTACGAGCGCCAGCTCGGCGACCCGAGCGGCGAGCTCCCGGCGCGGCTCGGGGCGGGTCTCATCGCCCGTTACGCGCTCGCGATGGCGCGCTCGCGCGACGTGAAGGGCTACCGGCGGCGGGTCGGCGCGATGGCGCTGGCCGCGGACACCGGCCCCGAGGCCGAACGGCGCACGGTGCTGGAGGCGCGGCTGGTCTCGCACGAGTGGCCCGAACGGCGTCTGGTCGTCACCGCCGTCGACGCACTGAGCGGCGAGCTCAAGGCCTTCGACCGGAACGCCGGGGGCGGTCTGGTCGACGCCGTCTCGGCGAGCTGCGCGGTGCCCGGCGTCTGGCCGCCGGTCACGGTCGGCGGGCGCCGGTTCATCGACGGGGGCATCCGGTCCGCCACCAACGCCGACCTGGCCGCGGGCTGCGCGCGGGTGGTGGTGCTCGCCCCGATGGCGATGGGCGCCGGGCTGATCCCCTCGCCGGCCGCCCAGGCGGACCGGCTGCGCGCGGCCGGCGCCCGGGTCCTGCTGATCACCCCCTCGGCGGCGGCCCGCAAGGCGTTCGGCCGCAACGTCCTGGACCCGGCCCGGCGCGACCCGGCCGCGCGGGCGGGGCTGGAGCAGGCCGCCGGACACGTCGCCGAGGCACGGGCGGTCTGGTCGGACTGAGGCCACCGGTGTCCCGGGGCGGGCCGGGGCGGGCCGACAATGGTGGGGTGAGCGACGAACAGATCCCGGTCGTCCGGGACGTGGACCAGGGCACCGCCAAGCTGATGCCGGACGTGGACCGGGAGCGGGCCTGGCTGCTGACCGTCGACGGGGCGCCGCAGTCGTACGTGGACCTGGACGAACCGGAGCACCTGGAGTTCGAGTACGTACGCCGGCTCGCGCACGTCCTGGACCGCGCCGCGGAGCCGGGGCGCCCCCTGGACCTGCTGCACCTGGGCGGCGGCGCGCTCACCCTGCCGCGGTACGCGGCGGCGACCCGGCCGGGATCGCGGCAGACGGTCGTCGAGTTCGACACGGGCCTGGTGGAGCTGGTCGCCGAGCACCTGCCGCTGCCGGCGGACGCCGGGGTGACGGTGCACGCGGCGGACGCCCGGACCTGGCTGGAGGCGGCGCCCGCGGCGAGCGCGGACGTGGTGGTGGCCGACGTGTTCGGCGGCTCGCGGGTGCCGGCCCGGCTGACGTCCGTGGAGTACGCGCGGGAGGCGGCGCGGGTGCTGCGGCCCGGCGGGCTGTACGCGGCCAACCTGGCCGACGGCGCGCCGTTCGACTTCCTGCGCGGGCAGCTGGCCACCTTCGGGGCCGCGTTCGCGGAGCTGGCCCTGATCGCGGAACCCGCGGTGCTGCGGGGGCGGCGGTTCGGCAACGCGGTGCTGCTGGCGTCGGACGGCGCGCTGCCGGTGGCGGACCTGACCCGGCGCTGCGCCTCCGACGCGTTCCCCGCCCGGGTGGAGTCCGGGGCGGGGCTGGCCCGGTTCGTACGGGGTGCCCGGCCGGTCGGCGACGCGGAGGCGGTGGCCTCGCCGGAGCCGCCGGAGGGCGCGTTCAGCCTGGGGTGAGGGATCCGGCGGGCTCGACGGCGGGCACCGGGGGCGGGCCGGCCGGCCCGGGCTTGCGGCGGGTGATCCGGCGTACGTCCGGCACCAGCAGCACCGCCGCCGTCGGCAGCAGGACCAGGGCCGCGCAGCCCCACAGCGCGGTGGAGCGGCCGAACGCGGACTCGGCCGGGCCCGCGAGGGCGGTGGCCAGCGGTGTCATCGACAGCGAGCCGAACCAGTCGTACGCGGAGACCCGGGAGAACTTCTCCTCGGGGATCTCCTGGTGCATGGTCGTCATCCAGTTGACGCCGAACACCTCGATCGAGATCCCGCTGACGAGCATCACCGCGCACAGCGCCCAGACGGGCAGCGGGATCGCCAGCCCCGCCGAGGGCAGCGCCATCGGGAACACGCAGAGCGTGCCGACGAGCAGCAGCCGGCGCGGTTTCCAGACCATCATCAGCACGGCGCCGCCGATGGTCCCGAGGCCGAAGAAGGCCAGGGCCAGGCCCCAGGGCGCCGCCCCGCCCAGCTGGTCCCGCGCGACCAGCGGCCCGTACACCGCCTCCGCGGCGCTGATCACGCCGACCACGACGGCGAACTGGAGCACGATGCTCCACAGCCACGGACGGGTCCGGAACTCCACCCAGCCCTCGCGCAGGTCGGACAGCAGGCCTCCGCCCGGCTCGCGCTCGGGGATGTGGCTGACGTCGAGGAAGGCGCGCAGGGCGCCCGCCACGGCGAAGGCCGCCGCGTCGACGGCGAGGACCCAGCCCGCGCCGAACGCGGCGATCATGGCGCCGCCGAGCGCCGCGCCGCCGATCCCGGCGCCGTTCATGGACATCCGGAACAGGGCGAACGCGCGGTTCGCGTGCTCCCCGGAGACGGTGGACAGGAGCATGCCCTCGGCGGCCGGGTTGAAGAAGGCCGTACCGGTGCCGCACAGGGCGGTCAGCAGCATCATCTGCCACAGCTGCGGATCGCCGGCCAGGACCAGCAGCGCGAAGGCGGCCTGCGAGACGCAGTTGAGGGCGTTGGCGGCGACCATCACGCGGTGCCGGGGCAGCCGGTCGGCGATCGCCCCGCCGACGAGCAGGAACAGGACGAGCGGGAGCGTACGGGCGGCCGTGACCAGGCCGACGTCCCAGCCGGAGCCGCCGGTCTCCAGGACCGCGAAGGAGGCGGCGATCAGCGCCCCGTGGCTGCCGAGGTTCGTGACGACCGCGGCGCCCGTCAGCAGGCTGTAGTTCCGGCCCGCCCATTCGGGGCGGCGGCGCGCGGGCGTACGGGACGGGGCGGCGGGGGAAGGACTCACCCCCGGACTATCCACGGCCCGGGCCGAGAATCCAAACGGATTGTCGGCCCGGACCGTGGACGCCGGGAGATCAGCCCGTGGAGAGGCGGACGGTGCTCATGATCTTTTCGAGCGTCGCCTGGGGGATCTCGTCCGGAACCCCCGCGGCGCTGTAGAGGACCCAGCTGGAGAAGTCACCGTTCGCGGTCTTGAAGCTGAACGCGATGGACTTGCCGTCGGAGGAGCACTTGTTCTCCTTGGCGATGCCCGCCGCGGTGGCGGTCGCCGTGTGGCCCTTGAGCCCGGAGGAGGTGGTGTACTCCTTCGGATCGGAGACCTTCACGGTGCCCTTCGGCGCCTTCTGCGCGTATCCGGCGAACGCCCAGGTGCCGGCCTCGTTGCGCACGGCCTCGGCGGTGTCCTTGGCGCCCTGGCCGCCCTTGGTGCCGGTGCCGGCCAGCGAGGTCGTCTCCTCACTGCCGTTCTTGTCGGAGTCGACCTTGCACCAGTCCTCCTTGAGGTAGGCGGGGCCCGACATCATCACGACCGGGCCGCCGTCCTTCTTCACCTCGTCCTCGAAGCCGATCGACATGCCCGAGCCCAGCACGTTCCACTCCGGCGGAACGTCGAAGGCGGTGCCGTACTTCGGGTTGAGGACCACCTTCCAGCCCGGGACCACCGGCTTGACGTCGCCGCCGGCCCGGGGGTTCGGGCTGGTGCCCGCCGGCGCGGGCGCGGAGGACGGCGGGGCGGAGGAGGACGCGGCGGGCTTGGCGTCCGCCTGGTTCGTCTTGTCGTCCCGGGTCAGGACGAAGGCGCCGGTGGCGGCGGCCGCCACGACGACCGCCGACGCGGCGACGATGGCCACCGTCCGGGTGGAGTAGGGGCTGCCGCCTCCGCCGGGCGACGGCGCCTGCTGGGTCTGCTGGGTCTGCCCCCAGGGCTGCACCGGCGGCGGCGTCTGGTACCCCTGCTGGGGGTACCCGTAGCCGGGCTGCTGCTCACCGTATCCGGGCTGCTGGTACGGGTTCGGCTGCCCCGGTTGTCCCGGCTGCTGCTGGTACGGGTTCTTTTGCGCGTCCTGGGGGTTCTGCTCGCCCCCGGGCGGCTGCTGCTGTCCTGGCCACATGGCCGGTAACCATAGTGGGAGTGGTCCCCGGGGGCCACGGCCGCCCCCGGCCCGAGTCTGGTCAAGCGCATCTACTCATGGGTAACATCCCGCGTCATGAGCGCAGACCAGATGAACGTAGGCGAAATGCTCGCCGCGACGGTGCCGATGGCACGGACCCTGAACCTCCAGTTCCTGGAGACCACCCCCGAGCGTGCGGTCGTCCGGCTTCCGGACCAGCCCGACTTCCACAACCACGTCGGCGGCCCGCACGCGGGCGCCATGTTCACCCTCGCCGAGTCCGCGAGCGGCGCGATCGTCCTGGCCGCCTTCGGCGACCAGCTCTCGCGTGCGGTGCCGCTGGCCGTCAAGGCCGAGATCGGCTACAAGAAGCTCGCCAAGGGCGTCGTCACCGCCACGGCCACCCTCGGCCGCCCGATCGCGGACGTCGTCGCCGAGCTCGACGCCGGCGGCCGCCCCGAGTTCCCCGTCACCATCGCGATTCAGCGCGAGGACGAGGCCGTGACGGGCGAGATGACGGTCGTGTGGACCCTGCGCCCCAACGCGTAGCCCCCGGTGCGGCCCGGGCCCCCCGTCCGGCCCGGAGACCGCAACACCGCGAGGCCCCCGCCCTTTGCTGGGCGGGGGCCTCGCGGTGTTGCGGGCGGGTGTGGTTCAGCCCCGGCGCCAGCGGTTGCGCCCGTCGGAGCCCGGTCCGCAGACGAGCGGGGTGCCGGCGGAGGTGACGGCGGCGGCTCCGGCCGGCGCGCAGAACGAGCCCGCGCGCTTGACCGGCGCCCCGCTGCTGTCGTCGTCGTCGCCCGCCCCGCCGGAGGACGAGGAGGATCCGCCGCTGCCGTCGGACTCGTCCTGCGGGGGCGGCGGGGGTGTCGGCGTGGGTGTCGGTACCGGCGCCGGACTCGGGCGCAGGTCCGTGTCCGCGCGGGCCGGGCACGGGGTCCCGCGGGCGACGAGGTGGACGGCCGGGGCGGCGAGCCGGGCCGCGATCGGGGAGCCGGCCGGCAGCCCCTGGAAGCACACGGTCCAGTCTGCGTGGGGCCCGGGGAGCGCGACGTCGCGGTAGGCGCTGAGCGCGGTCAGTCCCGCCCCGCCCCCGTCCCGTACGGCCTTCTCGGCCTCGGCGAACGACTTCCCCACCACGGACGGCATCTGCGGTTCGGCCTGCGTGGACGGGGTCGGCGAGGGTGCGGGCGGCGGCGCCGGGCTGGAGGACGTCGGGGGCGTCGGCGTCGCCGTCCGGGCGGCCACCGGCAGCGCTTTGGCGTCGTCCGGCTTCTCCGGCGGGTCCGACACGAGGAACAGCAGGAACCAGAGGCCGGCGAGCACGGTCGCGACGATCTTCTTGCCCTGGCTCCAACGGCTCGTCCACGCCAGCGCGATGCCCGCCGGCGGCAGCAGGACCAGAGCCGTGACGATCACTGCGGGGTGGTGCCACCAGCGCCGGACGGGTGGCGCGGGCGGGAAGCCGTACGGGCGCGTGTGCGGCGGTGGGTACACGGGACTCCAGGACGGGCGGGAGGGGAGCGGGCGCACCTGAGCCAGGGGTGGCAAAACGTGCCAGTGAGGGTGTGCGTAGGGAGACCGTAGTGCCAACGGGCGGGCGGCGGTGGGGGAACCGGGGAATCCGGCGCCGCGATGCGGCTACAGTCCCTCGCACGACGACAGGGACGAAGGGGGTACCCGTGGCCAAGGTCAACATCAGCCTCGACGCCGAACTCGTGGTGGAGGTGATGGTCCTCGCCGGGGTCGGCTCTCCGCAGGACGCGGTGGAAACCGTCGTACGGGACTACATCGCGCGCGGTCACCGCACCGAGGCGCGGGTCCAGCGGCAGGACGAGCCCCGGCGGGTCGCCGACGCCGTGGAGCAGCCGCCGCAGGGCTGAACCTCGGTGCCCCGGTGGCGCGTCTGAACCGGCCCCGCGGGCGGGCGGCGCACAGTGGGCGGCGGGAGCGGTCCGGCGCGGGCCGCTCCCGCCGCCCGACGCCGCAGGGAGCGCCCATGACCGAGGCCGTGTCCAGACGTTCCGCGATCCGGCTCCTCGCGGGGGCGGGCGCCGCGCTCGGGGCCGCCGGCTGCGCGCCCACGGTGCCGCCGGGCGCCGGGAGGGGCACGGCGCCGCCCGCGCCCCCGGTGCCCGCGCCCGGAGCCGGAGCCGGAGCCGTCGACGCCGCCGCCCGCGTGGAGTCCCTGCTGGAGCGGCTCACCCTGGAGGAGAAGACCGCCCTGCTCCACGGCGCCCGCGACCCGGCCCCCCTGGGCCAGGCCGGCTACCTCCCCGGCGTCCCCCGCCTGGGCATCCCGGCGCTGCGGCTCGCCGACGGGCCCGCCGGGGTGCGCGTGGCCCGGCCCGCCACCGCGCTGCCCGCTCCGGTCCTGCTCGCCTCGGCCTTCGACCCCGCACTGGCCCGCGAGTACGGCCGGGTGCTCGGGCGGGAGGGCCGCGCCCTCGGCGTCGACGTCCTGCTCGCGCCCATGGCGAGCCTCATCCGCACCCCGTACGCCGGGCGCAACTTCGAGACCTTCGCCGAGGATCCGCGCCTCACCGCGGACCTGGTGGCCGAAGTGGTCCGCGGCATCCAGGACGAGGGGCTCATCGCCGCCGTCAAGCACTTCGCCCTCAACAACCAGGAGAAGGGCCGCGACACCGTCGACGTGATCGCCGCCGAACGGACCCTGCACGAGACCGAACTGCGCGGCTTCGAGGCGGCCGTGGCCGCCGGCGCGGGCGCCGTGGTGGGCGCCCACAACAAGGTCAACGGCGTGTACGCCTGCGAGAGCAGGCCGCTGCTGGACGAACTGCTGCGCGGAACCTGGGGGTTCGACGGCTGGGTGATCTCCGAGCGGGACGCCGTCCACGGCACCGTCGCCGCCATCGGCGCGGGCCTCGACATGGAGATGCCCGGCGCGACCCACTTCGGGGCGCCGCTGCGGGAGGCGGTGCGCGGCGGCTCCGTATCCCAGGACACCGTCGACCTCGCCGTGCACCGCGTCCTGAGCACCCTGGACCGCTTCGGACTGCTGACCGACCGGCCCGCGGCGCGGCCCGCCCGGGAGGCCGCGGCCGGGGCCCGGACGGCCCGCAAGGTGGCCGCCGCGGGGGCCGTGCTGCTGCGCAACGAGCGCGGCACGCTGCCGCTGGCCGGGGCGGCGGCCCGTTCCATCGCCGTCATCGGACCCACCGGGCAGGTTCCGTTCGTCGGCGGCGGCGGCAGCGCCCACGTCGTCCCCGACGCGGCCGCCGCCCCGCTCGCCGCGATCCGGCACCGGGCGGGCAAGGGCGCGACCGTGCGCTACGCCCTCGGCGAGGACCTGTACGGGCGCCCCCTCCCGCCGGTGCTCCTCAGCCCCCCGGCCGACCTCGACGACCGCAGGGTGGAGGCCGGGCGGACCTGGAGCCACGAGGGCACCTTCGCGCTCGCCGCCGCCGACGAGTGGACCCTGCTCGTGCACTACACCGGGCAGCGGCCGAGCGTGCGCCTCGACGGGCAGGAGCTGTTCCCCGTCCGGCAGGGCGTGGCGGAGCAGTTCGCGGGCGGGCTCCTCGCCGCCGCGCCGGACGGCCTGGCCGTCCGCCGCCGCACCCTCGCCCTGAAGGCGGGCCCCCACCGGCTCGCCGTGTCCGCCCGCGGCGGGGCCGCCGGCCAGCGCTTCCGGCTGCGGCTCACGACGGGGGCGACCCGGGCGGCGGACCTCGCCGAGGCGGTGCAGGCGGCCAAGGCGGCCCGCAGCGTGGTCCTGTTCGCCTACGAGGACGCCACCGAGGGCACCGACCGGACCTCGCTGGCGCTCCCCGGCGGGCAGGAGCGGCTGATCGAGGCGGTCGCCGCCGCGAACCCGCGGACCACCGTCGTGCTGAACACCTCCTCCAGTACGACCATGCCGTGGCTCTCCCGTACCGGGGCCGTCCTCCAGACGTACTACCCGGGGCAGGAGGGCGCCGGGGCCACCGCCGACGTCCTCTTCGGGGACGTGGACCCCGGCGGGCGGCTGACCCAGACCTTCCCCGCCGACGAGGACGCGACCCCGTTCGGCGGGAACCCGCTGCGCTACCCCGGGGTGGGCGGCCGGCAGGAGTACACGGAGGGCGTGCACGTGGGCCACCGCTGGTACGACGCGCAGCGGGCCGCCCCGCTGTTCCCGTTCGGGCACGGGCTCTCGTACACCACCTGGCAGTACGAGAAGCTCACGGTGCGGCCGGAACACGGCGGGCTGCGGGTCGAGTTCACCGTCCGCAACACCGGGCGGCGCAAGGGCACCGAGGTGGCCCAGGTGTACGTCGGCCCCTCGCCCGAGCTGAAGCTCGACCAGCCGGTGCGCGCACTGGCCGGATACCGGCGGCTGACCCTCGCGCCGGGCGAGGCGCAGCGGGTCACCGTGACCCTCGACCCGAGGGCCCTGTCCTCCTGGGACCCCGAACGGCACGCGTGGGTGCTGGGCGGCGGCCGCCGGGAGGTGTTCGCGGGCCGCTCGTCCCGCGAACTGCCACTGAGGTCAAAGGCTGTGGTGAGCAGCCGGTAGGCTGCCCGCTCGGCGTGCCACAGGGGGCGCGCCGGAGTCGACTCGGGAGGACGTACCGGTGCACATCCAGGAATGGCTGGAGACGATTCCGGCGGTCAGCGTCTACCTCCTGGTGGGTCTGGTCATCGGGCTGGAGAGCCTCGGCATCCCGCTGCCGGGAGAGATCGTCCTCGTCAGCTCGGCGCTGCTGGCCTCGCAGCACGGCGACATCGATCCGGTGGTGCTCGGTGCCTGCGCGATCACCGGCGCGATCGTCGGGGACTCGATCGGCTACGCGATCGGGCGCCGGGGCGGCAAGCCGCTCCTGGAGAAGCTGGGCCGGCGCTTCCCCAAGCACTTCGGGCCCGAGCACGTGGCGCTCGCGGAGCGCTCCTTCGAGAAGTGGGGCATGTGGGCCGTCTTCTTCGGGCGGTTCGTGGCGCTGCTGCGCATCTTCGCCGGTCCGCTGGCGGGCGTACTGCGCATGCCGTACTGGAAGTTCCTGATCGCCAACGTCTTCGGCGGCATCCTCTGGGCCGGCGGCACCACGGCCGTCATCTACTCGGTCGGCATCGTCGCCGAGCCCTGGCTGAAGCGGTTCTCCTGGGCGGCCCTGCTGCTGGCGGTGCTCTTCGGGCTCGCCGTGACGCTGGTGGTGCGCAGCCGGATGAAGAAGGCGGCCGCGGAGGTCCGCACGGCCGGCGCCGAGGCCCCCGAGCCGGTCCCGGCCGGCGTCGGCGACTGAGCGACTGAGCGGCGGAGCCGACGCCGCCCCGGTCGCCGGAGCGGCGTTCGCGTCCCGGTCCGCAGGGCGGGGCGGCCCGCGGCCTCCCCGTCCTGCGGCCTCCCCGCGCTGCGCGGGCTTCAGGCCTCCGGGGTGACCGCGGCGCGGTGCTGCTTCGCCAGCTCCAGGTACATCGCGGCGTTGAGCCTGAGCCCCTCGCGCTCCTCCTCGGTCAGCTCGCGCCGCACCTTGGCCGGGACCCCCGCCACCAGCGACCCGGGCGGGACCACCATCCCCTGCGGTACCAGCGCCTGCGCGGCCACCAGGGAACCGGCGCCGATCACCGCGCCGTTGAGGACGGTGGCGCCCATGCCGATCAGGCAGTCGTCCTCGACGGTGCAGCCGTGCACGACGGCGTTGTGGCCGATGGACACCCGCTCCCCGATCGACACCGGGAACCCGGGGTCCACGTGCACCGTGCAGTTGTCCTGGACGTTGCTGTCCGCGCCGAGCGTGATCGGTCCGCAGTCGGCGCGCAGCACCGCGGAGTACCAGACGCTCGCCCCGGCGGCGAGGGTGACGTCGCCGATCACGACGGAGGTGGGCGCCGTGAAGGCCGTCGGGTCCACGGCGGGGCTCTTCCCGCCCACGCCCGCCACGAGTGCCCGGGCCGACTGCTGCGTCATGTGCTCTTCCTCTGCCTTCGCTTGTCTCCGCCCGTACGCCGGCGCCGCCGTCCCTCACGGAACGCCGGCGCCCGTACGGGTACCTGCCGCGCTACCGGCACCGTAGGGCACGCGCCCGCGCGCTCCCGCGATGGGGTGAACATCACAGGTCCGGCGCCCGGATGCCCGCCACCCCGCCCGCTAGCGTGGCCGGGTGCCGAAGAACCAGAACACGTTCTCATCCCTCGCGGCCCTGCGCCGCAGGCTGGCGAACCGCGCGGTCCACGCCGGCTGGCGCTGGATGCAGCAGGCCGGCGCGGTGACCGCGCAGACCCCCGGGCGGCTGCGCTTCGGCGCGATCGGGCACGGCACCCGGCTCGCCTTCCCGCAGGGCACGGTCTTCGGCGAGCGCTGGATCCGGCTCGGCGACCACTGCATCATCGGCGAACAGGTCACCCTCACCGCCGGGATGATGCCGGACCTCGACCTGGGCGCGGAGCCGATGCTGGTGCTCGGCAACGGCGTGGTCATCGGCCGTGACAGCCACGTCATCGCCGACACCCGGATCACCATCGGGAACGACACGTTCTGCGGCCCCGGCGTGTACATCACCTCCACCAACCACAGCTACGACGACCCGCACCAGCCGGTCGGACGGCAGTGGCCGCGCAGCGCACCGGTCGAGATCGGCCCGGGCTGCTGGCTCGGCACCGGGGCCGTGGTCCTGCCGGGTGCGCGGCTCGGCCGCAACGTCGTGGTGGCGGCGGGGGCCGTCGTACGGGGCGAGGTGCCGGACCACGCCGTCGTCGCGGGGGCGCCGGCACGCGTCGTACGCCGCTGGGAGCCGGAGACCGGCTGGCAGCCCCCGCTGCGCACGCCGGCCCCCGTGCCGATCCCCGACGGGATGACCCCGGAGCAGCTGCGCGGGCTGGCGGAGCTGGCCGAGGCGGAGGCCCGGGACGACGCGGCCCGGGCGGTGTAGGGGCCTCCGGGCGTGCGTGCCGGACACCGCAGGGCAGGAGCGCGTTAGACGGCCTAGCCCGCGGCCAGCAGGACCGTGCCCGCCAGGGCCAGGCCGGCGCCCGCCGCCTGGACGGTGCGCAGGCGCTCCTTGAGCACGGCGAAGGCGGCGAGCGCGGTGACCACCGGGTAGAGCGAGGACAGTACGGCGGCGACGGTGACCGGGCCGTTCTGGGCGGCGACGGAGTAGGTGCCGTTCGCCGCGACGTCCGCGAGGCCGACGAAGGCCAGGGCCGGGAGCAGGCCCCACAGGACGCGCGGTCCGGTGCCCGCCGGGAGGGCGGGGACGCCGCGCCGGGTCTGGACCCACAGGGCCGCGCCGCCCACGGCGACGTTGGTGACCCGCTGGACGAACAGCGCGAGGAACAGGCCGGTGAGGGTGGTGGAGGCGTGCGAGATCAGCGCCATCACCGCGCCGAAGCCGAACGCGGCGACGAGCGTGAGGACGACGGCCCGCCGCTGGACGGGCGCGCCGCGCAGTTCCGGGCCGCCCGCCAGGACGATGCCGACGAGGGCCACCGCGATGCCGGCGAACTGGCCGGGGCCGGGCTGCTCGCCCAGCGCCAGTCCGGCCGCGACGGGCACCATCACGCCCACGGAGCCCAGCGGCGAGACCACGCCCATGGGTCCGAGCGCGAGGGCCTTGTAGAAGCTGAGCATGGCGACCGGTCCGACGACTCCGGCGGCCACCGCGAACCAGGGCCCCGGTCCGGCTTCGTTCCAGGCTCCGGTGGCCAGGACGACGGAGCCGAGCACCACCACGGCGACGACCTGCGAGACCACGACCACCGTGAGGGCGGGGATCCGGCGGGTGAGCAGCCCGCCGCCGAAGTCGGCGAGACCCCACAGCACCGCTGTGGCCAAGGCGAAGAGGGCGGTCATGGCGGGGACCTCGCAGTACAGTGCATTGAACGTTCGAGTACAGGGCACGGTAGTTCACTCTGCTGCACTCTGTCATCCACGATATTGGACTGAAGGGTGATGGGTCCGTGTCCGACCTCGAAAAGCTCACGCAGTCGCTGGCCGCGAACCTCAAGCGCTGGCGCGGTGAGCGGGGCTTCACGCTCGACGCGCTGGCGGCCCGGGCGGGCGTCAGCCGGGGCATGATCATCCAGATCGAGCAGGCCCGGACGAACCCCAGCGTCGGCACCACCGTCCGGCTGGCCGACGCGCTCGGCGTCAGCATCTCCACGCTCCTCGACCACGACCGGGGGCCCCAGGTCCGCGTCGTCCCGCCGGAGCAGGCCGTACGGATCTGGAGCAGCGACGCGGGCAGCTCCACGACCCTGCTGATCGGCACCGACGAGCGCGGGCCGATGGAGCTCTGGACCTGGCACCTGGTGCCGGGAGAGAGCACCGATTCGGCCCCGCACCCCTCCGGGACCATCGAGATGCTGCACGTCACGGCGGGGGAGCTGACGCTGGTGGTGGGCGAGGAGGAATTCCGGGTACCGGCCGGGGCCGCCGCCGCCTTCGAGGCCAATGCGGCGCACTCGTACCGCAACGACGGCGCCGTCCCCATGGAGATGACGCTCGCCGTGGCGGTCCCGCCCGTGTCGGCGCCGGTCCCCGCACCCGCCCGGAAGCCGGGCGCGGCGCACTGACGCGGCGCGGACCACGGTCGGGTGGCCGGAAGCTGGTCGTCCGGCGCGGACCTTCGTCCGGCCTACAGGCCCGGGATCTCGATGGCCGGGCAGCGGTCCATGACCATCGCCAGGCCGGCGTCGCGGGTGCGCGCGAAGGCGGCCTCGTCGATCACGCCCAGCTGGAACCAGACGGCCGCGGCACCGATCGCGGCCGCCTCGTCGGCGACCGCTCCCGCGAGCCGGCTGTTCACGAATACGTCCACCACGTCCACCTTGAACGGGATCGCCTCCAGCGAGGCTTACCCCGGCTCCCCGTGCACCGTCTCCGCCTTCGGGTGGACGGGGACCACGCGCTTGCCGAACCGCTGGAGGACGCGGGCCACCCCGTAGGCGGCGCGGTCCTGGTTGTTCGAGAGGCCCACCACGGCCCAGGTGTCGCCCACTTCGGTGAGGATCTTGCGGATGGTTGCCGGATCGCCGTACACGTGCGCCGCCTCCTGCTGCTCTGGACTGCCGTTCCCGATCGCCTGCTCTGCGGATCAACCGAAAAGACACATGTCCGATTCCCCGTAGGGTGGAGCGGTGAAGGCAGACCAGTACGCGACGGTGGCCCGCGAGGGCGTGCACGAGTCGGAGATCAACCGCTCGCGCTTCCTGTGCGCGCTCGCACCCGCCGCGACGGAGCGGGAGGCGCAGGAGTTCGTCGCGCGGATCCGCAAGGAGCACCCCGCCGCCTCGCACCACTGCTACGCCTATGTGATCGGCGCGGACGCCTCCGTGCAGAAGGCCAGCGACGACGGCGAGCCCGGCGGCACCGCCGGGGTGCCCATGCTCCAGATGCTCATGCGCCGGGACGTCCGCTACGCGGTCGCCGTGGTCACCCGCTACTACGGCGGCGTGAAGCTCGGCGCCGGCGGCCTCATCCGGGCCTACGGGGGCGTGGTCGGCGAGGCCCTAGACGCGCTCGGCACCGTCACCCGCCGCCGCTACCGGCTCGCCACCGTCACCGTCGACCACCAGCGCGCCGGCAAGACCCAGAACGACCTGCGCTCCACCGGCCGCACCGTCGTGGACCTGCGCTACGGGACCGCGGTCGAGATCGAGGTCGCCCTCCCGGAGGACGACCTGCCCGGCTTCGAGTCCTGGCTCGCCGACAGTACGGCGGGCAGCGCCACCCTCACCCTCGGCGGAGAGACGTACGCGCCCTGAGGGACGCGTTGGCGACGAGGGGTGCACTCGATCGCCCGAGCGGCGTCCCGGGGAAGGGGGCTCCTGTTCGGCTGCGTCCAGCCTGGTGCCTCGGCTGAAAGGGGGATGCCGGGTGGTGTGGTCGATGTGTACGGTCGTGGTCGGTCGGCACCGCGGCGGCCGCCCGCCGCCGGGTCACCGAGCTCATCCGGGCCGCGGGCGCCGCCCTCGACAGTACCGCCGCCGGGGACGCACTCCTGGTCGCCTCGGAGCTCGTCACCAACGCGATCCGCCACGGCGGCGGCATCACCGCCTTCCACGCCGCCCTCGACGGGGACCCCCTGCGCCTGGCCGTCAGCGACGCCAGCCCCGAACACCCCGCGGCCCGCTCCACCGGCCACGGACACCCCGGCGGATACGGCTGGCCCCTCATCCGGCGCCTCGCTGAATACGTCGACATCGCCCTCCTCCCGGGCGGCGGCAAGACGATCACCACCGTCCAGCGCCTGACGGCAAACCCGACGTAAAGGCGTATCCGCACCCAACGGATGGGGCTGCTGGAGCTGATCGGCGAAGCCGCCGGCCCGGCCGGTATGCCGGGGGAGCTGCCGGAGCCGGAGCGCACCGTCTCCTGCGGCGCCGTTGGTAGCGCTGGGTGCGCCATATGGGCCGCGTGGCCGCGGAATCGGCTGCTGTCGGGCGTCGTGATGAGCGGTGGTCAGCGGGCCGGGCGTAGGGCGGGGTTGAGGGTGAGGCGGTTGTCGGTGGGGTGGTGGCCTTCTGGGCTGAAGGGTGGAACGGCGGCGGGAAGGCAGTCGGCGATGAGGAGACAGTCGTGGTGGCGGTCTTCGGCGGTGGCGGCGATGAGGGGTTCGCCGTCGGGTGCCCAGATGCCGGAGTTGCCCTGGTACTGCCAGGCGCCGGCGGGGACCTGTTCCCAGCCGCGGCGGTTGGCATAGGCGATGAACAGGCGCCAGATGGAGGCCATGGCGGGAATGATGTGGCGGGTGGCGTCCTGGTAGGGGACCTGGCTCATGGTGCCGTCGGCGAGGCGGAAGTGGCCGTCGGCCGCGGTGGGGCCGAGGACGACCTGCGCGCCTTGTTCGGCGAGGTACTGGTAGAGCGGCGGGAACTCGCACTCGTAGCAGTTGAGCACGCCCACGCCGATGCCGTTGATGGTCACGACGGGTGGCAGTTCCTGCCCGAAGGAGTAGTTGCGCCGCTCGGCGGCCCCGTACAGGTGGGTCTTGCGGTAGTTCGCCGCCACCAGTCCGTCGGACGCGATCACGCTGATCGAGTCGTAGTACGCGTTCTCGTCCCGCTCGGGGTAGGGCAGGACCACGGCCAGGCCGTGCTCCTTGGCGACCAGCCGGGCCCGCTCGATGGAGGGGCCCTCGCGGTGCTCGGCCAGCTCCCGGCACTGCTCGGGACCGATCGCGTAGCCGGTCGTGTACTTCTCCGGGAACACCACCGTCTGGCAGCCGTAGTCCGCAGCCAGCGCGGCCACCTCGGCCAGACGGTCCAGGTTTTCCTCCACCGCCTCCCGGCTGCCGACCGGCCCCTGACCCTGGTACAGGGCCACCCGCAGACCCTCGCCGAAGGCCGGCGCGGCGCGCCGGGCTGAGCGGAACACGACACGAACAGGCTGAGACATCGGCAAGAGGGACCTTCCGTGACTGGCGGTCCGGGCGACCGCCACCGCAGCGTGAACGATTCACCACACCGCCGGACACCACGACAGGTCCATAAGGAACAAGATCCCCCGACTGGTCCGCCACGGGCGCGTTTCATAGGTGGTCGCCCATGCAGCAGGGCGCTTGGTGGCGGCAGCACCTCCGCAAGCCGCCGAGCGTTCCCGTGCCGGTGCCGCCTTCCCCGGCATGCCCACTGCTCCCCGGCGCGCCGTACGCGCCCGGGCCGTTCCGTACGGCGGAGTCCTTCAGGACGGTGGGAAGCATTTCCAGGCCGCGCGGGAGCCGAGGCCTCTGGCGTTACACAGACAACTGCCCTGTGATCTGTACTCAGCTGATCTGCGCCCTCATCGTCAGCGCAGCGACCGGGGGCTCCCTCCGTGGCCTGCCTGTCAGGTGTCGCGGCGGCAGACCCGAGCGGGCAAGACGAATGTGGCCACGGGGTCGGCAACGCGCCCGGTATACGCCCTGCCGTATCCAGCCTCCCCGTCCTACCGTTGGGGTTTCCGTACGTACGGGGAGTTTGCTGTGGCAGGGATCGTGGAGGGCAAGCACCGGTCGCCGGTCGCCGGTCGCCGGTCGCCGGTCGATGACGACGGATATCAGCCAAACCGGCCGGTTCCGCCGCCACCCCCACCACCGCCGACCGAACCCGGCCAGCAGAAGTAGGCCCGTGGCTCCCACCCCGCACCGAAATGCCCCAGCCGTCGACGGGCTCGTCGACCGGGCCACCGACCCGGACCGCTGGATGACCGCGGCCTACTCGGACGAGCCGCTCGTCACGCAGTTCACCAACGGGCTACCGTCCTCCTCGGCGTCGATGCCCTCGATGGTCGCCCGCATGCTGCTCCTGGCCGGGCTCGGCGAACGTCCCCCCGGCCGGGAGATCGCCGGCCCCCGGGTCTTGGAGCTGGGCGCGGGTACCGGCTTCAACACGGGCTTGCTGTGCGCCCTGCTCGGCGACAGGCAGGTGACCACCGTCGAGCTTGACCCGGTGCTCGCCGTCGGGGCGGAGGAGAACCTGAAGGCGGCCGGGTACGAGCCGAGGGTGGTGGTCGGGGACGCCGCCGACGGCCGGACGCCGGGGGGTCCGTACGACGTGGTCCTCGCCACCTTCTCCGTCGATCACCTCCCGCCCACCTGGCTCACCCAGGCCCGGTCCGGCGCCCGTGCCCTTCCCGCCCGCGGTCGGTAAGGGCACACCGGAGCGTTCGTCCACGACGGTGTCGCCGTGGGCGGTCGCGGGCGGTGACCTCGACGCCGAGTTCCACATCGGCCTAGCCGTACCCGGCGCGTCCTTCGCCTGGGACACCAGCGCCGAACACGCCCACACCCGCCTCGAGATCACCGACTCCACGACGGGCTCGTGGGCGACCGTCGACTGCGACGGACGGACCTTGGCCTCCTTCACCGTCGCCCAGGCGGGGCCCGCCGCCTCTGGGACGAGATCGCCGCGGCGCACCGGCCGTGGGAGGAGCTCGGCCGGTACGGCCTGAGCAGCGCAGAGCTCGCCACCACGGTGTGGGTGGACTCTCCCGCGATCCCGGTGGCTGCCCGCTGACCTGCCGGAACCCCGTGCGAACGGGTGCGCCGAGGCAGTAGCCAGAGCGAAGCGACAGAGGGGTTCTTGCCCGCGTTCTTCCCGGTCTTGATGGTCAGCTTCTTCGCGATCTCGGGAACGGGAACACTTCGTCCTTGAGGGCGATGGCAAAGGTTCAACGGCCCAATGGGGCCGAGGCGCTCTTGCGGACCGGTCCTACGCTGGAGGCATGGCCACCGAGCCCTTGCTGAGACACGGCCCCGACTCGACGGATCTGGTCCTGCGCGCCGGCCCGGCCGGGCCGGTGCGGAACGCGCTGACCTCGGCGGGGTCGGCGCTGTTCATTCCGCTCGTCCTGGGCGGGCCGACCCTGCTCGTCGCCCTCTGGATGGCGCTGGCCGGGGCGCGGGCGTCGACCGTGTTCGTGGTGGTGGGGGTGATCGCCGGGCTGGAGTACCTGCTCAGCTGGCCGGCGCTGACCCTTTCCCGGGCCCGGGACATCCTGCGGGTGGAGTTCGCGCCGTCCGAGGTGCCCGCGTCCCTGCGGTTGGTCCGGGCCGCCGGGCCGGATGACTGGCTGCCCGTCGACACCCTGCGCGAGGTGCGGCTGACGTACAAGGTGGTGGAGCCGTACCAGGGGGACCACAAGCCGGCCGTCTCCACACTCGCGCTGGAACTCCTCCTGCGGGGCGGCCAGGAGCGGCTCGCCCCGCTCCCGTTCGGCGGCGACCCGCAGCGGCTCGCCGACGCACTGGACGCCCTGCTCGGCCCGGCTGGGGTCGAGGTGGATCTGCACACCGAGCGCAGCACGCGCGATCGGCCGCAGCCCAACTCCGGATGGACCTCCGGCGGTTCGGCCTCGGCCGGCTCGGGTGGCGGCTGACCCCGGGCTGCCCGTGGCGCTCCCTGGTTGGGCGTGTTGAACCGCCGGGTCGGCTCGGCCGCAGCCGGGTCCAATCCGGCCCGTCTTTCGAAAAACTGCCCGGCTTTAGTGAGGAGATCGCCAAAAGAGGTATCCCTGGGCTCAGACCGTACCGGGGTTTCGCGACCCACACCGATCTCGTGGCATTGGATCGATCCAGGCCTCCCGAGTGGCACAAGGTCGAGCTTTTGGTCCGTGTCTGCGGCGAGCATCAAGGCGAACCTGATGTCGAAGGCGTAGTCCGTGAATGGGCCGAGGCCTATCGCTTGCCTCCCTGGTGAGTACGGCGGCGACCCCACTCCCGCGGGTGGGGCCGCTGCCGTGTCTGCGGTCCTTTCGGTCGGCCGGTGCGCCCCGGGCCGTCGACAACCCCCTGGCGGCTGACCGTCATTCCGCCGGCGGCCGATCACGCCCGCCAGAGGGATGCATCAGGAGAAGCCGCAGAGCTGACGGGTCCCTGCGGAATGCGGCGACATTCCATGGTGCCCGGTCGGCGCAGGGGCGTGGCCGGGGAGCCGACCGGAGTTCTTCGCCGCGCGTCGCGCTCAGGTCTTCGTCAGGGTGCACGTGTAGGGGGTGCTGCCGGACCCCTGATAGGCGTCGAGCTCGATGTAGTAAGTGCCGCTCCCTGCGGCGGTCCTGGTGAAGGTGAGGGATTCGTCCGTGCCCGCGCCGTCGTTGACGGAGCGGTCGATGGTGCTGCCGCCGGAGTCGAGGAGGTAGAGGTCGGCGTCGTAGGCCCCGTCGGGGATGGCGCAGTGGATGTCGACCCGCTCGCCCGCTGCGAAGGAGGCGCGGAAGTAGTCCCGGTCGGTGGTCGACTTCATGCTGCCGGTGAGCGAGGCGGGGGAGGTCAGCGCGGTGGCGTCGTTCGCGGTCGTGCGGGTGTCGTTCGGCTCGGTCTCGGCCAGCGTGGTCGTGCCTCCGGGGGTGCCGCAGGTGCTCTGGGGGGTGCCCGTGTAGAGGTTGGCGTCGGCGACGCCGTTGGTGACGCTGCGGAGGTAGTAGCCGCAGGTGGGGCGGTTCTTGAAGTCGTACGTCTGCCCGGGGCCCAGGCGCCATACCTTGTAGTTCGAGAACGTCAGGGGTTTGCCCGAGGACGCCTGCTCCGGCTGGTGGTCGCCCAGAACGACGTAGGCCTCCTTGCCGTAGAGGGTGGCCAGTCCGTTCTTGTCGAGGAGGAGCGAGCTGCCTTCCTCCACCCCGACACCCCAGGCCTTGCCGCCTGAGGTCCGGCCGTCCTTGATCGCGCGGGCCACGAAGGCCATGGTGCGGCCCATCCGGTCGCGGGCCCTGAAGTGGGAGTCGTTGATGACGCCGCTGTAGTGCTGCCACTCGAACATGCCGGTGGTGAAGGTGGCGTAGCTGTCGTAGGGGTTCGCGAGGGCCTCGGAGCTGGTGATGCTGCCCTTGCAGGCGTCGTAGACCACCGGGCTGTTGATGTGGTGTCCGGCACTGCCGCCGCCCGAGCCGCCGCCCTTGGCGACGACGGACTCGACGGACGCTTCGAGGGCGCTGCCCTTCCAGGCGGCGTACCGGCACTGGTCGCCGCCGGCGAAGTACACGAACTCGGCGTTGCGGACATCGGTGTTGACCTGGCCGTTGTTCCCGTCCGAGGCGGCGGTGAGGGTCCAGCTGGTACACGAGTTGACGCCGGGCAGGGCCATCGCCGCGTCGCATTCGGGGGTGGGGCTGCCCGAACCGGGGGCGGAGCCGGCGATGACGACGACATCGAGGCTGCCGGTGCCGCCGCGGATGGCGTCGAGGGCGGCGGTCATGGACGAGGCGATGATCTTGCCGTCGCCGTTCATGGTGAAGGCGGGCCCCTGCCAGGACGTACGGCTGACGTCCGAGGCACTGCCCAGGCGGATCCGGGTGGCAGCTGCCGCGGCGGGGTCCGCCGCGGCCAGTGAACCGGCCAGGGTGAGGAGCGCGACGGCCGCGGAGGCGAACGTCGCACGCCGGAATCGGGTGCTCATGGAATCTCCGGAGGTTGAGGGGGGCCTGCGCGGGGGCAGGGCTCGGCATCGCATCCCGGATCCGCCGTCTGCCCGCCGGATCCTCAGCATCGATGTGGTAGCGGAACTTACAAGCCAGCCTGAACGAGCGGAAGATGTATGGCGAAGAACGCGCCGTCCGGTAGTCGAGGGGCAGCTGGAGCCTGCTCTCTCGTGGATGTACTGGCTGGATCACGCTCGTTACCTGAACGTAACGAGCGATACATCTAGCCAGGAGAACGGGTCATCTGTAACTTCCAATGTGCAGCCGACGCGCCCATCCCGTCGGCCCGAGACCGAGAGGTTCGACCCTGATGCACACCCGTCTGACCCGTCACCTGCCCATGGCGCTCGCCGCCACGGCCGTGCTGGCCTCGCTCACCGCCTGTACGGACAGTGCCCCTGACACCGCCTCCGCCGCGGGCAACGAGCCGCTCACCGTCGCCGGGGTGGCGATCACCCAGGACAAGGCGCTGCACGACTCGCTGCCCGAGGCGATCAGGAAATCGGGCACGGTACGGGTGGCCACCGACGTTCCCTACGCCCCGTTCGAGATGTTCGTGACCGAGGGCAAGCCCGAGCTGACCGGTCTCGACTACGACCTCGGTCAGGCGCTGGGGGCGAAGCTGGGCGTCAAGTTCGCCTTCACGCCGCAGAAGTTCGACGGGATCGTGCCCGCCATCCAGGCGGGGAAGTTCGACGTGGCGATGTCGGCGATGACCGACAACAAAGAGCGTCAGGCGGTCGTCGACTTCGTCGACTACTCCGTCTCCGGATCCGCGATCATGGTGGTCAAGGGGAACCCCGAGAAGATCGCGACGCTGAACGACCTCTGCGGGAAGAAGGTCGCGGTCCAGGCGGCGACCAATCAGCTCGACCTGCTCAAGGAACACCAGGCGGCGTGCAAGTCCGCGGGACGGGCGGAGATCGACGTCCAGACCTTCCCCAAGGACTCCGACGCCCAGCTCGCCCTGCGCTCGGACAAGGTCGTCGCCCAGGTGCAGACGAAGCCCGCCGCGGGCTGGACCGCCAAGACCGCCGACGGGGGCAACACCTTCGAGGTCGTCGACGACCCGGCGGCAGAAGGCGGCTACGGAGCCTCTCCCAACGGGATCGCCGTGTCCAAGAAGCTCCCCGAACTCGGCGACGCCCTGCAGAAGGCCCTGCAGTCCCTCATCGACGACGGCACGGTCACCAAGATCTTCGACCAGTACGGCGTGGCCTCCATCGCCGTCAAGGAGGCCACCAAGAACGCGGAGGTGAACTGACCATGGCCGCCACCACCTCCGCGGAAACGGCCCGTGAAAGTCCCGCACCCGATGACCCGCAGGTCGTACCCGTCCGTCATTACGGACGCTGGGCGGCCGCCGTGATCGCCGTCACCGCGCTCGTCGGTCTGGCCGGCTCGCTCGCCAAGAACGACAACCTGCGCTGGGACGTCGTCGGACGCTACCTCTTCGCCGACCTCATCTTCGACGGTCTCGTCACGACCCTGTGGCTCACGGCCGCGGCCATGGCCCTGGGCCTCGGCCTGGGCACGCTCATCGCCGTCATGCGGCTCTCCTCAAGCCCAGTCCTCTACGGCCTGGCGACCCTCTTCGTATGGGTCTTCCGCGGCACGCCGCTCCTGGTCCAGATCATCTTCTGGGGCTACGCCGGCGCGCTCTACAAGAACGTCATGATCGGCGTTCCCTTCACCGACATCACCTTCCTCAGCATCGAGACCAACGCGCTGCTCACCCCGGCCGTCGCGGCCCTGCTCGCCCTCGGACTCAACGAGGCCGCCTACGCCTCGGAGATCGTGCGCGCCGGCATCCAGTCCGTCGACCCCGGCCAGGCCGAGGCGGCCCACTCCCTCGGGATGCGTCCCGCCCTGACCACGCGCCGCATCGTCCTCCCGCAGGCCATGCGCGTCATCATCCCGCCGATGGGCAACGAGACCATCAACATGCTCAAGATGACCGCCCTCGTCTCCGTCATCTCCGCACACGACCTGATGTCCAACATCCAGGACGTCTACGCCCAGAACTACCAGGTCATCCCGATGCTCGTCGTGGCCAGCCTCTGGTACCTCGCCCTGGTCACCCTGCTGGGCATCCCGCAGGCCTGGCTGGAGCGCCGGTACGGCCGCGGAACCGCCCGAGACGGGCACGTCCCCCCTCTGCGCCGCCTGCTCGGCGGCGCGGTGGGCCTGGTCCGTACGAACGGCAAGGAGGCCGCCCGGTGACCACTCCCATGCTCCAGGCCCGCGGGGTGCGCAAGCACTTCGGCCGGGTCGAGGTGCTCAAGGGCATCGACCTCACCGTCGAGCGCGGCCAGGTGTGCTGCCTGCTCGGCCCCTCCGGCTCGGGCAAGTCCACGTTCCTGCGCTGCATCAACCACCTGGAGAAGATCGACGGCGGCACGCTCGCCGTCGAGGGCGACCTCGTCGGATACCGCAGGCAGGGCAACCGCCTCCTCGAACTCCGCGAACGGGAGGTCGCCGACCGCCGGCGCGACATCGGCATGGTCTTCCAGCGCTTCAACCTCTTTCCGCACATGACCGCCCTGGACAACGTGACGGAGGCCCCGATCCGGGTCGCCGGTGCCGCCCGGACCGATGCCCGCCACGACGCGCTGCGGCTGCTCGAACAGGTCGGGCTGGCCGACCGGGCCGGCCACTACCCGGCCCAGCTGTCCGGCGGGCAGCAACAGCGGGTCGCCATCGCCCGCGCGCTGGCGATGAAGCCCAAACTCATGCTCTTCGACGAGCCCACCTCCGCACTCGACCCGGAGCTCGTCGGCGACGTTCTCGACGTGATGCGCCGGCTCGCCGACGACGGAATGACGATGATCGTCGTCACCCACGAGATCGGCTTCGCACGCGAGGTCGGTGACACGGCCGTCTTCATGGACGACGGCGTCGTCGTCGAAGCAGGCGATCCCCGACAGGTCCTCGTCGACCCCGAGCAGGAACGCACCCGCGCCTTCCTCTCCAAGGTCCTGTGAGCGCCCCCGCCGGGCAGCAGATCGCGCCTTCCGCGTCCCTGCTGCCCCATGCTCAGCGCCACCTCCCGTCCTACCTGCGCGACCTCGCCCACCTGGTGTCCATCGACTCCGGTTCCTACAGCCCGCACGGCGTCAACCGAGTGGCCGACTGGGTCCAGGAGCGGCTCGGACGGCTCGGCTTCGTGACCGAGCGGTTCACCCCCTCCGCGGCGGGCGGCGGTCCGGCCCTCGGAGACAGCCTCGTCGCCCGCAGACAAGGACGGCTGAGCGTCGCGCGGGGCGGCCGCCGGATCCTCCTGGCCGCCCACATGGACACCGTCTTCGAGGACGGAACCGCCGCCGAACGCCCCTTCGCGCTGTCCGGTGCCGTGGCCCACGGGCCCGGTGTCAGCGACGACAAGGGCGGCCTCCTTGCCGGCCTCATCGCGGTGGAGATCCTCCACGAGACGGGATGCGAGGACTTCGCGGAGATCGTCTTCCTGGCCACCCCGGACGAGGAGATCGGCTCTCCGGCCAGCCGGCCGGTCACCGAAGCGGCCGCCCGGGGCATGCACTACGCCCTCGCCCTGGAATGCGCGCGGGAGAACGGAGACCTGGTCATCGCGCGCAAGGGGGTGGCGGACTTCCGACTCACCGTCACCGGCCGGGCCGCGCACGCGGGCATCGAACCCGAACGCGGCGCCAACGCCGCCCTCACCGCCGCCCACCTCGTCGTCGCCCTGCAGAACCTCAACGGCCGCTGGAACGACGTCACCGTCAACGTCGGAGTCATCCGCGCGGGCACCCGCGCCAACATCGTCTGCCCCGACGCCGAACTCCGCGTCGAGGTACGCGCGGCGACCCTCGCGGACATCCGGCGCGTCCGGGACGCCCTCACCGAAGCGGCCGCAAGCCCGGCCGTGCCCGGCACACACGTGCACGTGGAACAACTCGACCTGTGCGCGCCCATGGAGGACACGCCCGCCTCACGCACCATGCTGCACCACGCGCAGCGGGCCGCCCGGGCCATCGGACTCGACATCGGCGCCACGGCCACCGGGGGAGTCGGCGACGGCAACCTCATCGCCGGCACCGGGGTTCCCGTGCTCGACGGCCTCGGCCCCGTCGGAGGCTGCGACCACAGCCCGCTCGAATGGCTCGACACCACCACCGTCGCCCCCCGGATCGCCCTCCTCGCCTCCCTCATCACCTCACTGGGCGACGCCCGCACCCACTGAGTACCCCCCCCCGCACCCGTCCCACCGCCCCTCACCGCGGCCGGACACAGCCGTGCTTCCCGCCGTCCCGCGCCCTCCCCGCCGACACCGCCCGGCGGCACTCGTCCACGCCACCCGCCCCGCCCGTACCGGAGGTACCCCGCCCATGCGCGCCCCATCCGCCCTCAGCCGCCGCGCCGTCCTCGCCGGCGGCACCGCCCTCGTGCTCGCGCTCACCGCCGCGCCCGCCGCAGCGACGGCCCCGACCCCCGGAGCCCGCGGCTCCCTCGTCCTGGTCGGCGGAGGCCTCAAGGACGACAACACCCAGGTCTACGGCGAGATCATCAAGCGCGCCGGCGGAGCGAAGGCGCGCATCGGCGTCATCACCGCCTCCTCGATCCCCGCCAGCCAGGACCCGGACGCGGAAGACCCCGAGAACTGCAGCAACTCCGCCTGCAACGGCGCCTACTACGCGGACCTCTTCACGAAGCACGGCGCGGCGGACGCCCAGTGGATCCCCGTCGACCTCGACCACATCGCCAACGCCGACTCCGAGGCCGTCGTCGCCCAGGTCAACTCCATGACCGGCTTCTTCTTCGGCGGCGGCGACCAGTACCGCTACGTCACCACCCTCCTGCACGGAGCCGCCCACACCGACTCCAAGGTGCTCGCCGCGATCCGCGCCAAGCTCGCGGCGGGCGCCGTCGTCTCCGGATCGTCGGCCGGCGCCCAGATCGCCTCCGGCCCGGACATGGTCACGGGCGGCGACTCCTACCGGGCCCTGCGCGACGGAAGCAGCCCCGGCTACTTCGAGGACCCCGCCCGCCTCGGCTACCTCCCCGAAGGCGGCTTCGGCTTCCTGCGCTCCGGCCTCATCGACACCCACACCGGCGCCTACGGACGGGAGGGACGCGCCCTGCGCCTGGCCGCGGACACGGGCCACGACCGCGTGTACGCGCTGGAGGAGAACACCGCCCTCATCGTCGACGCCCCCGGCACCGCCGGGGAAGCCCTGTCCGTGCTCGGCCCGCAGGGCGTGGCCGTCCTCGACCTGCGCCACGCGCGCGCCCGGCAGACCGAAGGCGGCTGGTCCCTCACCGGCGGCCGCTACACCTACCTCACCGACGGCGACCGCTACGACGCCCGTACCCGGCTCGCCATCCCCGCCCCCGGGAAGCGGCCCCTCGTACCGCGCGGCAACGAGCCCGTAGCCGCCAACAACGACGCCTTCCACTCCGTGGAGAACGCCGGCGGATCCCCGTACTCGCTGCGCTCCACCGCCCGGGCACTCGCCGAGACCCGGGCCCAGCGCACCGCCACCGCGACCACCTTCGAGAGCGGCCCCCGGTTCACCGTGACGCTGAGCAAGACACCCGGCTTCGCGGCCTGGACCACCGAACCCGGCAGCGCCCACAGCATCATCTCGCTCGGCATCGCCATCTCCCCCCGGTAGCCCTCGTCAGAGCCCGCGGGGCTCACAGACCCCGGTGGGTGCGGCCGCCGGGCGAGATGCCGCGTCCGCCGAGCCAGGGGATAGGCTCGGCGGACGCGGCCCGCAACCACGTGAAAGGAACCTCATGGCAGCCGGCTCGCTCGCCGACGACATCCGCACCAAGCTGGGTGACCTCAGCCCGGCCGAGCGCAGGGTCGCCCGAGTGCTCCTGGCCGGTTACCCCGCCTCGGGTTTCGAGACCGTGGCCACCATCGCCGAGAAGGCGGCCGTGTCCGCACCCACCGTGCTGCGCTTCGCGGGCCGCCTCGGCTACCGGGGCTTCCCCGACTTCCAGGCCGCCCTGCGCGCGGAACTCGACGCGCGCAACGCCTCCCCCCTGTCGCTGTACGAGGCCGGCGACTACGGCCGGCAGCCCGACCCGGAATCGCCCCCGGGAGCCGACGACCTGCTGGTCCGCGGCAGCGCCGTGTTCACCGCCGCCGTCGGCCAGACCCTGGCCGAGATCCCCCCGCACGACCTCGACCAGGCCGTCCGGATCCTCGGCGACCGCAAGCGGCGCATCACGCTGGCCGGGGGCCGCTTCACGCACCTCCTGGCCCAGTACCTGGCCATGCACCTCATGCAGCTCCGCGACGACGTCCGCGTCCTGCCGGACCGCGCCGTGGAACGTACGGCCCAACTCGCCCACCTGGCCCGGCGCGACGCCGTCGTCCTCTTCGACTACCGGCGGTACGAGGAGGACAAGGCGGCGATCGCCCAGATGACCCGGGAGGCCGGCGGCAAGGTCATCGTCTTCACCGACGCCTGGCTCTCACCGGCAACCTCCCAGGCGGACGTCGTCCTGCCCAGCCAGGTCGGCACCCTTTCCCCCTACGACAGCCTGGTCCCGACCCTGGCCGTCGTCGAAACCGTCATCGCCGGCGTGATGCAGGCCCTCGGCGAGGAAGCCCACCGGCACATGCAGCAGTCCGAGGACACCGCCCGCCGCGCAGGACTCGTCTGACGCCGACTGCCGATGCGCGGGACCCGCCGCCGTTCGGCCGGCCCCGCTCCCGGAGCACACGGGGGCGGGGAGGCCTTCACGGGGTCGACGTCAAGATGCCGACAGGAATCGCGCCGGACCCTCGCCAGGGTGGGGGTCCGGCGCGATCCTCACTACGTGACCATCGACTGGCTCCCCGACCGCGGCATCCGCCGGGCGACCCTCACCCTCGGCGCGGCCGGCCTGCCCGTCATTGCTGCCGGGATCCTCTTCGACGCCATGTGGCTGCTGGGCCTGGGCGTCTGGGCGGTGATCGTCGCGATGATGGTCGAGCTCATCTACCGGCCTTGAGGGCTGAGCAGCGTGCGCCGGTGCCGGCCCGGAGCCCGGCACACGAAGGTCCCAGCCACTGCTCACCCCGCACACCGCCGGGGACCGGGGGCTCGCCACCGGTCTGCGGGGTGAGCAGTGGCTGGTCGGGGGTAGGTTGCATGCCGGAACGTCGGGCGAAGGACAGAGGCAGTACATGGTCGCGGGGCAGCACGGCAGCAAGCGTGGGGGACTGCCGTCGGCAGTGGTGGACTGTGCACTCTACGAGGACGGGCACCGTATCCCCGGTCAGGTGAAGCTCGGCAAGATCATGGAGCGTGTGGGCCCGAAGGCCGGCTGCTTCGCGTGGATCGGCCTGTACGAGCCGACCGGAGAGCAGCTGCAGGAGGTCGCCGAGGCCTTCGGCCTGCACCCGCTGGCCGTGGAGGACGCTGTCCACGCACATCAGCGCCCGAAGCTGGAACGCTACGACGACATGCTGTTCCTCGTCCTGAAGACGATCGTCTACGTGGACCACGAGAAGGTCACCGCGACGAGCGAGATAGTCGACACCGGCGAAGTCATGGTGTTCGCCGGACCCGGCTACGCGATCACCGTCCGCCACGGCAGCGCCCCGCCACTCGACGATGTCCGCCGCCGGTTGCAGGAGAACCCACAGCAGCTGGGCTGCGGCCCCGCCGCCGTCCTGCACGCCGTCGCGGACATGGTCGTCGACCGATACGTCGATGTCGCCGACGCCTTCGCCGGCGATGTGGACACGCTGGAGAGCGAGGTCTTCTCCCCGGACCGGCCGGTTGACGCCGGCCGCATCTATCAGCTCAAGCGTGAACTCCTCGAATTCAAGCGCGCGGTGATGCCCCTGGCGCCGGCGCTCCAGCGCCTCAGCGAAGGCACCGTCCCGCAGGTCCCCAAGGAGGTCGCCGCCTACTTCCGGGACGTGGCCGACCACCATCAGCGGGTGAGCGAGCAGATCCTGTCCTTCGACGAACTCATCACCGGCATGCTCAGCGCCAGCATCGCCCAGCTCGGCGTCCAGCAGAACGCCGACATGCGCCGCATCAGCGCCTGGGCCGCCCTCATCGCCGTCCCCACCATGATCGTCGGCGTCTACGGAATGAACTTCGAGCACATGCCCGAACTGGGCTCCCCCTACGGCTACCCCGCGGTCTGGGCCCTCATGATCACCGCCTGCACGATCATCTACCGTGCCCTGCGCCGGAACAAATGGCTCTAGGTCGTCTCTTTCGGATCTTGTCGGCCGAGCCCGCGGCGTCTGGTGCCGTGTCTGGGCGTGCTGTCGGGGCGTTCGCGTACTGGGCCGTACGTGGTCGCCTCGGCAGTGCGGCCAGGCGCGGTGCCAGGCGTCGCGGGCCCGGCAAGATCCGAAAGAGACGGCCTAGACCGGCCTTCGCGGGCTGCCCCTGGCCCCGGCGAGGTTGCGGGCAGCGCAGTGGGGAGGTGGACCGCCTGACGGAACCCCTGGGCATTCCGATCCCACTGCGGCGGCCATGAGCGCCGACGCCCGCCTGGCGCCGAGCACGGGCGCGGGACGGCCCTGCGCCGCTGACACGGTGCGTCGCGTCACTTCTTTGCCGGCAGCGCCATCGCCGCCGGTGTGTCGTTCCCGGACGTTTCCCGATGGCCGGGGCACGCCGCGATCCAGATCACGGGCTGACCTCCGTGGTCACCTGACTCCGGACGCCGGTGGCAGACTGAGGTTCGTGAGGGAGCAGGTGCCGGCTGGCGCTAGCGTGGTCGGTGCTTACTGCGGCGCCCGTGCTGGTTCCGTGCTGGGTTCGGAGGTAGAGGAGCGGTAAAAGTGCAGGTCGGAGCCATATCTTGAGAATTCTGCACACCTCCGACTGGCACCTCGGCCGGGCCTTCCACCGCGTGAACCTGCTCGGCGCCCAGGCCGCCTTCGTCGACCACCTCGTCGCGACCGTGCGGGAGCGCGAGGTCGACGCGCTCCTCGTCGCCGGCGACGTCTACGACCGTGCCGTGCCCCCTCTCGCCGCCGTCGAGCTGTACGACCGGGCCCTGCACCGGCTCGCCGACCTCGGCGTGCCCACCGTCATGATCTCCGGCAACCACGACTCCGCACGCCGCCTCGGCGTCGGGGCCGGGCTGATCGACCGGGCCGGCATCCACCTCAGGACCGACCCGGCCGGCTGCGCCGACCCCGTGGTACTGGCCGACGTACACGGCCCGGTGGCGTTCTACGGGCTGCCGTACCTGGAACCGGCGCTGGTCAAGGACCAGTTCGGTACGGACAAGGCCAGCCACGAGGCCGTCCTCGGCGCGGCCATGGACCGGATCCGGGCCGACCTGGCCACCCGGCCGCCCGGCACCCGCTCCGTCGTCCTGGCCCATGCCTTCGTCACCGGCGGGCAGGCAAGCGACAGCGAGCGCGACATCGCCGTCGGCGGGGTCGAGGCCGTACCGGCCTCCGTCTTCGACGGCGTGGACTACGCGGCCCTCGGCCACCTCCACGGCTGCCAGACGATCGGCGAACGGGTCCGGTACTCCGGATCCCCGCTCGCCTACTCCTTCTCCGAGGCCGACCACCGCAAGACCATGTGGCTGATCGAGCTGGGCGCCGGGGGCGAGATCGCCGCCGAGCGGATCGACAGCCCCGTACCGCGCGCCCTCGGCCGGCTGCGCGGCCGGCTGGAGGAGCTGCTGGAGGACCCCGCGCACAGCGCGCACGAGGACTCGTGGGTCGAGGCCGTCCTCACCGACCCCGTCCGCCCCGACGACCCCATGGCCCGGCTCGCCACCCGCTTCCCGCACACCCTCAGCCTCGGCTTCGACCCCGAGGGCCGCGAGGAGGAACCCGGAGTCTCCTACGCCCAGCGCCTCAAGGGCCGCAGCGACCAGGAGATCGCCGAGGACTTCGTCGCCCACGTCCGCGGCGGCGGCCGCGCCGACGACGCCGAACGGGCCGTGCTCCAGGGCGCCTTCGACGACGTACGGGTCGACGACGGCCTGCGGGAGACCCACCGATGAGGCTGCACCGGCTCAAGGTCACCGCCTTCGGTCCCTTCGCCGAACCCCAGGAGATCGACTTCGACGCGCTCTCCGGCGCCGGGATCTTCCTGCTCCACGGACCCACCGGAGCCGGCAAGACCTCCGTCCTCGACGCCGTCTGCTACGCGCTCTACGGGTCCGTGCCCGGCCCCCGCCAGGCCCCCGGCACCAGCCTGCGCAGCGACCACGCCGCCGCCGGGACCCCCACCGAGGTCACCCTCGAACTCACCGCGGGCGGCCGCCGCCTGGAGATCACCCGGCGCCCCGAGCAGGACCGGCCGAAGAAGCGCGGCACCGGCACCACCAAGGACAAGGCCCAGAGCCGGCTGCGCGAGCACACCGCCGACGGCTGGGACGCGCTCAGCCGCTCCCACCAGGAGATCGGCGAGGAGGTCGAGCAACTCCTCGGCATGAGCCGCGAACAGTTCTGCCAGGTGGTGCTGCTGCCGCAGGGGGAGTTCGCCCGGTTCCTGCGCGCCGACGAGGCCGCCCGCGGCCGGCTGCTCGGACGGCTCTTCGACACCCGCCGGTTCGCCGCCGTCGAAGCCCTGCTCGGCGAACGGCGCCGGGCCGCCGAGGCCGGGGTCCGGGCCGGAGACGAGAAGGTGCTGCACACCGCGCAGCGCCTCGCCCAGGCCGCCGGCGACAGCGCCGACCTGCGAGACTGGCCGCTGCCCGGACACCAGCCCGGAGACCCCGGACTCGCCCCGGCCGTCCGCGCCTGGGCCGCCGTCGCCCGGTGCGCCGCCCGGGAACGCTTCACGGTCACCGAGTACGCCCTCGCCGCCGTCGAGGGCCGCCACGCCGCGGCCCGGCGCGCCGCCGAGGACGCGCGCGAGCTCGACCGGCTCCAGCGCCGCCACGCCGAGACCACCCTCCGGGCCGCCGCTCTCGCCGACGCGGGGCCCGAGCGGGAACGCGTACGCGGCCTCCTCGACCGGGCCCGGCGCGGCGCCATGGTGGCCCCCGCCCTGGAACTGCGCGGGGCGGCCTCCGCCGCGCACCTCGGCGCCGCCCACGCCGAGGCGGCGGCCCGCGCGGAACTCCCGCCGCCGCTGGCCGAGGCGGGCACCGAGCACCTCGCCTCCGTGGAGCAGCGGCTGCGCGAGGACCTCGGCGCGCTCGGCGCCGCCCGGCGCTCCGAGCAGCGCAGTGCCGAGATCGGCCGCGAGCGCGCCGACCTGGAACGCGAGGCCCGGGCCGCCGAGGAGCAGCACCAGGAGTCCGCCGAGTGGCTGGAGCGCTGGGACACCACCCGGGCCGACCTGGCCGCGCGGGTGGACTCCGCCCAGCAGGCCGCGACGCTGGCCGAGCAGCTCGCCGGCCGGCTGGAACCCGCCCGGCAGCGCCTCCAGGCCGCCCGGAAACGGGACGCCCTCACCGCCGACGCGCGGCGCGCCGAGGACGAACTGCTCGCCGTGCGCGCGGAGTCGGCCGCCGCCCGGGAACGCTGGCTGGAGCTCAAGGAGGCCCGGCTGCGCGGGATCGCCGCCGAACTCGCCGAAGCCCTGGTCGCCGGGGAAGCCTGCGCCGTGTGCGGCTCCGCGGCGCACCCGGCCCCGGCCCGCCCGGCCCCCGGCCACGTCGACCGGGACGCCGAGGACGCCGCCCACGCCGCCTTCGAGCGGGCCGAGGAGGCCCGGGCCGCCGTCGGACTCCGGCTCGCGGCCCTGGAGGAGGCCCGTACCGGGGCCGCGTCCGCCGCCGGTGACGCCACCACCGCCGAACTCGACGAACGGGTCTGCGACCTGAGCGCCCGGCACGCCGCCGCCCACGCCGCCGCCGCGGGACTGCACGCCGCACGGGAGCACCTGGCGCGCGCCGAGCGGGAGCACGCCGCCCGCAGCGCCGACCGCCTCGACGCCGAGCGCCGGGTCGCCGCCAGGGCCTCGCGCCGCGAGGCCCTGGACCGGGAGCAGGCCTCCCTGGAGACGGAGCTCGCCCAGGTCCGGGGCGACGCGCCCACCGTGGCCGCCAGGGCCCGCACCCTGGAGGACCGGGTCCGGATGGTCTCGGCGGCCGCCGGCGCGCTGCGCCGGGCCGAGACGACCGCCGCCCGGCTGAAGGAGGCCGACGACCAGCTCGCCGACGCCGCGTTCAAGGCCGGGTTCGACACCGTCGAGGCCGCCGCCGAGGCGGTGCTCCCCGAGTACGAGCGCACCGCCCTCCAGCACCGGCTGGACGCCTGGCAGGCGGAGGAGGCCATGCTGGCGGACCGCCGCCGCGAGACCGGCACCGCGGAGGCCGCGGCGCTGCCCCCGGCCGCACCGGAGGCCGCCGAGGCGTACGCGGCGCGGGCCGCGGCGAAGCTCCGTACCGCGGGGTCCGCCCACGACGCCGCCCGGGTCCGGTGCGCCGAGCTGGACGCCCTGTCCCACCGGGCCGAACAGGAGCTGCGCGCCCTGGGCCCGCTGCGCGAGGCCTACGACCGGGTCGCCCGGCTGGCCGGGCTCACCGCGGGCACCTCCGCCGACAACGAGCGCAAGATGCGCCTGGAGGCGTACGTCCTCGCCGCCCGCCTGGAGCAGGTGGCCGCCGCGGCGACGGTACGGCTGCTGCGGATGTCCGGCGGCCGCTACACGCTGGTCCACTCCGACGCGCGCGCGAGCGGACGCGGCCGGTCGGGCCTCGGCCTGCACGTGGTCGACGCCTGGACCGGCAGCGAGCGCGACACCTCCACGCTGTCCGGGGGCGAGACGTTCTTCGCGTCGCTCGCCCTCGCGCTCGGCCTGGCCGACGTGGTCACGGACGAGGCGGGCGGCATGCGCCTGGACACGCTGTTCATCGACGAGGGCTTCGGCAGCCTCGACGACCAGGCGCTGGACGAGGTGCTCGACGTCCTCGACTCGCTGCGGGAGCGCGACCGCAGCGTCGGCATCGTCAGCCACGTCGCCGACCTGCGCACCCGGGTCCAGGCCCAGCTGGAGATCGTCAAGCAGCGCGGCGGGTCGGTCGTGCGCCACCGCACCGCGGCGCTGACGGACTGACCGCCGAGCTCAGGGGCCGGGCGACCCGCTCGGAGGCCGGGCGACCCGCTCAGGGGCTGAGCGGACGGCGGGGCAGGGGCGAGGAGTACACGACGCTCGTCGTCACCGAACCGAGCCCCGAGATCCGGCCCGTGACCTCTTCGAGGTGCGTCATCGAGCGGGCGGCGACCTTGAGCACGAAGCAGTCGTCGCCGGTGACGTGGTGGGCCTCCAGGATGTCCGGGGTGGCGTCCAGGAAGTCGTGGAACGGCTTGTAGTTGCCGTGCGGGTAGCGCAGCCGGACCAGGGCGAGGATCGACTTGCCGAGCCGCTCCGGATTCACCACCGCCGTGTACCCGGTGATCACGCCCAGCTCCTCCAGGCGGCGGACCCGTTCGGTGACGGCGCTCGCGGACATGGAGACGGTGCGGGCGAGCTCGGTGAAACTGGCACGGCCGTCGTGCTGGAGGGCTTCGAGGATGCGCCAGTCGGTGGCATCCGGGGAATAGTCGGTCATGCCGCAGGTCTAGCAGGGATTTCCCCGGCCGGACAAGGAAAGGGCCGGGGAATGTCACTTCCCGGGACGATCGGCCGCTCGTAGATTTTGAGCCATGACGACGACGAACCCGCAGATCACCGAGCCGGACACCACCGCCACCCGTGACGCAGCCGTCCCTGCTGCCGCCCACCCCGTGCTCCGGGTGCCCCCGGCCGCGCCGGCCGCGGCCGCCGCCTACTTCGCCGCGAGCCTCGCCTTCCACGCGGACGTGTCCGACGTCGCCGCGGCCTTCGCCGCCCACCGCGGACAGGGTGCGGAGCTCGGCTTCCAGCTCGTCGACTCCCGTTCCACCCCGGCCTGGGACCAGGCGCACGTGCCCGGCGCGGTCCACCTGCCCACCGCGCTGGTCCCCGAGCGGGCCGAGCTGCTCCTCGACCGGAACCTGCCCGTGGTGACGTACTGCTGGGGACCCGGCTGCAACGGCGGCGCCCGTTCGGCGCTCGCCCTGGCCGAACGGGGCTTCCGGGTCAAGGAGATGCTCGGCGGCATCGAGTACTGGATCCGCGAGGGCTTCGAGGTGGAGACCTGGCAGGGCAGCGAGCGGCGCGCCGGAGCCGACCCGCTCACCGCCCCCACCGACTCGGGCGACTGCGGCTGCTGAGGCCGAACCGGGCGGACGGGGGAACGGGCCGCACGAGGGAGCGGCCCGTTCCCGCGGCGCGGGCGGCGGCCGTGGCCGGCTCCGGGCGGGGGCCGGGGCCGTGGGCTGTTGGCCGGGAGCCGGGAGCCGGGAGCCGTCAGAGCTTGGACAGTTCGTCCACCAGGTCGTCCAGCCCCAGCGATCCCTGCGAGAGGGCCGCCATGTGCCAGGCCTTCAGGTCGAAGGAATCACCGTGCGCGGCACGGGCGTTGTCCCGGCCCAGCAGCCAGGCGCGCTCGCCCAGCTTGTACCCGATCGCCTGCCCCGGCATCGACAGGTACCGGGTCAGCTCGCTCTCCACGAAGTCCGCCGGGCGGCCGCTGTGCAGGCCGAAGAACTCCTGCGCGAGGTCCACCGTCCAGGTCTCGCCCGGGTGGAACGGGGAGTCCGCCGGGATGGGCAGCTCCAGGTGCATGCCGATGTCGACGATGACCCGCGCCGCACGCATCATCTGGCAGTCCAGGTACCCCAGGCGCTGTTCGGCGTCCTTGAGGTAGCCCAGCTCGTCCATCAGCCGCTCCGCGTACAGCGCCCAGCCCTCGGCGTTGGCGCTGACGATGCCGATGGTGGCCTGGTAGCGCGAGAGCCGGTCCGCCACGTGCGTCCACTGCGCGAGCTGGAGGTGGTGGCCCGGAACGCCCTCGTGGTACCAGGTGGAGACCAGGTCGTAGACGGGGAAGCGGGTCTGCCCCATGGTGGGCAGCCAGGTGCGGCCCGGCCGGGAGAAGTCCTCCGAGGGGCTGGTGTAGTAGGGAGCCGCGGCGCCGCCCGGCGGGGCGATCCTCGACTCCACCTTCTTGACCCGGTCGGCGAGTTCGAAGTGCGTGCCGTCGAGGTTCTCGACGGCCTCGTCCATCAGGCCCTGGAGCCAGTCCCGGACCTCGTCCACCCCCTCGATGTGGGTGCCGTGCTCGTCCAGGTGCGCCAGCGCCTCCCAGGGGCCCGCGCCCGGAAGGATCTTGGCCGCCTCGGTCTTCATCTCGGCGAGCAGCCGGTGGTACTCCGACCAGCCGTAGGCGTACGCCTCGTCCAGGTCGAGGTCCGTGCCGTTGAAGAACCGCGACCAGCGGGCGTAGCGCTCGCGGCCCACCGTGTCGGGCCGGCCCTCGGCGGCCGGGGCGTACACGTCGCGCATCCAGTCGCGCAGCGAGCGCAGGGCGGCGGTCGCCTCCGCGGCCGCCCCGTCCAGGCCCGCGCGCAGCGAGTCCGGGCCGCGGGAGGCGAACTCCTCGAAGAAGCCGGGCTCGGCGCCCGCGTCCCCGGCCCAGGTGCCGAGCTGCTCGATGAAGGTGGCCGTCGGGCGCGGGCCGCCGTACAGGCCTCGTTCCAGGCCGAGTCCGAGGCTCTCGCGGTAGCCGGCGAGGGCGGCCGGGACGGCGCGCAGCCGCTCGGTGATCGCCGCCCAGTCCTCGTCGGTCTCGGCGGGGGTGAGGGTGAAGACCTCGCGGACGGAGTGGACGGGGCTGTGGATGTTGCTGACCGCGCACAGGTCCTCGTCGGCCTCGTGGACCGCGAGTTCGGCGGTCAGCCGCTCGCGCAGCAGGCGGGCGCAACGGCGCTCGGCGTCGCTGTCGCCGCCGGGCAGCCGCTCGGCGGCGTCCAGGAGGGCGAGGGTCCTGCGGGACAGCTCGGCGGCGGCGGCCCGGCCGGCCGGGGAGTAGTCCGGGAGGCTGCCGGAACTGGAGGCGACACCGAGGTAGGTGCCGGCGATCGGGTCGATGGCGATGAGGTCGTCGACGTACGCGTCGGCCACCTGGCGGGGCAGTCGCGCGGCACTGTCGTTCTGCAAGATCTCTGACATGCCGCCATCTTCGTACGGGGGGCGCCGCCGCGTCATCACCGCGCCCGTTATCACCGCGCCCGTTCCTCAGCCCGCGGACGTGGGCGGCAGCAGCGGCCCGCAGTCCCATTCCTGGAAGATCAGCCGGGTTTCCACCCGCGCGACCTCGCGCCGCGAGGTGAACTCGTCGAGGACCAGCCGCTGGAGCTCACCCGGGTCGGCGACCGCGACGTGCACCAGGTAGTCGTCGGGTCCGGTGAGGTGGAAGACGGCGCGGGAGGCGGGCAGCGAGCGCACCCGGTCCACGAAGGGCCCGATCAGCTCGCGCCGGTGCGGGCGCACCTGGACCAGGAGCAGCGCCTCCAGGCCGCGCCCGAGCTTCGCCGGGTCGAGCCGCAGCCGGTTCCCGAGGATGATCCCGGAGCGGCGCATCCGCGCGACCCGGTCCAGACAGGTGGACGCGGCGATGCCGACCTCGGCGGCGAGGTCGCGGTAGGTGGTCCGGGCGTCGTTCTGCAGGAGCCGCAGAATCTGCAGATCGGTCGGATCCAAAGCAACGGAATCGGACATTGGCCGAACGTAGCACGGCATTTTCCCGTCATCGCCGGTCGACCGCGCACAGTACCGGGCATGGAGACGAACGCCCAGACCGCACGACGGTCGCTGGCCACCGAAGCAGTGCACGCCGGACGCGAGGACCTCGCGCGGCTCGGGCTGCACGCGCCTCCGCTCGACCTGTCGACGACCTACCCGTCGTACGACAGCCGGGCGGAGGCCGCTCGTATCGACGAGTTCGCCACCACCGGGGCCCGCCCCGAGGGCCCGCCGGTCTACTCGCGCCTCGACAACCCGACCACCGCCCGCTTCGAGACGGCCCTGGCCCGCCTGGAGGGCACGGAGAGCGCCGTCGCCTTCGCCAGCGGCATGGCCGCCCTGACCGCCACCCTCCTGGTGCGCGGCGCCATGGGTCTGCGGCACGTGGTCGCCGTACGCCCGCTCTACGGGTGCAGCGACCACCTGCTCGGCAGCGGGCTGCTCGGCACCGAGGTCACCTGGGTGGACCCGGCGGGCATCGCGGACGCCATCCGCCCGGACACGGGGCTGGTCATGATCGAGTCCCCGGCCAACCCGACCCTCGCGGAGATCGACCTGCGGGCCGCCGCCCACTCCTGCGGGGAGGTGCCGCTGCTGGTCGACAACACCTTCGCCACCCCGGTGCTCCAGCGGCCCGCCGAGAGCGGGGCCCGGCTGGTCCTGCACAGCGCCACCAAGTACCTGGGCGGCCACGGCGACGTGCTCGGCGGGATCGTCGCCTGCGACGAGGACTTCGCCCGCAAGCTCCGCCAGGTCCGGTTCGCGACCGGAGGCGTCCTGCACCCGCTGGCCGCGTACCTGCTCCTGCGCGGCCTCTCGACGCTTCCGGTCCGGGTCCGGGCGGCTTCCGCGAGCGCCGCCGAACTGGCCCGCCGCCTGGCGGACGACCCGCGGGTGGAGCGGGTGCACTACCCGCGGATCGGCGGGGCCATGGTCGCCTTCGAGACCAGCGGGGACCCGCACGAGGTGATCGGCGCCGTACGCCTGATCACCCCGGCGGTCAGCCTCGGCAGCGTGGACAGCCTGATCCAGCACCCGGCCTCCATCAGCCACCGGATCGTCGCCGAGGGCGACCGGCACTCCTCCGGCGTGAGCGACCGGCTGCTGCGGATGTCGGTCGGGCTGGAGGACGTGGACGACCTGTGGGCCGATCTGGACCAGGCCCTCGGCGCGGGTGCGGCTGCTTCCGTTACCCCTGCGTCCGCTCCGATCGCAGCTCCCCGTACGAGTGCCGTGCGGGCGGCGGCTCGTGCGGCGGCCGCGAACTGACCCGGGCGGCGTCCAGCCGGGCCGTGATCACCAGGGTGCCCTCCTCGATCTGGTAGTCGAGGGGGAGCCCCAGGCCGCGCATGGCGGCGACCATGCCGGTGTTGGAGGCCTGGGTGACGGCGTACACGCTGTCGCACCGGGCCTCCACGGCCATCGCGATCAGCCGGCGCAGCAGTTCGGAGCCGATGCCCCGGCGCTGCCAGTCGTCCTCGATGAGCAGCGCCACCTCGGTCTCGTCGCCGTCCCACAGCAGGTGGCCGAGGGCGACGAGCCGGCCGGAGGCGGTGGTGGCGGCGAGGGTGCGCCCGAAGCGCGGGCTCAGCAGGTGGCCGAGGTAGCGGTCGGCGTCGGCGACGGGCCCGTGGTAGCGCAGTGACAGGGTCCGGTCCGAGCAGCGGTCGTGCATGGCACGGGCGGCCGGGAGGTCGGAGCCGTCGGCGCGGCGCACAGTGATCTCGTTGCCCTCGGGCAGGGTCAGCACGTCCTGGCTGCGCGGGACGCGGGGGCCGAGCCGGGCGTCGAGCTCGACGAGGGCCCGGGCGCGGGCGAACTCGGTGGGAGTGAACGGCAGGTACGGCCGCTCCACGGTGATCGCGCCGCCGGAGGGATCGCGCAGCCGCATCACCGTGGCCTCCAGGACCCCTTCGACGGGGGCGTCGGCGCCCGCGTTGGGGCGGCCGGAGAGGGTGGTCGCGGGGATCGAGTGGATCGTGCAGCGGCCGAGCAGCTGGCGCAGCGCGAGGGGGAGCTCGGCGGCGTCCAGCGCGGTGCGGGTGGCCAGGCCCAGGACGCGGGTGGGGGTGTCGACGAGGTCGTGGGCGTCGGCCCGCTCGATCCAGGTGCTGTGGCCGCCGGCGCGGGCGACGGCGCGGGTGAGGTCGGCGGAGGGCAGCGCCTGCGGGGCGCGCAGCAGGAACTCGTCGACGGTGCCGCCCTCGGGGAGCGGGTGCGTCTGGAGGGTCAGGATGTCCACGCTGTTGCGGGCGAGGGCGGTGCAGAGCGCCGCCAGCGAGCCGGGCTCGTCCCGTACGGTCGTCCGCATCCGCCACAGGGCGGGGGCGGGGGCCGCCGTCGGCTTGCCGCCCGCCCCGGCGGTGGCCGCCGGATCGCCGGGGGCGGTGTCGGCCGGCGGCGGCGCATGGCTGTGGCGCCGGGCCCACCAGGTGTGGAAGGCCGCGGTGAACAGCAGTGCCACGGCCGAGGCGACCAGCAGGACGGGGCCCCTCGGGGCGTGCACGACGAGATTGGCGATGGCGTCGGCGACCGCGACGGCGCAGAAGAGCGCGGCCAGTTCGACGACGTCGCGGCGCCAGTGGTGGCGGTGGGAACGCTGGGCGGGGGCATGCGCACGGTCAGTCATGCACGCCACTGTGGCCCAGGGGTGTTGCGTGATCACGAACGATCTGTGACCGACTGGTTAAGTATCGATCTGGCCGATTCCATCCGGTTTTCCAGTTCATTTCCGGAATTCGGAAGGTATACGTCCGCGAGGGACGGGGCGGGGCGGGACGGGCGGCGCCTACGGGCGGGCGGCGCCGGGAAGTGCCGCCGCGGGGCCCGCTACTGGCCCACCTGACCGGGCCGGAGCGTCTGGGTGAACAGTACGCCGCCTCCCTGGCGCCGCAGCCGGACCGTCAGGTCCCCGCTGCCGCCGTCGATGTCGACCTCGCCGTAGTACGCGGGGTTCTCGGACGGGGACATGTTCGCCACCGGAGCGGACTGGACGTACGCGGTCCGCGGCCCGAAGGTGGCGTCGAGGCGCCCGGCCGGGAATCCGCCGGCGCCGATCGGACCGGATACGAACTCCCAGAACGGCGCGAAGTCGCCGAAGGCGGCCCGTTCGGGCGCGTAGTGGTTCGCGGCGGTGTAGTGGACGTCGGCGGTGAGCCAGACGGTGCCGGTGATGCGCTGGTGCTTGATGTGGCGCAGGAGTTCGGCGATCTGGAGCTCGCGGCCGAGCGGGGCGCCGGGGTCGCCCTGGGCGACGGCCTCGAAGTCGGTCGCACCGTCGGGGACGACGATCCCCAGCGGCATGTCGGAGGCGATGACCTTCCAGGTGGCGCGGGAACGGGACAGCTCGCGCTTGAGCCACACCAGCTGCTCGGAGCCCAGGATGCCCACGGGATCGTCGGTCCCGCGGCCCGGGGAGTTGGCGTTGCGGTGGGTGCGCATGTCGAGCACGAACACGTCGAGCAGCGGCCCGTACCGCATCACCCGGTACATGCGGCCCTCGGTGCGGCCCCCGCGCAGGTCGGTCACGGGGAAGTACTCGCCGAAGGCCCTGCGCGCGCGGCGGGCCAGGGTGTCGACGTCCTTGACGGTGTAGCGGGGGTCGTCGATCAGCTGGCCCGGGTACCAGTTGTTGCGGACCTCGTGGTCGTCCCACTGCGCGAGCACCGGGACCTGGGCGTTGAAGCCGCGCAGGCTGCCGTCGAGCAGGTTGTAGCGGAAGTTCCCGCGGAACTCGGCGAGGGTCTCGGCCACCTTCGCCTTCTCCTCGGTGGTGACGTTGCGCCACAGGGTGCCGTCGCGCAGCGTCGCGGTGGGCTGGATCGGGCCGTCCGCGTAGATCGTGTCCCCGCTGAACAGGAAGAAGTCGGGGTCGCGCAGCCGCATCTCCTCGAAGACGCGGTATCCGCCGAGGTCGGGGTTGATGCCCCAGCCCTGGCCCGCCAGGTCCCCGGACCAGAGGAAGCGCACGTCGTCGCGCCGGGAGACGGGGGTGGTGCGGAACGCGCCGTGCACCGGCTCCGAGGTGCGGCGGGGGTCGTCGGGGTCGGCCAGCACGACCCGGTAGTGGATCTGCTGCCCCGGGGGCAGGTCGCGCAGGACGGTGGTCCCGGTGAAGTCCCCGGCCGGGCCGAGCAGCGGGCCCCGGTGGCGGCGTACGGCGTACCGGAAGGACTCGCTCGGGGAGGTGTCGACGTACATCCGGGCCGGGCGGTCGGAGCGGGTCCAGACGGTGGCCGCGTGGGCGGTGACCTCGCCGGACTGGACGCCCCAGAAGGCCTGCGGCCGGCCGGAGCGGGTGAAGGCCGGTGCGGCGGCGAGCGCCGGGACGGCCAGGACGGGCGCGGCGAGCAGCGCGGAGGAGAGGGCGAGGGAACCCCCGAGGAGGGAGCGGCGGGTGTGCGGCGTCGGTGCCATCGGTGGGTCTCCGGGGGCCGGCGGGGCGGGGCCGGACCAGCGTGCCGCCGCACACCGGCCCGGCCGCGTCGGCCGCGCGAACCGCGGATGAACAACCGTCAGCGAGTCGGCCCCGGGGAGGCGCGGCGGGGGCGGCGGCTCGGGGGCGTGCTCGGGTGCCTGCCGGACCGCGGCTAGGGTGCCTGCTCGGGCGGCGGTCGCGGCCGCCGGGCGGCCGACGGTTCAGGCGGCCGCCTCGACGGCCGGGAGGCGGGTGCTGCGGGCGGTGTCCAGGACCACCCGCGCGACCAGGGCCGGATCGTCGTTCATCGGGACGTGCCCGCAGCCCGGGAGCCGGATCAGCCGGGCGCCCGGGAGGGTCTGCTTGGCCCGGATCCCCTGGCGGCGCAGCAGCAGCCGGTCGCGGGCGCCCCAGGCGATCGTGATCGGCAGCCCGGGCACGTCCGCGGTGAAGCGTACGGAGCCGCCGGCGGCCAGGGTCGCCTCGAACCCGGTGGCGTCGCGCAGGGCGAGGGTCTCCTCGACCACGGCCCGCGGCGAACGGCGGCCCGGGCGCGCGTAGATGCTCCCGGTGAGCGCGGCCCGCCCGGCGGCGGTGCGCGAGAGCCGCTCCAGCGCGGGACGCGGCAGCGCCCTGGCCCCGGCGCGCATCGCGAGGAGGGCGGCGAAGGCGTAGCGGCGCTCGCCCTCGGTCCAGAACCCGGCGGGGGACAGGGCGGTGACCGAGCGGACGAGGCCGCTGCGGGCCATCTCCAGCGCGAGCAGACCGCCGAGGGAGTTGCCCGCGACGTGCGGGCGCTCGACGCCCAGCGCGGTGCAGAGCGCGCCGAGCGCGGGCGCGACGGTGCCCAGGTCGTACGCAACCCCCTCGGGCAGCGGCTCCGAGGTGCCGAAGCCGGGCAGGTCGACGGCGATCACGTCGTACTCGGCGGCGAGGATGTCGCTCACCGGGTGCCAGGCCTGGAGGTGGTGGCCGATGCCGTGCAGCAGGAGGAGCGGTTCGCCGGCGCCTTTGCGTTCGTAGGCGACGGTGGTGGTGCGCGGGCCCAGCGGCGTGTCGATCGTGAAGGAGACCGTGGCGGTCATGCTGCTCCTCGTCGGGCGGGCGCCCGCGGGACGGGCGCCGAATGAGACGGGCTGTCAGTAGTGCCACTGCCATGACTACCGCCCGGTAGCCCTTGACTACAAGCCTTCTGTGCGTACGAGAACATCCCGTGAACGGCTTGATACGTATGCCCGATCTGCCCGGCAAGGGATGAGCATTGGTCTTGACCAAGGGGGTGTGCCGTCCTATCGTCGCAGGGATAGTGCAGGAACCTTTAATAAACAAAGGCGCGGAACTGCCGCTGGATCACACGGCGAGGGCAGCGATGGCAGGAGGAGTCAGGGTGGGGACCACGCAGCTCGAAACGGTGCCGGAGCCGAAGTACTGGCACCTTAAGACCGTCCTCAGCGAAGCGCTCGACCAGGACTTCGCCGTCGGCGAGGTCCTGCCGAACGAGCGCGAGCTCGCGGCTCGCTTCGGAGTGGCCCGCGCGACCCTGCGCCAGGCGCTGGAACAGCTGGAGCTCGAGGGGCGCCTGCAGCGGCGCCGCGGCGTCGGCACCACGGTCGCCCCGCCGCGCGTCGGCGTCGCCGTCGGCAGCACGCAGCACAGCTGGCCCGGCGAGAGCGTCGACGGCTGGGAGCCGGTGGACGCGGTCGAGGGCCTGCCGCCCGCCGCCGTCCTCGCCCTGCTGCGCACCGGCGCCGCCGGTGGCGCGGGCTTCGCCGCCGACGAGCCCGTCCAGACCGTGCGCCGCACCCGGGTCACCCAGGGTCAGGTCGTCGCCGCCGAGCTGCTGTACGTCCCGGCCGCCTCCGTGCCCGGACTGCCCGCCATCGAGGCCCCGGCCGGACCGGCCCGCGCCCGCGCCGTCCTGCGCGAACTCCAGCGGCTGGTCCTCGACGGCCAGGACCGTTCGGTGGAGCTCGGCTCGGCCCGCGCGGACGACGCCCGCGAACTCGACCGCCTGCCCGGCGCCCCGGTGCTGCTGGTCACCACCCGCTACTTCACCGCGGCGGGGACGGCCGCCGTGTCCGTGGCCACCTACCGCGCGGACACCTGCCGCCTGACCTTCGGCGACTCCGGCGACGTCGAGATCACCCACGAACCCCGCGTCGCGTCCTGACGGACCCGCCGCACGCAGCACCACCCCGGGTACGGGGGCACGACTCCGGCCCGGCCCTGCGGACCCCTCACGGCCCGGCGCTCCGCGCCGGGCCGTCGTTGCTTCCCGGGGGCCCGGGGGCCCGGGGGCCCGGGGGCCCGGGGGCCCGGGCGTTCGGGATCGGCCGTGGCCCCACCGAACGCCCCTCCGGTGTCACCGGCGCGCGGTGACCGTCTTCTCCACCGCGAAGAGCTCCTCCTCGACGTGGTCCAGCGCGAGCCGCAGGGCCCCGGTGGCCACGGCCGCCTCGCCGAGCAGGGACAGCTCCACCCTCGGCGGACGCAGGCAGTACCGCTCCAGCTCCTGGCGGAGGGGACCCAGTACCCCGTCCAGCCCGGCGGCCCAGCCGCCGACGACCACCAGCTCCGGATCCATCGCCAGGACCAGCGCCGCCACGTCGTGCACCAGCCGCTGCAGGAACCGCTCCACGGCGGCCACGGCCCGCTCGTCGCCCCGGCGGGCCATCGCGAAGACCTCCGCGACGGCGGGCTCGTCGAGCGGGTGCAACGGCTCGCCGGTGGTCGACAGCAGCTTCTCCGGCGTCACCTCGCGGCCCAGCAGGTGCAGGGCGCCGATCTCGCCGGCCGCCCCGCCGAAGCCCCGGTGCAGCCGTCCGCCGATCAGCGAGCCGGCGCCGGGGCTGAGCCCCGCCATGACGAACACCATGTCGTCGGTGTCCCGCGCGGCGCCCTTCCAGTGCTCGGCGACGGCTGCCGCGTTGGCGTCGTTCTCCACGTGTACCGGGCAGCGGAACGAGCGCCGGAGCCGTTCCCCGAGGGGCAGCCCGGTCCAGCCGGGCAGCGCCGTGCCCAGGCGGACCGTGCCGTCCGCCTCCACGATGCCCGGGCTGCCGACCCCGACCGCCCGGAGGGAGTCACGGGGCACACCGGCCCGGCGCAGCAGGTCGGCGACGGCCGTGCGCACCCGCTCCAGGCGCTCGTCCGCGGTCGCGGTCTCGGCGACCTCCTTGGTGCCCGCGCCGATGATCCGCCCGTTCAGGCCGGACAGCAGCACCGCGACCCGGTGCGAGCCGATCTCGATGCCCAGCAGATGGCCCGCTTCGGCACGGAACCGGAACCGGCGGGCCGGCCTGCCCTGTCGCCGCGCGCCCTCCTCGGCATCGGCCTCGACGACGAGCCCGGTCGCGATCAGACCCTCCACGACCCCTTCGACGGTCGGCCGGGAGAGTCCGGTCACCCGGGTGAGATCGGTGAGTGTCGGCGATTCGGCCGCGCGCAGTGCCCGCAACACCACGGCGGAATTGATCCGCCGGAGCAGTGACGGGTCACCGCCGGTCAGCTGCCCCAACGTGTGTCCTCCCAGCTAGCGACCCTGTCAGGCGGATCGTACTGCTCACCCGCCACGGCGGCGAGAAGCAGCCCCCCATAGCCCGGAACCAGCCCCTCCCCGCCCCGACTCTAAGCGGGAGCGACGAACCCCGACTCGTACGCCATGATCACGGCCTGCGTCCGGTCCCGCGCCCCCAGCTTCGCCAGGATCGCGCTGACGTGTGACTTCACCGTCTCCGTGCCGACGATCAGCTCGGCGGCGATCTCCACGTTCGTCAGACCCCGCGCCATGAGCCGCAGCACCGCCTCCTCCCGCTCGGTCAGGGCGGCCCGCGCCAGCGCCGTACGCGCCTGGCGGTTCCCGTACTCGGCGGCCAGTGCCCGCACCGCCGCCGGGAAGAGCAGGGTCTCGCCCTCCGCCACCAGCCGTACCGCGTGCACGATCTCGGACGGCCGGGCCCGCTTCAGCAGGAACCCGTCGGCACCGGCCCGCAGCGCCTGGTAGACGTACTCGTCGTTCTCGAAGGTGGTCACCACGAGGATCTTCGGAGGTGCGTCCACCGACCGCAGGACCGCCCGGGTGGCCTCGATCCCGTCGAGCAGCGGCATCCGCACGTCCATGGCCACCACGTCCGGCCGCAGCTGCCGTACGAGCGGGACGACCGAGGCACCGTCGCCGGCCTCACCCACCACCTCGATGTCGGGCTGGGCCTCCAGGACGGCGCGGAGGCCCGCGCGCACCAGGGGTTCGTCGTCCACGAGCAGTACGGTAACCGGCATCCGGTCAGCGTATTCGCTCCAGCGGAAGCCGGGCGCGCACTCTCCAACCGCCCTCGTACGGACCGGTCTCGGCCTCACCACCGAGCAGCGAGGCCCGCTCGCGCATCCCGCGCAGCCCGGAACCGCCGCGCGTCATGACGGGGGGCCGCTCCGGCAGCGGATTCGTGACCTCCAGCACCAGCCGGCCCGCACCCATGTCCACCCGCACCGTCACGGGCACGGGACCGCAGTGCCGCAGCACGTTGGTCAGCGCCTCCTGCAGGATGCGGTACCCCTCCCGGGTGACCGGCCCCGGCAACTTCTCCAGCGGCCCGGTCAGCTGCGCCTCCACCTCCGAGCCGGCGGCCCGGGCCGCCTCCAGCAGCCGGTCCGCCTCCACCAGCGTCGGCCGCTGGGAAGGCGGTTGAGCCGACTCCCGCAGCACCAGCAGCACCCGCTCCAGGTCCTCCAGCGCCGCGCGGCCCGTCTCCTCGATCGCGCTCAACGCCCGGTCCGTGAAGGCGGGATCACCGGCGGTCCGCGCCGCTCCTGCCTGCACGACCGCCACGGTCAGGGCGTGCCCGATCGAATCGTGCAGCTCCCGGGCGATACGGGTCCGCTCCAACAACTCCTCGGTGCGTGCCTCCAGCGCGGTGAGGCGTGCGGCCGGCGAAGGCCCCAGCAACCGCCGGGCGATCGCGGTGATCATCTCGCCGAGTGCGACGACCACGGTGATGAGCACGAGCAGCGGTACCGGCGCCAGCAGGGCGGCCGCCCAGCGCGGTGGGACCAGCGGCAGCATCGAATCGGAACCCGGCGGCTGTCCGCATGCGGCCAGGACGAGTTCCACGGTCATCAGCGGCAGGACGACGGTCGCCCACATGGCCGCGCCCGCGACGACGAGCCGTATCTCCAGCCAGGCCAGGGTCCGCCAGCGGTCGTTCCAGTCGGCCGACGGCGCGACGGCGATGCTGTCGTCCGGAACGCCCCCGTCACGCGGGGTCAGCAGGAACTGGGCCTGGAGGCCCTCGGCCAGCCGGACCCACGGCACGAATCCGAACGGCAGGACGAGCAGCAGCGGAGCCCACGGCCACTCGGGACTGACGAACAACCAGATGGCCAGGATCAGGATCGGGACACAGAGGTGCAGCCAGCGCGAGTACGTCACCGGTCGCAACGGAGCACGGAGCAGTCGGTACATGCACCCATCGTGACAGCGCCCGGGTCGCGGGCGTCTCCCCCACGTGGGGGAGACGAGACCCCCGCGTGGGGGAGGGAACGGGGAGGCACGGCCGCGAGCCTTGAGTCATGAACCGCATCGAGATCCGCGAACTGACCAAGGACTACGGCCCCTCCCGGGTCGTGGACCGCCTCACCTTCGATGTCCTGCCCGGTCGGGTCACCGGCTTCCTGGGACCCAACGGCGCCGGGAAGTCCACGACGATGCGGCTGTTGCTGGGGCTTGCCAAGCCCACCGCCGGCACCGCCACCATCGGCGGTCGCCGCTTCACCGACCTTCGGGAACCGCTGCGCCACGTGGGGGCCCTGCTCGATCCGCAGGCGCCGTACGGCGGGCGCACCGCCCGCGACCACCTCCTCGTCCTCGCCGCCGGCAACGGCATCCCTGAGGGGCGCGTGGGCGCGGTGCTGGAGCAGTGCGGCATCGCCGCGGTGGCACGGCGGCGGATCAAGACCTTCTCCCTGGGGATGCGCCAGCGGCTCGGCATCGCCGCCGCGCTGCTCGCAGACCCCGGGGTGCTCCTGCTGGACGAGCCGACGAACGGTCTGGACCCCGAGGGCATCCTCTGGATACGGCAGTTGATGTGCCGTCTCGCCGCCGAGGGTCGCACGGTCCTCGTCTCCAGCCACCTGATGGCGGAGACCGCGTCGTTCGCCGACCACCTGGTGGTGCTCGGGCAGGGCAGGCTGCTCGTCGACACCCCGACAGCGGAGTTCATCGACGCGCACAGCTCCCCCCGGGTGCGGTTGCGGACCTCCGACCCGGACCGGCTGTTCACCGCCCTGGCACGCCGCGGGTTCGAACTGGTCCCCGAGCAGGACGGGCGGTGGACCGTCGACGGCATACGGGCCGAGGCGGTCGGGACCCTCGCGGCAGGCGAAGGGATCCCGCTGCTGGAACTCTCCGACGAGCGGGCCTCGCTGGAGCAGGCCTACCTCGCCCTCACGGCAGACCGCGCCGAGTTCTCGGCGACGGCAGCCTGACCGCCCTCCGCATCCACCGCCCCGACTCACCCGACCTTCACAGGAGGCCGCGCCATGACCCCAGCCGCACTGCCCACCGCACCCGTTCTGCGTTCGGAATGGATCAAGATACGGACCGCCCGGTCGATCCTCGGCTCCCTGACAGCCGTGTTCGGGGTCACGGTGGGGATCACCGCCCTCACCGCGGCGGCCCTCGGCACCTCCGAGGAGGGGGCGATGGGGGCGGACCCGCTCCTCGCCGCCTTCTACGGCATCAACTTCGGCCAGATAGCGGCCATCGCCTTCGGCGCCACCACCCTGGCCGGGGAGTTCCGCGACGGCGCCCTGCGGGTCTCGCTCACCGTGGTGCCCCACCGGACCCGGTTCTACCTGTCGAAGGTGACCGTGGTCGCGGGCCTTGCCTTCCTCGTCGGCCAGGTCACCGGGCTCGTCACCTTCGTCTCCGGGCAGGCCTTCATGGGGGAGTACGCCCTCGGACTGGGCGATCCGGGCACGCTGCGGGCGGTGTTCGGCAGTGGCGTCTACCTGATGCTGATGGCACTGCTCTCGGCCGGCCTGACCGCGCTGGTGCGCAGCGGCACCCTGGTGATGAGCCTGCTCATACCCTTCGTCCTGATCGTTCCCTTCTTGGTCGGCGAGATGGTCGGCGGTGCCGGGAGGTTCATGCCCGACCGGGCCGGCCAGGCGGTGATGCGGATGAACGCGGAGGGATCGCTGAGCCCGTGGGCCGGTCTCGGCGTCGCCGCACTCTGGTCACTCGCCGCCCTGGCCGCGGGCTGGATCGCGGTGCGCCGGCGGGACGCGTGACGCCAGGCCAGTTGTCAGTGGGGGCCGGGATACTGACGGTATGACCACGGCAGAGCACCTCGACACGATCGACCGGCTCCGGGGTCGGGAGTTCCCGACGGAGCACGTCCGGTCCGGCGGGCAGCGCAGCGGCCCGGGATACCACCTGGTCCAGGTCGGCCGGGCCGAGGACGTCTGGGGGGACGGAGGCTCGGGGCGGGCCGCGGCTGCCGACCAGGTCACCGCCGAATACGGAGCGCTCACCCGGGCTCTGGACGCCCGGTGGGGGGAGGCCCAGGTCTTCGGCGTGGCATCGCTCAGGCACCGGGGGGTCGAGGGGGAGGAGATACCCGAGCCGTGGGACGAGGTGAGCAGCACGACCGATCACGTGCACGCCTGGCAGGCGGAGGGGCAGTGGCTCGTGGCCTACGTGGCGCAGTGGGACGGCGGCGAGCCCTACGGGCTGATGGCGGGCGTCACGGTGGTCGACCCTCCGTAGGGGGTGTCGCCGCCGCGGTTCCCCCCGGCCGGTGGTGTTGCCCGCTCCCGCGGGACCGCGGGCGGCGGCGGGGGGCCCGTGGCTCGGGTCAGGCGGCGTCGGGGGATTCGGCGGCGACGCGCAGGCGGGCGTACTCCTGGGCCATGGACTCGGCGGTCCAGTGGGCGTTGAGGCCGCTCGGGTTGGGGAGGGCCCAGACCCGGGTGGAGCCGATGGTCCGCTCCTGGGGGCCGATCTGTGCCCGTCGTTCGCCGAAGGCGGTCCGGTAGGCGGTGACTCCGACCACCGCCAGCCACTGGGGGCGCAGCAGCTCCACCTTGGCCGTCAGGATGCGGCCGCCCTCCCGGAACTCCTCGGCGCTCAACTCGTCGGCGCGGGCCGTGGCTCGGGCCACGACGTTGGTGATGCCGAGGCGGTGGGCGAGCAGCTCTTCCTGCTCCGCCGGCGCGAAGCGGCGCGGGGTGAAACCGGACAGGTGCAGGACCGGCCAGAAGCGGTTGCCGGGCCGGGCGAAGTGGTGGCCCGTCGCGGCGGAGAGGAGACCCGGGTTGATACCGCAGAACAGCACACGGAGACCGCCCGCGACCACGTCCGGGAGGACGCGGTCACGGGCGGCGTTCAGCTCCTCGGGGGTCAGAGGATCGACCCCGGCGCGTACCCGGCGGCCTCCGGGTGCTGCTTGGCGATCGCCTCGATGCGGGAGACCACCACCGCGACCTGGTCGGCCGCCGCCCCGGTGAAGGACAGCTTGTCGGCCATGAGGGCGTCGAGCTGGGCCCGGTCCAGCGGCATCCGGTCATCGGCGGCCAGCTTGTCCAGCAGTTCGTTGCGCTCCGCGCCCTGCTCGCGCATGGCGAGGGCGGAGGCCACCGCGTGCTCCTTGATGACCTCGTGGGCGACCTCGCGGCCGACCCCGGCCCGCACCGCGCCCATGAGGACCTTCGTGGTCGCGAGGAACGGCAGGTACCGGTCCAGCTCGCGGGCCACGACCGCCGGGAAGGCGCCGAACTCGTCGAGGACCGTCAGGAAGGTCTCCAGCAGGCCGTCGAACGCGAAGAACGCGTCCGGCAGGGCCACACGGCGGACCACGGAGCAGGAGACGTCGCCCTCGTTCCACTGGTCGCCGGCCAGCTCGCCGGTCATCGAGGCGTAGCCGCGCAGGATGACCATGAGGCCGTTCACACGCTCGCAGGAGCGGGTGTTCATCTTGTGCGGCATCGCCGAGGAACCGACCTGGCCGGGCTTGAAGCCCTCGGTGACCAGTTCGTGGCCGGCCATCAGGCGGATCGTCTTGGCGATCGACGAGGGCGCGGCGGCCAGCTGCACGAGGGCCGTGACCACGTCGTAGTCGAGCGAGCGCGGGTAGACCTGGCCCACTGAGGTGAAGGCCTGGGCGAAGCCGAGGTGGGCGGCGATCCGCTGCTCCAGGTCGGCCAGCTTCGAGGCGTCGCCGCCGAGCAGGTCGAGCATGTCCTGGGCGGTGCCGACCGGACCCTTGATCCCGCGCAGCGGGTAGCGGCCCAGCAGGTTCTCGAGGCGGTCGTAGGCCACCAGCAGCTCGTCGGCCGCGGTGGCGAACCGCTTGCCGAGCGTGGTCGCCTGCGCGGCCACGTTGTGGGAGCGGCCGGCCATGACCAGCTCGGCGTGCTCGCCGGCCAGCTTGCCGAGGCGCGCGAGCACGGCGACCGTACGGTCCCGGGCCAGCTCCAGCGAGAGCCGGATCTGCAGCTGCTCGACGTTCTCGGTGAGGTCGCGGGACGTCATGCCCTTGTGGACCTGCTCGTGACCGGCGAGGGCGTTGAACTCCTCGATCCGGGCCTTCACGTCGTGCCGGGTGACCTTCTCGCGCTCGGCGATCGACGCGAGGTCGACGGTCTCCAGGACGCGCTCGTAGTCGGCGAGGGCCGCGTCGGGGACCTCGATACCGAGGTCCTTCTGGGCGCGCAGGACGGCGAGCCACAGCCGCCGCTCCAGCGTCACCTTGTACTCGGGGGACCACAGGACGGCGAGCTCCGCGGAGGCGTAGCGGCCGGCCAGGACATTGGGGATGCGGGGCTTGGCTGTCACGTGGAGGGATTCTACTTGGGCCCCGGCTGTGCGTTTGCGCAGGTAGGGACACCCCCGCCGATTGTGCCTTGCTACGAGAGCCGGGAGCGCTCGTAGGGCAGCAGCTCGGGGCGCTTGGCGGGGCGGCCGTCGCCGCTGGAGCGGCCCGTCAGCCGGCGGCCCACCCAGGGCAGCAGGTGCTGCCGGGCGAACCTCAGGTCCTGGGACCGGCGCACCGTCCAGCCCGCCGGCGCCGCGACCGGCAGCGCGGTGTGCCAGTCCTCCTCCGGAGGCAGGCCCAGCGCCTGCCAGACGGCTTCGGCCACCCGGCGGTGCCCTTCGGACGTGAGGTGCAGCCGGTCGACGTCCCACATGCGCGGGTCGCCGAGCGCGGGGGACCCGTACAGGTCGACCACCAGGGCCCCGTGCCGGGCGGCGAGCTCGTCGATGATGACGAAGAGCTCCTCCATCCGGGGCCGGAAGCGCTCCATCACGGGTCCGTTGCGCCCCGGGGAGCGCATCAGGACGAGCTGCCCGCACGACGGCGCGAGGAGCTCCACGGCCGACTCCAGGTGGGCCCGGACCCGGCCCATGTCGACCTTGGGGCGCAGCGTGTCGTTCAGACCCCCGACCAGGGTCACCACGTCGGCGCCCATGGCCGCGGCCGCCGGGGCCTGCTCCTCGGCGATCTGGCCGATCAGCTTCCCGCGCACCGCGAGGTTGGCGTAGCGGAAGCCGGGCTCGCGCGCCGCGAGGCGGGTGGCCAGCAGGTCGGCCCAGCCCCGGTAGGAGCCGTCCGGAAGCAGGTCGGACATGCCCTCGGTGAAGGAGTCGCCGACCGCGACGAAACTGGTGTAAGAGGCATTCATCTCCATGGCGGAGCGATGCTACCGCGCGGTACCCCCGGTCCGCAGGGCCGGGGGACCGCACGCTCCGGCCGGTTACGCGGAAGCGGGCCTGGCGAACAGCTCGCGCAGGACGTCCTCCATCGTGACCAGCCCCGTCATGGCGTCGTCCGCTCCGATGACGGCGGCCAGGTGCGTACGGCTGCGGCGCATCGCGGTGAGCACGTCGTCCAGCGGGGTCTCCGCCCGCACTTGGGCGATCTGCCGCAGCGCCGACACCGGGAAGGGGACGTCCCGCTCCTCCGGCTGCGCGTCCAGCGCGTCCTTGACGTGCAGGTATCCCAGGATCCCGTGCTGGGCGTCGAGCACCGGGAACCGGGAGTACCCCGACTCGGCCGACAGCCGCTCCAGCCCGGCCGGGGTGATGCCCCGGCGCGCCGTGACGACGCGTTCCGCCGACAGCACCACGTCGGTCACCGGCCGGCGGCCCAGCTCCAGGGCGTCGTACAGCCGCTCGCTCGCCCGGTCGTCCAGGAGCCCCGCCTCGCTGGAGTCCCTGACCATCCGGGCCAGCTCGTCGTCCGAGAACGTCGCCGAGACCTCGTCCTTGACCTCCACCCGCAGCAGGCGCAGCAGCGCATTGGCGAAGGCGTTGATCGCGAAGATCACCGGACGCAGGGCCCTCGTCACGGCCACCAGGGGCGGACCCAGCAGCAGGGCGGTGCGCACCGGCTCGGACAGCGCCACGTTCTTCGGCACCATCTCGCCGAAGAGCATGTGCAGGTACGTGGCCAGCGCCAGTGCCACCACGAAGGAGATCGCGTGCGTCAGCCCGGCCGGGACACCGAAGAACTCGAACACCGGAGTCAGCAGGTGCGCTATCGCCGGCTCGGCCACCACGCCCAGCACGAGGGTGCACAGCGTGATGCCGAGCTGGGCCGCCGCCATCAGGGCCGACACGTGCTCCAGCCCCCACACGACGGCGCGGGCCCGCCGGTCGCCCTGCTCGGCGTACGGCTCGATCTGGCTGCGCCGGACCGAGATCAGCGCGAACTCCGCACCGACGAAGAAGGCGTTGACGACCAGGGTCGCCAGGCCGATCAACAGCTGGATCACGGTCATCGGGACTCCTCCCCGGCGGTCGCGTCGCCCTCGGCGGTGACGGGTCCCGACGGTGCGTGCAGCAGCACGCGCGCCGCCCGCCGTCCTCCGGCGTCCACCACGTCGAGCCGCCAGCCGTCCAGCTCCATGCTGTCGCCGACGAGCGGGATGCGGCCCAGCTCGGTCGCCACGAGGCCGGCCAGCGTCTCGTACGGGCCGTCCGGCACCCGCAGGCCGATCCGCTGGAGCTGGTCGGTGCGGGCCGCGCCGTCCGCCGAGTACAGCGGGCGGCCGGAGTCGTCCGTCCCGGCCGGTGCCAGGTCCGGGGTCTCGTGCGGGTCGTGCTCGTCGCGGACCTCGCCGACGACCTCCTCGACGATGTCCTCCAGGGTGGCCACACCGGCCGTGCCGCCGTATTCGTCGATGACCACGGCCATGGTCTGCCGCCCGGACAGCCGGTCCAGCAGCCGGTCCACGGTCAGGGACTCCGGTACGAGGAGCGGCTCGCGCAGCAGCGACGCCACCGGGTGGCGGTGGCGTTCCTCGGCGGGCAGTGCCAGCACGTCCTTGATGTGGACGGTGCCGACGACGGAGTCCAGGCTCCCCCGGTAGACGGGGAAGCGGGACAGGCCGGTGGCCAGCGTCGCGTTCGCCACGTCCTCCGCGGTCGTCTGCAGGTCCAGCGCGGTCACCTGGACCCGCGGGGTCATCACGTTCTCCGCGGTCAGGTCGGCCAGGTTCAAAGTGCGCACGAACAGCTCCGCGGTGTCCTTCTCCAGGGCGCCGGCCTTCGCCGAGTGCCGGGCCAGCGCCATCAGCTCCTGCGGGGTGCGGGCCGAGGCCAGCTCCTCGGCGGGCTCCATCCCGAAGCGGCGCACCATGTGGTTCGCCGTGGTGTTGAGATGGCTGATGAAGGGCCTGAAGATCCGGCTGAAGGCCCGCTGCACCATGGCCACGCGCTTGGCGATCGCCAGCGGCGAGGAGATCGCCCAGTTCTTGGGCACCAGCTCGCCGACCACCATCAGGACGACGGTCGACAGCGCCGTGCCGAGCACCAGCGCCGTGGTGGAGGCGGCGCCGGGTGACAGCCCCATGGCCTCGAACGGGCCCTGGAGCAGCGCCGAGATCGACGGTTTCGAGAGCATGCCGATGACCAGGCCGGTCACGGTGATGCCGAGCTGGGCGCCGGACAGCTGGAACGTCAGCGTCTTGACCGCGGCCAGGGCGCTGTCCGCACCCCGCTCGCCGCGCTCGACGGCCCGTTCGAGGTCGCTGCGCTCGACGGTGGTCAGCGAGAACTCGGCCGCGACGAAGACCCCGCAGACGAGACAGAGCAACAGCGCCAGGAGGAGCAGGAGCACTTCCGTCATCGGTCGATCACCTCCGTCCCATGATCGGCCAGGAGGAGGGGTGCCGCGCGGTGTCGCGGGCGGGAGTGTCGGGGACCGGCAGGCTCGCCCATGGGCGGACGCTCACACCTTTCGTTCGGGAGGAGGAAGGCTCGGAGTCCCGGTTCCGGGTCCGAGGGGAGATCGTTTTTTCACACGGTAGAGGAAGGCGGAGGGGAGTGGACCGCGGTTTCCGCGGAGCCCCGCACGGGTGGCGGGCCCCGGCAGGAACGATCCCGCGCGCCGGTCCTGCGGCGGCGCCGCGTCCCGCGGCGGCGGCCCGTCCCACGGAGCGGAAACCGCGGACGGGCCGTCTGCGGTCGTGCTTGGATCCCGATCATGAACCAGCTGCGCATACGGGCCGCCGCGCCGGCCGACGCCGAGGACGTGCTCGCCTTCTGGAGGGAAGCCGCGGAGGGCACGTCCATCACCGACGACCTGGACGGCGTGCACCGGCTCATCGCACGCGATCCGGACGCGCTGATCCTCGCGGAGTCCGGCGGAACCCTGGTGGGCTCCGTGGTGGCCGGGTACGACGGATGGCGCTGCTCGCTGTACCGGCTGGCGGTGCTGCCCGCGCACCGCAGACAGGGGATCGGGACGGCGCTGCTTGACGCCGCCGAACGGCGCTTCCGCGCCGTCGGCGGGCGGCGCGGCGACGCGATGGTCCTGGAGGCGAACGAACGGGCCCAACGGGCGTGGGCCGCGGCCGGGTACCACCGCGAGGACCACTGGCGGCGCTGGGTGAAGCCGTTCGAGCCGGTAGGGCCGGTAGGGCCGGTACGGGACGACGAGCGCGGGCGCGCCACCGACCCGGTCAACTGACGCGGCGGGCCGAGCCGAGCACGCAGTAGGAGGTCGGGAGGGCCGGGCCGCGCTCGGGCAGCCGGAAGGAGCGGTGCGAGACGATCCGGAAGCCGGCGGCCTCGATCGACGCGAGCGGGTCGCGGGCGGTGTGGCAGCCGCCGAACAGGCGCGGCCAGACCGTCCGGTCGAGGGCGCGCTGGACACCCGCCATGCCGGGGCCGGGGGCCAGGCCGTGCTCGAAGAAGCGCAGCTCGGCGTCGGGGCGCAGGACGCGGTGCAGCTCGGCGAGGGAGCGGGGCAGGTCCCGTACGGTGCACAGCACCAGCGAGGCGACGGCGGCGTCGAAGGCCTCGCTCTTGACGGGGAGCGCCTCGGCGGCGCCCGGCACGACGTCCACCGGCACCTCGACGTGCTGTGCGGCGGCGGACGCGAGGCGGCGCAGGGTGCGCTCCGGTTCGACGGCGACGACCTCGGACACGGCGCGGGGGTAGTGCGCGAAGTTCAGGCCGTTGCCGGCGCCGATCTCGATGACGCGGCCGGACACGCCGTGCAGCAGCTCGCGCCGGAGGGGGGCGATGCCGGCGCGGGTCTCGGCGGTGGTGCTGGCGCGGGCGTAGAACCGCGCGAAGAGGGGGTGGTGGACCGGGTCGTGGGGTGGTGCCGGTGCCGGGCTACGGCGGGGCGTGGGCATGTGGGCCTCCGGGGCGGTGGCGGTGCCGGTACTTCCAGGGTGCCCGGTCGGCGGGGCCTCATCCCTGCCGTCGCCTGCCGGGGGCCGGGGGTGCGGGGCTCCGCCGTGGCGCGGGCGCGGCCGGGGTGGTGTTCCGGGGCTCCGCCCCGTGCCCCGCGCCTCAAACGCCGGCGGGGCTGGATCGGCTCCGCTGTGCCGCCGCCGGGCGCGGGCTGGGCTGGGTGGGGGGCGCGGAGGGTGCCGGTGGGTGCGGCCGGGGTGGTGGTTTCGGGGCTCCGCCCCGCGCCCCGCGCCTCAAACGCCGGCGGGGCTGGATGGGCTCCGCTGTGCCATGGCGGCCCGGACCGTGGTTGAGCCGCCTCGGGGGCGTCCGCGCCCGACCGGGGTCCCGGGGCGCCCCGCCCTCCGGGGCCCGGTCAGGTGGGCCAGGTGGTGAGGAAGGTGGCGGCCGACCAGGTGCCCGACAGGGCGGGGGAGAGCCAGGCCGGGGCCGCCGCGCGGAACCGGTCCGGCGGGAGGGCGCCCGAGCCCTGCGGGACCGCGCCCAGCAGCGGCAGGCCGGAGACCTCCGGGAGGTCGGCCAGGTTGCAGCGGGAGGCCAGGTCCGGCGCGGCCGGCCAGCTGCCGACGACGATGCCCAGCGCGGTCAGACCCCGCGCCCGCAGGGCCTCCGCCGTCAGGGCGGTCGCGTTGAGGGTGCCGAGGCCCGCCGGGGCGACGACCAGCGTCGGCGCGCCGAGCAGCCGGGCCGCGTCCGCCAGGGTGTGGCCCGCCCCGTCGAACCGGACGAGCAGTCCGCCCGCCCCCTCCACCAGCACCAGGTCGTGCGTGAGCGCCAGCCGGGTGGCCGCCTCGGCGATCTCCGCGGGGGAGAGGGTCGCCAGCCCCGAGCGCCGGGCCGCCGTGTCCGGGGCCAACGGCTCCGGGTAGCGGGCCAGTTCGAGCGCCGTCACCGACGGCCCGGCCAGCCGTACCACCTCCGCGGCGTCGCCCGGCTCGTCGGGGGCCACGCCGGTCTGCGCCGGCTTGAGCACCGCCACCGAGCGCCCGGCCGCGACCGCCGCGGCCGCGACCGCCGCGGTGACCACCGTCTTGCCGATCTCGGTGCCCGTGCCGGACACCACCACTACGGACATCTCAGCCCTCCTGAGCCGCCGCGACCACGGCGCGGCAGATGCGGGCCACGTCGGCGTCGCCCGTGACGTACGGCGGCATGGTGTAGATCAGGTCCCGGAACGGCCGCAGCCAGACGCCCTCCCGGACCGCCGCCCGGGTCGCCGCCGCCATGTCGACGTCGTGCGTCAGCTGGACCACCCCGATCGCGCCGAGGACGCGCACCTCCCGTACGCCGGGCAGTGCGGCGGCCGGGGCGAGACCCTCGCGCAGGCCCGCCTCGATCCGCTTGACCTCGCCCGCCCAGTCCCGGTCGAGCAGCAGGTCGACGGAGGCCAGCGCCACGGCCGTGGCGAGCGGGTTGCCCATGAAGGTCGGGCCGTGCGCGAGCACCGGCACCTCGCCCCGCGAGATGCCGTCGGCCACCCGGCTCGTGCACAGGGTCGCCGCCAGCGAGAGGTAGCCGCCCGTCAGGGCCTTGCCCAGGCACAGCACGTCGGGGGTGATCCCGGCGTGGTCGGCCGCGAAGAGGGCGCCCGTGCGGCCGAAGCCCGTCGCGATCTCGTCCAGGATCAGCAGGACCCCGTACTCGTCGCACAGGTCGCGCAGCACGCACAGGTAGCCGGGGTTGTGGAAGCGCATGCCGCCCGCGCCCTGGACCACCGGTTCCACGATCACCGCGGCCAGCTCGTCCGCGTGGGCGGCGATCAGGGCGCGCAGGTGGTCGGCGTACGCCGGGTCGACGGGCGTGTCGAAGTTTCCGGGCGGCGCGTCCGCGAAGACCTGCCGGGGCAGGTGGCCCTGCCACAGCTCGTGCATCCCGCCCTCGGGATCGCAGACGGCCATCGGCTGCCAGGTGTCCCCGTGGTAGCCGCCGCGCCAGGTCAGCAGCCGGGTCTTGCCCGTCCGTCCCACCGAACGCCAGTACTGCAGGCACATCTTGACGGCGACTTCGACGGAGACCGAGCCCGAGTCGGACAGGAACACGTGCTCCAGTCCCGCCGGGGTGATCTCGACCAGCCGCGCGGCGAGCCGGACGGCGGGCTCGTGGGTGAGCCCGCCGAACATCACGTGCGACATCCGGCCGAGCTGGGACGTCGCGGCCTCGTTCAGCACCGGGTGGTTGTAGCCGTGGACGGCCGACCACCAGGAGGACATGCCGTCGACCAGCTCTTCGTGCCCCTGCCCCTGGGCCGGGTCGGCGAGCCGCAGCCGGACCCCCGAGGCGGAGGCGACGACCAGCGGCTCCTGCCGCCCGGGCATGGGGCCGTACGGGTGCCAGACGTGCTGCCGGTCCAGCGCGAGGAGTTCCGCGCCGGCCGGCAGGGGGTGGAGCGGATCAGGCATTGGGGGCGATGTCCGTCCCCGCGCCGCGCCGTCGGACCGACACCAGGTCGGACCGGACGCCGCCGGCGTCGGCCTGCGCCCGTACGGGAGCCGCCTCGGCGTGCCCCGAGCAGCCGCCGCACGCCGAACCGCAGCCGGCCTGCTCGGCCGCGCCGGCGGGCGCCGCGGAACCGCAGACCGAGGCGCCGCCGCCGTGCGAGCCGCAGCCGCCGGCCGGGGCCGCGTCCGCGCCGGCTTCCGCCGCCAGGTCGGAGCGGTGCGCGGGCAGGGTCGTCGTACCGGCGCCCTCCACCTCGAAACCGGCGTCCGCGATCATGTCGAGGTCGGCCTGGCCGGCCTGGCCCTCACTGGTCAGGTAGTCGCCCAGGAAGATCGAGTTGACCAGGTGCAGGGCCAGCGGCTGCATCGAGCGCAGGTGCACCTCGCGCCCGCCCGCGAGGCGGACCTCGACGTCGGGGCAGACGAAGCGGACCATCGCGAGGATGCGCAGGGCGCGCTGCGGGGTGAGGTTCCACTCCTTGGCCAGCGGGGTGCCCTCGAAGGGGATCAGGAAGTTGACCGGCACCGAGTCGGGGTCGAGCCCGCGCAGCGAGTAGACGACGTCGACCAGGTCCTCGTCGCTCTCGCCCATGCCCGCGATCAGGCCGGAGCAGGCGGACAGGCCGGCGGCGTGCGCCTTCTGCACCGTGTCGACGCGGTCGGCGTACGTGTGCGTCTTGGTGATCTGACCGTACGTGGCCTCGGAGGTGTTGAGGTTGTGGTTGTACGCGTCGGCGCCGGCGTCCTTCAGGCGCTCCGCCTGGCCGTCCGAGAGCAGGCCCAGGCAGGCGCAGACCTCGACGCCCTCGTTCTGCTCCTTGATCGCGGCGATCGTCTTGCCGACCCGGTCCACGTCCCGGTCCGTCGGCCCGCGGCCGCTCGCGACCAGACAGACCCGCTTCGCGCCGCCCGCGACACCGGCGGCCGCGGCCTGGGAGGCCTCCTCCGGCTTCAGCCAGGTGTACTTGAGGATCTCGGCCTTCGACCCCAGGCGCTGGGAGCAGTACGAGCAGTCCTCCGGGCACAGGCCCGACTTCAGGTTGACCAGATAGTTCAGCTTCACCCGACGTCCGAACCACTGACGGCGCACCTTGCCGGCCGCGGCCACCACGTCGAGCAGTTCGTCGTCAGAAGTCGCCAGTACGGCGAGCGCCTCTTCGCGGGTCGGCAGCTCGCGCCGCAGCCCCTTGTCCACCAGGGTGTTCAGCAGGTCCATGACGCCGATCCTGGCCTACACGACCACTCCCGGCCAAGGAGAGATGACACAACATGGCCGGATGGGAGTGTGTGTATCGCCACACATGACCCGCAGGTCACGCCCGGATAGGGTCGGGCTGGTCTGTGGACTGCCGACAAAAACGAGGACCCCCCGATGCCCGAGCACATTTCCGCCCCCGCGGACGTCTTCGCCTGGATCGACGACGCGGAACAGGCGCGCGAGCGGGCCGGGCTGGTCCGCACCCTGCGCCCGAGGCCGGCGTCCTCACCGCTCCTGGACCTCGCCAGCAACGACTACCTCGGACTGTCCCGGCACCCCGAGACCGTACGGGGCGCCCGGGACGCGGCCGAGCGCTGGGGCGCCGGCGCCACCGGCTCCCGCCTGGTCACCGGCACCACCGAACTCCACGCCGACCTGGAGCGCGAGCTCGCCGCCTTCTGCGGGTTCGAGGCGGCGCTGGTCCTCTCCTCCGGGTACGCGGCCAACCTCGCCGCCGTCACCGCGCTGAGCGACCGGGGCACCCTCGTCGTCTCCGACGCGGGCAACCACGCCTCGATCGTCGACGGCTGCCGCCTCTCGCGCGCCGAGACCGCCGTGATCCCGCACTCCGACCCGGAGACCGCGCGCAAGACGCTCGCCGCGCACGACGGACGGACGCTGCTGGTCAGCGACTCGGTGTTCTCCGTGGACGGGGACGCCGCACCGCTCGCCGCGTACGCCGCCGCCTGCCGCGACGAGGGCGCGGCGCTGGTCGTCGACGACGCGCACGGGCTGGGCGTGCTGGGCGAGGGGGGCCGCGGGGCGCTGTACGCCGCCGGGCTCGCGGGCGCGCCCGGCGTGGTCGCGACGATGACGCTCTCGAAGTCCCTGGGGAGTCAGGGCGGAGCCGTCCTCGGCCCGGCCAAGGTGATCCGGCACCTGGTCAACACCGCCCGGACCTTCATCTTCGACACCGGGCTCGCCCCGTCCGCCGCGGGCGCCGCGCTCGCGGGCCTGCGCCTGCTCCGGCGGGAACCGGAGCGGGCCGGCCGCGCCCGCGAGGTGGCCGACCGGCTGTACGGGCTGCTCACCGCGTCCGGCCTGACCGCGGCCCGGCCGGACGCGGCCGTGGTGTCGGTACGGGCCCCGTCGGCTTCGGCGGCACTGCGCTGGGCCGCCGACTGCCGCGAGGCAGGACTGTCCGTGGGGTGCTTCCGGCCGCCGTCGGTGCCGGACGGCATTTCCCGGCTCCGGCTCACCGCCCGGGCCGATCTCACGGGGGAGGAGATCAGCCGGGCCGTGTCGACGATCCTGCGCACCGCTCCGGCCGGCGCCACGGACCGGTAGGACGGGCTACGGGCGGGTGTCCGCCCGTACCTGGGCGAGGAAGCCGCTCCAGGCAGGCCCGGTGAAGAGCACGGCCGGGCCGTCCGCCCGCTTGGAGTCGCGGACGGCGAGCAGGCCGCCGGTGAGGGCTGCCGCTTCCACGCAGTTGTTCATTCCGGTGCTGCGGCTGCTCCGCCGCCACCGCGCGCCGATCAGAAGTCCGCTGGTGGCCAAGAGGGTTGCGGACACGGGGGTGCCTCCTTACGCGTCGTCAGCGAGTGAGCCGATGAGACCCGACGAGTCCCGGGGCGGGAGGGCGTGCGCCTGGATGGTGCGGAACGCGGCGCTGTACGCCTCGAGGTCTTCCTTCCGCTCGAGATAGAGGCTACTCGTCAAATGGTCGAGTACCACCACATCCAGATCGGCGATGTTCGGAAATGAGAAGATGACGAACGGTCCTGTGAGGCCGAGATGTCCCCCCACGCTGAACGGCAGTACCTGAAGGCTCACTTGGGGCAGCCGTGCCACCTCCACCAGGTGCCGCAACTGCTCCGCCATCACCCCCGCGCCGCCGATCTGGCGGCGCAGTACCGCCTCGTCGAGCACCGCGCTCAGCTCCAGCGGCGGATCGGCCCGCAGCACCGCCTGACGCGCCAGGCGTACGTCGACCAGGGCGTCCACCTTCGGCTCGGGAAGCCCGCCCAGCGCGGCGCGGGTCACGGCCCGCGCGTACTCCGGTGTCTGGAGCAGCCCCGGTACCACCGACAGCTCCACGGTGCGCGCCGACCGGGCACCGGCCTCCAGGCTGATGAAGTCCCGGTACTCCTGCGGCAGCAGCCCCCGGTAGTCGTGCCACCAGTGCCGGCCCCGCCCCGTGCCGTCCCCCGGGGCGGGGCCCGACGCCGAGGCGGACAGCGCCTCCAGCAGCGCGCGCTGCTGCGGGCTCACGATCTCCCCGTACACGTCGAGCAGCACGCGGATGTCCTCCGCCTTCACGCCGCTGCGACCCGTTTCGATACGGCTGATTTTCGACTGGTGCCATCCGGCGATCCGGGCGGCCTCACCACTGGTGAGTCCGGACCGATCGCGCAGGGCACGGAGTTCCTCGCCGAGCTTGCGCCGACGCACCGCGGGACCGTGCTGCACACCCGTCTCCTTCCACCGGCACAGCTCGCACCAGTCTGCCGTCCAAATACGCTCTTCCGTAGCAGAGTTCACCGCATCGAGCGACAGATATATGCATAACTTGAGGGAACGGCAGAAACCTCGGCACGATGGGTGGCACTCTGGCGTCCAGCACAGATCCGGGGCGGCTGCGCCCCGGGTGGGAAAGGGACCGTCGCCATGGCAGACCACCAGGAAGCATCCGTCACTCTGCCGAGCGAACCCGCCTCGGTCGCCACCGCCCGACGCTTCGTGGCGGAGGTGCTGCGCGAGTGGGGACTGCCCGACGACGCCGACACCGCGGACAGCGTCCGGCTGATCGTCTCGGAGCTCGCCACCAACTCCGTACAGCACACTTTCGGCCAGTCGCCCACCTTCACCGTCGAGGTTCTGCTCGAGCGGGGCGAATGGCTCCGCGTCGGCGTGACCGACAGCCACCCGCGCTGGCCCAAGCGGCTCCCCGCCGCCGTGCAGCAGGACAACGGCCGGGGCATGGTCATCATCCGCTGGCTGACCGTCGAGGCGGGCGGCCGGCTGACGGTCTGCCCCACCGACGACGGCGGCAAGACGGTGTGGATCGCGCTGCCCTGGACGGTCGGACTGCCGGTGGCCGGCCCCACCGGCTGCTGAACGCGGGGAGGGGGCGGCGCGCTCCGCCGCCCGTCTCCCCGGCGGCCGCTCAGGACAGGCCGCGCTCCGCGGCACTGCGCTCGATGCACAGCTCGTTGCCCTCCGGGTCCGTGAGCACGACCCAGCCCATGACGCCGTCCGGTGCGCGCCGGTCGTCGACGACCTCGGCGCCCAGCGCGACGAGCCGCTCGACGGTCTCGTCCCGGGTGCCGGACGCCGGCTGGATGTCCAGGTGGACCCGGTTCTTCACGGACTTCGTGTCCGGGACCCGGATGAACAACAGGCCGGGCACGCCCGGCTGTCCGGGCTCCAGCAGGATCTCGTCGTCTCCGTCCACGTCGTCCGGATGGATGGGGAAACCGGTGACCGCGGACCAGAACTCGGCCGTCTTGTAGGGGTCGACCGCATCGAAGGTGATGTGGCGGACGGGGTTGATGAACATGCGTCTCCTCGGAACGGGCCGTGTGCGCTTCGTATACGGAAGCCGTCTCCGGGGACCCGGAAGCAGAACCGGGTGCCTCCCCGAAACGTGGGTTAACCCAACGGAAAAGCGCGGCGCATAGCGTGGCGCCACGTTCGACCGCCAATGATCACCCATCATCCGGTAAAGCGGCGGTGGTCGGGACGGAAAGCCTTTCCCCGCGTTGGGCAAGACATGCTTGGCCCGGATATGAGGTGGTCAACAAGGTGTTGACGCCCAGTACCGTTCGGCCCGGCGCGATGTCGATCTTGTCCTGGAAGCCTGGTGATAGCTGTGCAACTGACACCGCACGAGCAGGAGCGACTGCTCATCCACGTGGCCGCCGACGTGGCGGCGAAGCGGAGGGCGCGCGGGGTGCTCCTCAATCACCCCGAGGCGATCGCCCTGATCACCTCGCACCTCCTCGAAGGCGCCCGCGACGGGCGGACGGTGGCCGAGCTGATGGCCTCCGGCCGCACCGTCCTGCAGCGGGGCGAGGTCATGGAGGGGGTCCCCGAGATGATCCACGACGTCCAGGTCGAGGCGACCTTCCCGGACGGCACCAAGCTCGTCACCGTCCACGATCCGATCGTCTGAGGAGGAGTACCCGCCATGATCCCCGGCGAAATCGCCTACGGGGACGGTCCGGTGCGCCTCAACGAGGGCCGCCCCGTCACCCGTCTCACCGTGCTCAACGCGGCCGACCGGCCCGTCCAGGTCGGCTCCCACTACCACTTCGCCGAGGCCAATCCCGGACTCGACTTCGACCGGGCCGCCGCGCGCGGGCTGCGGCTGAACATCGCCGCCGGGACCGCCGTCCGCTTCGAGCCCGGCATCCCGGTCGCCGTGGAGCTCGTACCCCTGGGCGGGCTGCGCGCCGTACCGGGGCTGCGCGGGGAGACCGGAGGGCCGCTCGATGGCTGAGATCTCCCGCCAGGTGTACGCCGACCTCTTCGGGCCGACCGCCGGTGACCGGATCAGGCTGGCCGACACGGACCTCTTCGTCGAGATCGAGCAGGACCTCAGCGGCGGTCCCGGACGGGCCGGCGACGAGGCCGTCTTCGGCGGCGGCAAGGTGATCCGCGAGTCGATGGGTCAGGCCCGCACCACCCGGGCCGAGGGCGCCCCGGACACCGTGATCACCGGCGTGGTCGTCCTCGACCACTGGGGCATCGTCAAGGCCGACCTCGGCATCCGCGACGGCCGCATCTGCGGCATCGGCAAGGCCGGCAACCCCGACACCATGGACGGGGTCGAGCCCACGCTCGTGATCGGCCCCGAGACGGAGATCATCGCGGGCAACGGGAAGATCGTCACCGCCGGCGCCGTCGACGCGCACGTGCACTTCATCTCCCCGACCGTCATCGAGGAGGCCCTCGTCTCGGGCATCACCACCCTCGTCGGAGGCGGTACCGGACCGGCCGAGGGCACCAAGGCCACCACGATCACCCCCGGCCCCTGGCACCTGGCCCGGATGTTCGCCGCCCTGGAGGCCTACCCCGTCAACATCGGCCTGCTCGGCAAGGGCAACACGATGTCCCGCGAGGCCATGCACTCCCAGCTGCGCGGCGGGGCGCTCGGGTTCAAGATCCACGAGGACTGGGGGGCGACCCCGGCCGTCATCGACGCCTGCCTCGGAGTCTGCGACGAGACCGGGGCCCAGCTCGCCATCCACACCGACACGCTCAACGAGGCCGGGTTCGTCGCCGACACCCTCGCGGCCATCGGCGGGCGGACCATCCACTCGTACCACACGGAGGGTGCGGGCGGCGGGCACGCCCCGGACATCATCACCGTGGTCTCCGAGCCGAACATACTGCCCAGCTCCACCAACCCGACCCGGCCGCACACCGTCAACACCGTCGAGGAACACCTCGACATGCTGATGGTCTGCCACCACCTCAACCCCGCGGTCCCCGAGGACCTCGCCTTCGCCGAATCCCGCATCCGGCCCTCGACGATCGCCGCCGAGGACGTTCTGCACGACCTCGGGGCCATCTCCATCATCTCCTCCGACTCCCAGGCCATGGGGCGGGTCGGCGAGGTCGTCATGAGGACCTGGCAGACCGCCCACGTGATGAAGAGGCGCCGCGGCTTCCTGCCCGGCGACGGACCCGCCGACAACCACCGGGCCCGCCGCTACGTCGCCAAGTACACGATCAACCCGGCCGTGGCCCAGGGGCTCGCCCGCGAGATCGGTTCGGTCGAGACCGGCAAGCTCGCCGACCTCGTGCTGTGGACCCCCGCCTTCTTCGGGGTCAAGCCCGAACTCGTCATCAAGGGCGGCCAGATCGCCTACGCCCAGATGGGCGACGCCAACGCCTCCATCCCCACCCCGCAGCCGGTCCTGCCCCGCCCGATGTTCGGCAGCCTGGGACGCGCCCCCGGACTGAACTCGCTCAACTTCACCGCGCAGGCCGCGCTCGACGACGGCCTCCCCGAACGGCTGGGCCTCGCCAAGCGGTTCACCGCCATCGAGAGCACCCGCAAGGTGGGCAAGGCGGACATGCGCAACAACGACGCCATGCCCCGGGTCGAGGTCGACGCGGACACCTTCACCGTCACCATCGACGGCGAGGCCGTGGAGCCGGCGCCCGCGGCCGAACTGCCCATGGCGCAGAGATACTTCCTGTTTTGAGAGGGGGCCTGCTCCGATGAGCCTCGCCGCGCTGCTCGTCCTCGCCGACGGACGCTTCCCCGCCGGGGGCCACGCCCACTCCGGCGGGGCCGAGGCCGCCTGCAAGGCGGGCCGCATCCACGACGCCGCCACCCTGGAGGACTTCTGCCGGGGCCGGCTGCACACCGCCGGACTCACCGCCGCCGGACTCGCCGCGGCCGCCGCCCTCGGGCTCGACCCGGCCGTACTGGACGACGCCGCCGACGCCCGCACGCCCTCGCCCGCCCTGCGCACCGCGGGCCGGCGCCTGGGCCGGCAACTGCTGCGGGCCGCCCGGGCCACCTGGCCGTCGCCGGAACTCGACGCCCTGGCGGCCGCCTTCCCGCGCGGAGCCCACCAGCCCGTCGTCCTCGGGCTCACCGCCCGGTCGGCCGGCGTCGGGCCGGACGGCGCTGCGCTGGCGGCGGCGTACGAGAGCGTCGGCGGGCCGGCGACCGCGACCGTGCGGCTGCTGGGCCTGGACCCCTTCGAGGCGAGCGGGGTGCTGGCCCGCCTGGCCCCCGAGCTCGACGCCGTCGCCGCCCTGGCGGTGGCGGCCGCCCTGCGGGCCCGCACGGACGGCACGGACGCCCTGCCCGCGGCCTCCTCGCCGCTGCTGGACATCGCGGCCGAGGTCCATGCCGACTGGCCGGTACGCCTCTTCGCCTCCTGAACGCCGCCCCGTACCCCACCGACAACCCAAGGAGACCTCCGTGCACCTCGACCACGGCGTGACCTACCCCCGGCGCCACACCCACAGCGCCGAGCCCGTCCGCGCCGACGGCACCCGCCGCGCCCTGCGCATCGGCCTCGGCGGCCCCGTCGGCTCCGGCAAGACGGCCACCGTCGCGGCCCTGTGCCGCGCCCTGCGCACCGAACTGTCCATGGCGGTGGTCACCAACGACATCTACACCCGGGAGGACGCCGAGTTCCTGCTCCGCGAGGCCGTCCTGCCGCCCGAGCGGATCACCGCCGTCGAGACCGGAGCCTGTCCGCACACCGCGATCCGCGACGACATCTCCGCCAACCTGGAGGCCGTCGAGGAGCTGGAGGAGAGCGTCGGCCCGCTCGACCTGATCCTCATCGAATCCGGCGGGGACAACCTCACCGCGACCTTCTCCAGGGGGCTCGTCGACGCCCAGGTCTTCGTCATCGACGTGGCCGGCGGCGACGACATCCCGCGCAAGGGCGGTCCCGGCGTCACCACCGCCGACCTCCTGGTCGTCAACAAGACCGACCTCGCCCCGTACGTCGGCTCCGACCTGGACCGGATGGCCCGGGACGCCGCCGAGCAGCGCGGCGCGCTGCCGGTCACCTTCCAGTCGCTGCGGAGCGCCGACGGAGTGGCCCCGGTGGCGGACTGGGTGCGCGAGCGGATCGCCGCCTGGATCGTACGGTGACCGCCGCGGCCCCGGCCGCCGCCCCGGCGGCGGGTCTGCGGGCCACCGCCCGGATCCGCGCCGCCGCCGACGGGCGGGGCGGCACCGCCCTGCCCCTGCTGGCCGGGGAGGGGCCGCTCGCCCTGCGCCGCACCCGCGCGACGCCCCCCGAGGCCGGGGTCGTCCTGGTCGGCGCGATGAGCGCCCCGCTGGGCGGGGACCACCTCACGGTCGAGGCCGTCGCCGGCCCCGGGGCCCACCTCGGCCTCGGGTCGGCGGCGGCCACCCTCGCGCTGCCCGGCCGCGGCGGCGAGCCCGCGCGGTACGACGTCCACCTCACCCTGGAGGACGGGGCGTCGGTGCGGTGGCTGCCGGAACCCCTGGTGTCCGTGCGCGGCAGCGACCTGCGGGTGCGCACCCGGGTCCGGCTGGCCCCCACGGCCCGGCTGCTGCTGCGCGAGGAACAGGTGCTGGGCCGCAGCGGGGAGGCGCCGGGGCTGTTGCGCAGCCGGCTCGCCGTCACCCGGGACGGCCGTCCGCTGCTCGATCAGGAGGTCGCCTGCGGGCCGGGCGCGCCCGGCGGCTGGGACGGTCCGGCCGGCCTCGCGGGGCACCGGGCGCTGGGCCAGCTCCTCGTGGTGGACCCGGCGTTCGCCACGGCCCCGCAGGCGGCCGCCGTACTGGGGGAGTTCGCCGCGGTGACCCCGCTGGCGGGTCCCGCGGTCCTCGTGACGGTCCTGGCCCCGGACGCCCTGCGGCTGCGCGCGCTGCTCGACGCGGCCCGTGCCGCGTACGGCTGGTGAGGTCCCGACGCGGCGCGATCCGCTCAGCGGTACACGCCTCGCCGGTTATCGGGTTGGCAAAGAACTGCACTCCGCCCTGTCGCCGGGTCCCCGCCAGAGGACAGGATCGCCCTGCACGCCGACGACCGAACCCGACCGATTCCGGCCGCCACCGCGGCACTTGACGCAGGGGGAACAACCACGTGATACGCACCGCGGCGCTGGGGAGCGCCGCCACTCTGATCACCGGCACGCTGGCGGCGAGCCTGCTGCTCGCGCCGACCGCCACGGCCGCCACCGCCGGCCGCGACAACGGGTCCGCGGAGGCGGCCGGCGTACGGATCGCCGCCGCCCGCGCCGCCCGCACCGGTATCGAGTGGAAGGACTGTCCCGCCGACTGGGGCCTGGAGAAGCCCATCCAGTGCGGCTGGGTCAAGGTCCCGCTCGACTACTCCAAGCCGTTCGGCAAGACCATCGAGCTCGCGGTCGACCGGATCGGCAGCACCGGCACCGCGCAGGAGCGCCAGGGCGCGCTCGTCTACAACCCCGGCGGCCCCGGCGGTTCCGGCATGCGCTTCCCGCGCCGGGTCACCACCAAGAGCCCGCTGTGGGTCAACGCCTCCAAGGCGTACGACTTCGTGGGCTTCGACCCCCGCGGCGTCGGCCACTCGGCGCCCATCTCCTGCGTGGACCCGCAGGAGTTCGTCAAGGCCCCCAAGGCCGACCCGGTGCCCGGCGGCGAGGCCGACAAGCGCGCCCAGCGCAAGCTCGCCGCCGAGTACGCGGACGGCTGCAAGGAGCGCAGCGGCGAGATGCTGCCGCACATGACCACGCCGAACACCGCGCGCGACCTCGACGTGATCCGCGCCGCCCTCGGCGAGAAGAAGCTGAACTTCCTCGGCGTCTCCTACGGCACCTACATCGGCGGGGTCTACGCGACCCTCTTCCCGACCCACGTGCGCCGCATGGTCGTCGACAGCGTCGTCGACCCGGACCAGGACAACATCTGGTACGAGGCCAACCTCGGCCAGGACGTCGCCTTCCAGACCCGCTGGAACGACTGGCAGGACTGGGTCGCCAAGAACGACGCCGTCTTCCACCTCGGCACCACCCGCGCCAAGGTCGAGGCGAAGTACCAGGAGCTGCGCGCCACCGCCAAGGCCGACCCGATCGGCGGGGTCGTCGGCCCGGCCGAGCTGATCGGCTTCTTCCAGGGCGCCCCGTACTACGACTCCTCCTGGGTGCCCGTCGCCCAGACCTGGGCCGCCTACGCCGCCGGTGACACGCAGGCCCTGGTCGACGCGATCGCCCCGGACATGTCGGACACGGCGGGCAACGCCGCCGCCGAGAACGGCAACGCCGTCTACACGGCCGTCGAGTGCGCCGACGCCAAGTGGCCGACCAGCTGGGCCAAGTGGGACCGGGACAACAGCAGGCTGCACCAGAAGTACCCGTTCCTGACCTGGTCCAACGCGTGGATGAACCTGCCCTGCGCGACCTGGAAGTCCAAGCAGAGCACCCCGATCGAGGTCGGCGCCAAGCGCGGCCTGGCCCCGGTGCTGATCGTCCAGTCCGAGCGGGACGCGGCCACGCCGTACGCGGGCGCGGTCTCCCTGCACCGCCGCCTCGCCGGCTCGCGCCTGATCACCGAGCAGAACGCCGGCTCGCACGGTGTCACCAGCCTGGTGAACCCCTGCATCAACACCCGCGTCGACGCCTACCTGCTCACCGGCAAGGTGGACGCCAAGGACGTGAAGTGCGGTCCGCACGCGACCCCGGTCGCCCCGGCGTCCGCCGCCGCGAAGTCCTCCGCGCAGGCTCCGGGGTCCGACCTCCCGGCCCGCGAGGAGCTCCCGGCCGTCCGCTAGGCACCGCTCCGGGGGGCGGGCCTCGGGCCCGCCCCCCGGTCCGGACGTACGGGAGGAGGCTCAGCGCGACCGGCGCCGGGCCTTCTTCCGTTCCTCCTCTTCCTCGGCCTTGACGTCGCCCGCGTACCGGTCGACGTACTCCTGGCCGGACAGGCCGAGGATCGCGTACATGATCTCGTCCGTGACGGCCCGCAGGACCGCCCGCTCGCCCTCCAGCCCGGCGTACCGGGAGAAGTCCATCGGCGCGCCGAAGCGGATCGTGACCCGCCGGATCTTCGGGATCTTCTGGCCGGGGGGCTGGATCTCGAAGGTCCCGACCATCGCGCACGGTACGACGGGCACGCCCGCCCCCAGCGCCATCGCGGCCACGCCCACCTTGCCCTTGTACAGCCGCCCGTCGTGCGAGCGGGTGCCCTCCGGGTAGATGCCGAGCAGCTCGTCCTGGGCCAGCACGCCCAGCCCCTCGCGCAGCGCCGCCTGCCCGGCGTTCTTGCCGGAGCGGTCCACGGGGATCTGCCCGGCGCTGCGGAAGAAGGCGGCGGTGAGACGGCCCTTGACCCCGGGGCCGGTGAAGTACTCGGCCTTCGCGAGGAAGGTGATCCGCCGTTTCAGGATCGCGGGCATCAGGAAGTGGTCGGAGAACGACAGGTGGTTGCCCGCGATGATCGCGGCCCCCTCCTCCGGGATGTTCTCCAGGCCCTCGATCCTCGGTCTGAAGAGCAGGCGCAGCAGCGGACCGAGCAGCACGTGCTTGAGCAAGTGGTAGAACACCAGGTCGCTCCTGTCGCCGGCCGGGGCCGGACATGCGGGAATCACGGAAAAGATCCAGTCTAGGGGCCGTCCGACACCCCGTCACGGGGCGGGCACGGACCGTCCGCGGAGGGATCGCACCGGACACCCGGCCCGGCCGCCGCTTCCCGGAGCCGCAGTCGCCCCGCGGAGCGCGCGCAGGGGTCCCGCGGGCCCGCGACCGGGACGTGCGGATCCACCGGAGGGCAGGGGCTCGCAGGGGTTCGCGGGGGTTCTCAGGGCAGGACGGTGCGCACGGGGAACGGGCGCCGGGCCCCGCCGCGGGGGAGCGTCACCGGACGGCGCGCGGCCGTCGGGCGGTCAGGCGCCGCGGGAAGCGGCCATCCCTGCGGTCAGCAGCCCCAGCACCACCCAGCCGAACCACAGCCAGCCGTTGCTGCCGAGGGCCACGGAGTACGCGGCGACGGCCACCAGAGCGGCGAAGGTCGTGACGGCCATCGCCTTAACGGATCCGGTCATGCCCCATGGTCGCGCGCGAAGGCGGTCCCGCGCTACTGGCCACGCGCTTGCAGCGAGGCCAGATACGCGTTGTACGCCGCCAGCTCCTGGTCACCGTCACGGTCGGCGGCCCGGTCGGAGCGCTTCGCGGCCCGCTGCTCGGAGTGGTACCACTGGTAGACGAGCGCGATCAGCACCAGCACCGAGGGGATCTCGCTGAAGGCCCAGGCGATGCCGCCGCCCCACTGCTGGTCGAGGAGCGGGTCGATGCCGAGGGAGGCCGGCGGGTTCGCGTACGTCTTGATCATCGGCTCGCTGGCCATCATCAGGGCGATGCCGAAGAAGGCGTGGAAGGGCATGCCGGCGAAGAGCTCCAGCATCCGCATCACGTAGCCGGGGCGGTGCGGGCCGGGGTCGATGCCCATGATCGGCCAGAAGAAGACGAGGCCGACGGCGAGGAAGTGCAGCATCATCGCGATGTGCCCGGTCCGGCTCTCCATGAGGAAGTCGAAGAGCGGGGTGAAGTACAGGCCGTAGAGGCTGGCGATGAACATCGGGATGGTGAACGCCGGGTGGGTGATCACCCGCATGTAGCGGCTGTGCAGCAGCATGAGCAGCAGCTCGCGCGGCCCCTTGCGACCGCGGGGGGCGGGCGGCAGCGCGCGCAGCGCGAGGGTCATCGGAGCGCCGAGCAGCAGCAGGATCGGGGTGATCATGCTGATCACCATGTGCTGGACCATGTGCACGCTGAACATGACCATGCCGTAGTCGTTCAGCTTGGTGCACATCACCAGCACCACGGTCAGCACGCCGAGGGTGAACGCGACGGTGCGGCCCGGCGGCCAGGAGTCCCCGCGGCGGCGCAGGCGCAGCACGCCCCACGCGTACAGGGCGAGCGCCAGCAGCGAGCCGAACAGGAAGAACGCGTCGAACGAGAACTCCAGCCCGCGCCCGAGAGTGAACGGCGGCAGGTCCATGTTCATGTCCATGCCGTGCCCGCTGTGGTCCATCTGTTCACTCCCTTGACTGTGGCGCCCCACCACAGTAGTGCCGCCCCCGTACGCTCCTGCGCGCGGGGGCGGCGGTAACGGGCATACGGTCACAGAACCGTCTGGGCCTCGGCGTACCGCTCGGCCGGGACCGTCTTGAGGGTCGAGGTCGCCTCGGCGAGCGGCACCATCACGATCTCCGTGCCGCGCAGGGCCGTCAGCATGCCGAACTCGCCGCGGTGCGCGGCCTCCACGGCGTGCCAGCCGAAGCGGGTGGCCAGGACGCGGTCGTACGCGGTGGGCGTGCCGCCGCGCTGGACGTGGCCCAGGATCACGGGCCGGGCCTCCTTGCCCAGCCGGTGCTCCAGCTCCACGGCGAGGCGGTTGCCGATGCCGGCGAACCGCTCGTGGCCGTACATGTCGGTGCCGCCCTCCTCCAGGGCCATCGAGCCGCCCGGGGCGGGCTTGGCGCCCTCGGCGACCACGACGATCGCGAACCGCTTGCCCGCGGAGAACCGCTCGCCGACGATCGCCGTGAGCTCCTCGATGTCGAAGGGGCGCTCCGGCACGACGATCGCGTGCGCGCCGGCCGCCATGCCCGAGTGCAGGGCGATCCAGCCGGTGTGGCGGCCCATGACCTCCACCACCATCACGCGCTGGTGGGACTCGGCGGTGGTCTTCAGGCGGTCCAGCGCCTCGGTGGCCACGCCGACGGCGGTGTCGAAGCCGAAGGTGACGTCGGTGGACGCGATGTCGTTGTCGATGGTCTTGGGAACTCCGACGATCGGCAGGCCCGCCTCCGCGAGCAAGTGCGCGGCCTTCAGGGTGCCCTCGCCGCCGATCGGGATGATCGCGTCGAGGCCGAGGTCGGCGACGTGGCCGCGGGCGCGCTCCACGCCGTCGCGCAGGTGCGCGGGCTGGACCCGGGAGGAGCCGAGGATGGTGCCGCCGCGGGCGAGGATGCCGCCCACCGCGTCGAGGTCGAGCTTGCGGTAGTCCGCCTCCAGCAGACCCTTCCACCCGTCGAGGAAGCCGATCACCTCGTCGCCGTGGTCGACGACGGCGCGGTGTACGACGGAACGGATGACGGCATTCAGACCGGGGCAGTCGCCACCGGAGGTGAGCACACCTATGCGCATGGCAGGAAGAGACCTTTGCAACGTGGGCCGACGACCGGACCACGTCGTCCGGTGGGAACTAAACGTCACCCTACAAGCGGAAGCCGGGTTGGCTGAACCATCCTCCACATGCTGGTCCCGGCCGTGGTGCGAACGCACGTCGGCCCGGCTCCCACCTGGGGGAGCCGGGCCGACGGCGACGTGCCGGGATGCTGCCGCGGGCGCCTAGGCCGGCTGCGTGGCGGCCGAAATGCGCTCGGTGCGCAGCGCCTCGTACCACCGGTCGTCGAGACCCGGCAGCGCGTTCACGTCGAGGGCCAGCTTCAGCAGCAGGTCCGCGACCAGCGGGTTGCGGGCCAGCACGGGGCCGTGCATGTAGGTGCCGAACACCGTGTCGTTGTACGCGCCCTCGGTTCCGTCGCCGGTGCCGTTGCCGCGGCCCATGCTCAGCCGGGCGAACGGCCGTGCGGTGGGCCCGAGGTGGGTGATGCCCTGGTGGTTCTCGAAGCCCGTCAGCTGGGGCAGGCCCAGGCGCGGGTCGATGTCGGCGAGGACGTCGCCGACGCACCGCTCGCCCTCGCCGCGGACGGTGACCACGTCCAGCAGGCCGAGGCCCTCCTGGCGCTGGCCGACGTCGTTGACGAACTCCTTGCCGAGGATCTGGTACCCGGCGCAGACGGAGAAGACGATCGCCCCGTTGGAGACGGCCCGCTCCAGACCGCCGTCGCGCACCAGACGTTCGGCGGCCAGCCGCTGCGGGCGGTCCTCACCGCCGCCGATCAGGTAGATGTCGCCCGAGGTGGGGATCGGCTGGTCGCTGCGGACGTCCACGCGCTGCACGTCCAGGCCGCGCTGGCGCGCCCGGCGCTCCACCACGAGGGCGTTGCCCTGGTCCCCGTACGTGCTCAGCAGGTCGGGGTAGATCCACACCAGACGCAGGCTGTTGTCGCTCATGCTCGTGTCCTTATGGGTACTAGTTGCCGACGCGGCGGCGCACGTCTTGGAAGGCGGTGTAGTTGGCGATCAGCTCGATCTGTCCGGGCGGAGCCAGCTGCACGGCCTCGTCGAGGGTCTCGCAGACGCGGAAGTCCAGTCCCGCGACCTCCAGGCGGACGGCGAGGTCCAGCTTCCGGTCGCCGATCACGAAGATCGGGTGGCCGGCCAGGCGCGTGTAGTCCACGTCCCACAGCCAGGAGGTGTCGGTGCCGTCCGCGCCGCGGGCGTTCACCGACAGGACCACCGGGGTCGGCGGCGGGTCGATGAGCGAGAACGTCTCCAGCCAGCCGGCCGGGTTCTTGGCGAGCAGCAGCCGCACCTCGCGGCCCTGGAAGTTCACCACGTCGTAGCGGCCGGCGACGGCCTGGACCTGGTACATCCGCTCCAGCGCGACCTGCGGCGGGACGCCGAAGACGGCGGCCACGGCGGCCGAGGTGGCGGCGTTCGCCTTGTTGGCGCGGCCGGGCAGCTGGAGGTGGATCGGCCAGGCCGATCCGTGCGGGTCCAGGACGTGGTCGCCGGAGAGCACCCAGCTGGGCGTCGGACGGCGGAAGCCGCACTCGCCGCAGAACCAGTCGTCGCCCGGGCGCTGCATCACGCCGCCGCAGGAGGGGCACGACCAGGCGTCGTCCTTCCACTCCTGGCCGGCCGCGACCCACACCACGTTCTGCGACGAGGAGGCGGACCACACGATCAGCGGGTCGTCGCAGTTCGCGACGATGACCGCCTTGGAGCCCGAGAGGCCCTCGCGCCACTTCTCCGCGAGCATGCGGGTCTCGGCGGCGCGGTCCAGCTGGTCGCGGGAGAGGTTGAGCAGGGCGATCACCTTGGGGGTGACGTCCCGGGCCACTCCGGCCAGGTACTTCTCGTCGACCTCGATGACGCCGTACTTGGCGTCCGAACCGCCCGCCAGCGCCGAGGTGATGCCGGCCGGCATGTTCGCGCCCAGCGCGTTGGAGACGACCGGACCGCTGGCCCGCAGGGCCTCGGCGATCAGCCGGGTCGTCGTGGTCTTGCCGTTCGTCGCGGAGACGAGGACGACGTCGAGATGTTGCGCGAGCGCTCCGAGGAGATCGGGGTCGAGCCTGAGCGCGACCTTGCCCCCGATCACCGATCCGCTTCCGCGTCCCGCGGCCCGCGACACCGCCGCCGCGGCCTTGCCCGCCGTCACGGCCAGCTTGGCCCGCGGCGAAAGCGGCTCCGTGTTGCCTGCCATCGTCCCTTGTCCTCCTTGCGTCGGTCGGCCCCAGCCTATCCAGTCCGTGCCGGAGCCTTGACCGCGGCGCCCCCGCGACGCGGCGGATCTCCTCATATATTCGCCCGTCGTACCCTTACGGCCATGCGACAGCGCCCCATTCCCGGCACCACCGGACTCGTCCGCACCATGAGCCTGCTGGGCGATCCGGTGCTCCATTCCGCCTGCGCGGAGGTCACCGGGTTCGGGCCCGCGCTCGACCGGCTCGTGGAGGACATGTTCGCCACGATGTACGCCGCCGAGGGGGTCGGGCTCGCCGCGAACCAGATCGGCGTCGGGCAGCGGGTGTTCGTATACGACTGCCCGGACGACGAGGACGTGCGGCACGTCGGGCACGTCGTCAACCCCCGCCTGGTGGAGGCCGACGGGGAGGAGTTCACCGGACCCGAGGGCTGTCTGTCGCTGCCCGGACTGGAGGCGGGCACGGTCCGCTTCGACCGGGCGGTCGTCGAGGGGGTCACCACCGACGGGGCGGCGGTGCGGATCGAGGGCACCGGGTTCTTCGCCCGGTGCCTGCAGCACGAGTGCGACCACCTGGACGGCACCGTGTACGCGGACCGCGTCACGGGGCTGCGGGCCCGCCGGCTGCGGCGGGCGATCCGGAAGGCTCCCTGGAGTACGGACGCGGCGGCCCCACGGGGGTGAGTCCGGCGGGGCCGGCCGCGGTCAGAAGCCGGGGCCGTCCGCCCGGTTGCCCGCGGTCGCGAGGCGGCCCCAGAGCAGGTCGGTGAGGCCCGCGACCAGTTCGGCGCGGTCGCACGGGCGCTCGCCGAGCCACCAGTCGCCCGCGGCGTGCATCATGCCGACGATGCCGTGTCCCCAGATCCGGGCGAGGCGTTCGCCGCCGGGGCCGAGGTCCACGCGCTCGCCGACCACCTGGGCCAGTTCCTCGCCGAGCCGGCGCAGCAGCGGCGCCGAGTGCAGGCCGACGTCGAAGCCGCGCTCGGCGGCCTGCGAGTCCTCGGCCGGGTGCATGAGGAACCGGTACACCTGGGGGCGGGCCTCGATGGCCGCGAGATAGGTGTCCAGGGTGGCCTCCACCCGGGAGCGGCGCTCCGCCGGGGCGTCGAGCGCCGCCCGCAGCGAGTCGAGGAGGGCGTCGGTGTGACGGACGGCGAGCGCCTGGTAGAGCCCGGCCTTGTCGCCGAAGTGGCGGTAGAGGATGGGCTTGGTGATGCCGGCCTCCGCCGCGATGGCGTTCATGGAGGCCTTCGGGCCGTCCCTGAGCACGACCCGGTCGGCGGCTTCGAGCAGCTCGCGCCGCCGCCGCTCGGCCGCGCCGGGCTCGCCTGCGTGCTGCGTGGTCTCCATGGTGTTTCTCTCCCCGCCCTTGCGATGTGCGTGACGCCCACGCAACGTAACACCCCGCACACCCCGGTGATCGACGCGGCGGCCGCCGCTGCCCTGGGCGGGGACCGGATCCGCTCTGCTTGACAGTGCTTACCAGCCGGTAACAGACTGTGGCGATCGTGTGGGTTACCGCTAGTAACACACATCTGGGCGAGAACAGACAGCTGGAGGGGACATGGCGGAGTTCACCATGGAGCTCAACGACGACCAGATTCAGGTCCGCGACTGGATCCACGGCTTCGCGGCCGACGTGATCCGGCCCGCGGCCGCGGAGTGGGACGAGCGCGAAGAGACTCCCTGGCCCGTCATCCAGGAGGCCGCCAAGGTCGGCATCTACTCGGTGGACTTCTACGCCCAGCAGTTCTTCGACCCCACGGGCCTCGGCATCCCGATGGCGATGGAGGAGCTCTTCTGGGGCGACGCGGGCATCGCGCTGTCCATCGTCGGCACCGGGCTCGCCGCGATCGGCGTCGTCGCCAACGGCACCGAGGAGCAGATCGGCACCTGGATACCCCAGATGTACGGCGACGCGAACGACGTGAAGGTCGCCGCCTTCTGCTCCTCCGAGCCGGACGCCGGCTCGGACGTCGGCGCCATGCGCACGCGCGCCGTGTACGACCAGGCCAAGGACGAGTGGGTGCTCAACGGCACCAAGACCTGGGCGACCAACGGCGGCATCGCCAACGTCCACATCGTCGTCGCTGTCGTGGACGCGGAACTCGGCACCAAGGGGCACGCCTCCTTCATCGTGCCGCCGAACACGCCCGGCCTGTCCCAGGGGCAGAAGTTCAAGAAGCACGGGATCCGCGCCTCGCATACCGCCGAGGTGGTGCTGGAGGACGTACGCGTCCCCGGCTCCTGCCTGCTCGGCGGCAAGGAGAAGCTGGACGAGCGCCTCGCGCGGGCCCGCGAGCGGGCGCGCAGCGGGGGCGGCGAGCGCGTGAAGAACGCCGCCATGGCCACCTTCGAGGCGTCGCGGCCGGCCGTCGGGGCGATGGCGGTGGGCACCGCGCGCGCGGCGTACGAGGTCGCCCTGGACTACGCCAAGACCCGCACGCAGTTCGGCCGTCCGATCATCGACAACCAGGGCGTGGCCTTCCAGCTCGCCGACATGCGGACCCGGATCGACGCGGCCCGGCTGCTGGTCTGGCGCGCCTCGTGGATGGCGGTCGCGGGCCGGCCGTTCACCTCGGCGGAGGGCTCGATGTCGAAGCTCTTCGCGAGCGAGACGGCCAAGAAGGTCACCGCCCAGGCCGTGCAGATCCTCGGCGGCAACGGCTTCACCCGGGAGTACCCGGTGGAGCGGATGCACCGGGACAGCGCGATCTACACGATCTTCGAGGGCACGAGCGAGATCCAGCGGCTGGTGATCGCCCGCACCATCTCCGACATGCCCATCCGCTAGGCCGTCTCTTTCGGATCTTGTCGGCCGAGCCCGCGGCGTCTGGCGCCGTGCCTGGTCGTGCTGTCGGGGCGCCCGTGTACTGGACGTACTCGGTTGCCCTGGCAGTGCGGCCGGGCGCGGTGCCAGGCGTCGCGGGCCCGGCAAGATCCGAAAGAGACGGCCCAGGGGGGTGCCGTCCGCCGCCCCCGGGGGCGGCGGACGCCCGCCGGCGGGGGCCGCCGCCCCCGGGCCGCTCAGCGCAGCGGCCGCAGGCAGCTCGCCGTCCGGCCGCCCGGGCCGTACTCCAGGTGGGCGATGTACTCGCCGTCCGCGCAGGTCACCCCCGGCGCGTCCAGCAGCCGGGTGACCTCGAACTCGGCGCTGACCGAACCGCACTCCGTGACCCGCAGGTCCTGCTCGCGCCAGTCGCCCGCGTTGCGCACGCACTGCCCGACGGCCAGGGGTGCCTGCTTCCCGTCGCCGCCCGCCAGGGCGACCAGGACGAGGACCGGGACCGCGAGGGCCCCCAGCACCATCGGAACGAGCACGGCGACCGCCGCCGGGCGCCGCCACAGCGGCCGGCCCGGGTCGAGCGGGGCCACGGCGCCGCCGGTCGGAGGCCCGAGCCTGCGCAGCCTGCTCCAGGGGGCGAGGTTCGTCAGCAGCACCACCGGCGTGACGAACAGGGACAGCGGACCCCACCAGCCCTGCCACAGGGTCCTGGCCGACATGTCGCGCACGACGCGGAGGCCGCAGTCGCGGCAGAACGGTCCCCGCCGGCTGAGGAACCGCATCATCACCACCATGCCCCGGTGGCCGTACACGGTCGTGTCCGCGACGGGCAGCGACCCGCAGACCCGGCAGCCGTACGCCCCCTCCTCCGGCGTGCGGGGCGCGTACGCCCCGTACGGAGGGGCCTGAGGCGTCCCGTACGGGGCGAAGGCGACCCCCGGCGGGAACGGGGCCGGGTGCGGGCCGGGTCCGGGGTAGCGGCCCTGCTGCGGAGGTGGCGGGGTGGCCACGGAGATCCCCCTCGGTGCTCGCGGTGATCACCGGTCGTGGTGACGGGGGGAACCCTAACCCGGGCCCTACGGGCGCAACATGCCGCGCAGCGCCCGCCCGAAGACCACCCGGCCCGCCGCGTCGACCACCGGGTCCAGGAGGCGCGGGAGGCCGCGCAGGCGCAGGTGCTCGCGCCAGTGCACCTCCGTGCCGCCCCCGGGCAGCGGGCGCACCTCGATCTCGGCCCAGCCCGTCACCGCCCGGCCGCGCTTCTCCAGCCGCACCAGTCCCGCCGCGCCGGGGCCCGGGGGACGCCAGAGGGTCACCTCCATCGGGTCGTCGAAGGTGATCCGGCCCACTCCGGTGCGCGCCGTGAAGACCGTTCCGACGTGCGTGGGGGGAGCCGTGGAGACGACCGTCCGGGTGAGGGGGACCTGCGCGCCGTGGCGCTCCCAGTCCGTGAGCCGGTGCCAGGCCGCGGCCGGCGGGAGGGATGTGCGGTGAATGATCCGGATGCCGGGCATGAGCGCATCGTAATCGGGCATACACACCGTGAACTGGGCGGCCGCTATGGGTTCCGCCCGGGGGTGGCGATCAGCAATACTCACCGCCACCGTGGATCGCGGATTCGACCGGGTGACCACCGGCCCTCCCGCCCCACTCTGCGAGGAGGTGCGCCATGTGCTCCCACCAGCCCCCCTGCCCTGCCGTAGACAGCGCCGACCACGAGACCGCCCGCGTGGTGGCCTTCCATCCCGAACAGGGCTGGAGCCTGCTGTGCAACGGCGCCGTCGTCTTCGACGACACCGGTGAACTGCTCCCCGACGGCCGAACGGTGGAACCCCGCCGACCGGCCCTGGTCTGAGCCGAGGAGGCAGCATGCGCCAGCAGCTGATCCGCAAGCCCGTCCCGAAGCCCGCCCCCCGAGACCTGGACCTGCGCACACCGTCGGGCAGACCCCTCCCGTACTGACGGGAGCCCCGACGCGGTCCATCGCCGCCGCACACCGCCCACCGGCTGGTGCTCAGCCGGTGGGTGCCGCCGCGCCGCCCAGGAACGCCGTCTCGTACGCGGCGTCGCCGATCGCCGCGCGGGCCTGCCGCTCGCCCCGGTCCCGCAGCGCCGTCAGCGAGGGCGAGCCGCCCATCTGCGGCCGGCCCACCGTGCGCCACCAGGCGTGCCCGGTGCCCAACAGGCGCGCCGCCAGCTCCCCGTCGCCCAGCGCGGCCACCGCCGCCGCCAGCACGTCCAGGCCGAGCGCGATGCCGAACCGGTCGCCCAGCAGCCGCTTGCCGGACAGCATGGCCCGTACGTGGCGCGCCGCCTCCCCGTGGTCGCCCAGGCCCAGCGCGGCCACCGCCAGGATGTAGTCCGCGTACGCCCGCAGCCACCGCTCGCCCAGCTCCGCGCAGGCCTCCCGCAGGGAGCGCGCCTCCGCGGTGGCCTCCTCGTACCGTTCCAGGTCGCACAGCGCGTAACCGGTGGCCAGCTTGCACAGCAGCCAGCCGGGGGCGCTGGTGCGCCCGCCGTGGGCGGCCCTGGCCCGCGGTCCGGCCAGCGCGAGGGCCCGTACGGGATCGCCGGGCATCAGGACCGACACCGCCGACAGGTACGCCGCGCGCAGCTCCCGCTCGGGGTCGGCCAGCCGGGCCGCCGCGCCGGCGCACCGGGCGCCGATCTCCCGGGCCGCGTCCATGTCGCCCTGGAGCATCGCCGTGAGGCCGAGCGCCCACTGGGCCTGGTTGTACGCGGCGCCGACGGGCGGAGCGGCCCGCAGGGCCCGTTCCAGGAAGCCCCGGCCCTCGCGGGCGTGCCCGCACGCGAACCAGTAGAACCACAGCGCCCCGGCCATCTCCAGGGCCGCCGTCGGGTCCGCGCCCAGCAGGTGCTCCAGCGCCGTGCGCAGCTGTGCGCGCTCGGCGGTCATCCTGCGGTACCAGTCCACCTGACCGGGGCCCAGCCAGCCCTGGTCGGCGGCCCGGGCGAGCGCGGCGTACCAGTGGGCGTGCCGGTCGGCGACGAGCCGGTCCTCGCCGAGTTCGGCGAGCCAGCCGTGCCCGTACTCGCGGATCGTGTCGAGCATCCGGAAGCGGGTCCCGGTGCCCCGCTCCTCGGTGCGCCGCACCACCGACTTGGCGACGAGGCCGGCCAGCACCCGCTCCACCCGGGCGGCGGGCAGCGGTCCGCCCGCGCACACGGCGCGGGCGGCGGCGGCGTCGAAGTCCCCGCTGAAGACCGAGAGCCGGGCCCAGAGCAGCCGCTCCACCGGCTCGCACAGCTCGTGGCTCCAGCCGATCGCGGTCCGCATGGTCCGGTGCCGGGGCGGCCGGGCGGTGCGGCTGTCGGAGAGCACGTCGAACCGTGCGCCGAGCCGCTCGGCCATCTGTTCCAGGCTCCACCGCCGCATGCGGGCGCCGGCCAGTTCCAGGGCGAGCGGGATCCCGTCCAGGCGCCGGCAGACGTCGGCGGCGACCCCGGCCCCGTCCGGGTCGGCGAAGGCGGCGGCCGTCCGCGGGGCAGCGGTGAGGGCGCGGGCGCGGAAGAGGGCGAGGGCGTCGCTGTCGGGGCCCTCGCAGGGCAGCGGGCGGACGTCGACGACCCGCTCGCCGGGGGAGCCGAGCGGCTCCCGGGAGGTGACCAGGACCGTCAACCCGGGCGCGGACTGGAGGAGTTCGCCGACGAGGTGGCGGCAGTCGGCCACCAGGTGCTCGCAGGTGTCCAGTACGAGGAGCAGGGTCCTGTCCGCCATCCACGCGCACAGCTCCTCGTCGAGCGGGGCCGCGGAGTGGTCGGCGAGGCCGACGGCGTGGGCGACGGTGGCGGTGAGCAGGCGGGGGTCGCGCAGCGGCGACAGCTCGACCCACCAGACGCCGTCGGGGTGCTCCCGGCGGGCGCGGGCCGCGGCCCGCAGGGCGAGCCGGGACTTGCCGACGCCGCCCACCCCGGTCAGGGTGATCAGCCGCCGCTCGCGCAACAGTCCGTCCAGCAGGCCGAGTTCGCGCTCCCGGCCGACGAAGCTCGCCGATTCCGGCGGCAGGTTTCCCGGCACGGCGCCAGATTCTGGCTGAGGGCCGTCGGCCGCCGGGTCTGCCTGATTGTTGTTGACCGAGTACTCACCGAACACGGAAGCATTGTGCGTGATCTTCGGGTCCGTACGTGCGGTTCAGGGCGAATTGCTGTCGTACCTCAGGGAACGAGGGTCACCTCGCGCTCCGCGGAGAAGGCGCCCCAGTTGCCGTCGGGGAGTCTGGCGCGGAGCTTGATCCGCCACACGGTGCCGGCGGGCTCGGCCACGGCGAGCCGGTGCTCCGCGCGGCCGGCGGGCACGGCGCCCGCGCCGAACTGCACGGTCGTCGTGAGGCGTCCGTTGACGTGGAGCTCGTAGTCGCTGGTCTCGCGGCCCGTGTCCGGTGCCGTCCAGGAGAGGGTGACCGCGCCGGGGGAGGCGGTCGCGGTGAACCCGGAGGGGGCGGTGCCCGGTCCGTCCCCCGCGGCGGGCGGGGTGGTGACGTCCACGGCCGGGCCGTCGGGGGAGGCGTTGTCGCCGCCGTCCCGGGCCCGCACGGTGAAGGTGTAGACGGTGTCCGGCTGGAGGCCGGTCAGGGTGGTCGAGGTCTCGCCCGGGCCGGCGGTGTGGATGCGGACGCCGCCCTGGTGCACGTCGTACGCCGTCACGCCCGTGTCGTCGCCGGCCGCGGTCCACGTCAGCCGCGCGGACCGGGGCCCGGTCGCGCGGCCCGTGGTGGCGGCCGGGGCGGTGGGGGCCACGCGGTCCTCGGCCTTCGCCGCGGGGGTGGTCGCCTCGACGGCGGGTCCGGCCCCGGAGACGTTCCCGGCGGCGTCCCGGGCCCGGACGGTGAAGGCGTACGCCGTCTGCGGGGCGAGGCCGGTGACGTCCACCATGGTCTTCTCCGCGGGGAGTTCCCGCACCAGCTCCCCGGCCCGGAAGACCTGGTAGCCGGTCACCCCGTCGCCGTCCGCCGCCGCGTCCCACATGACGTGCACGCTGGTGGCGCTGCCCGCCTGGGCGGTCAGTCCGGCGGGGGCGGGAGGGGCCTGGGTATCGGACGCGGTGCACGCCGCCAGGCCGGTCAGGGCCAGGCAGAGGGCGAGCGTGGGGGCGCTGCGTCGCACGGGGGTGCCATCCTCGGCTCTCGAACCGCTTTAAAGGTCTAGACATATATGGCACGAGGGTCGCGGGCCGGGCAAGACCCCTGCCGCAGCGGGGATGGCGGAAGGGCTGCCGGGGGACCGGTTCGACTCCTTCTGATCGGGTCTGGCATTATTGCCATCTCTTTGCAATAACGGATGATCACGAACAGGGATGTGTGCAGGATGACGGCCCGGACCGTACGGAGAGTGGCCCGCGCGACGCTGGCCGTCGCACTCATCACGGGCGTGGCGGCCTGCTCCAACCCCGGCGGGGGCACCGGCGGCGGCTCCGCGGACTCCGCCGTGGTCGGCATCGCCACCGAACCGGAGAGCCTGAGCCCGCTGCTCGGCTACGGCAAGGACGGCAACTCCAAGATCTTCGACGGGCTGCTCGCGCACGACGCGGACATGAAGCTGAAGCCCGCGCTGGCCGAGGCCCTTCCCGAGGTCTCCGCCGACGGACTCACCTACACGTACAAGCTGCGCCAGGGCGTGAAGTTCAGCGACGGGGAGCCCTTCTCCGCCGAGGACGTCGTCTTCACCTACCGGACGGTCCTCGACGCGAAGACGAACAACGCCTCCAAGACCGAACTGGACGCGATCGCGGGCGTCGAGGCGCGCGGCGCGGACACGGTCGTCTTCACCCTGAAGTACCCCTACGCGCCGTTCGCCGAGCGGACCGTCCTGCCGATCGCCCCCGAGCACGTCGCGGGTCGCCAGGACGTCAACAGCGGCGACTTCGCCACCCGGCCCGTCGGCACCGGCCCCTACCTGCTCACCGGCTGGTCCAAGGGCGAGAAGCTCAGCTTCACGGCCAACCCCGGCTACTGGGGCGGCGAGCCCGCGGTGAAGAAGTTCACCATGGCCGTCATCAAGGACGACGACGTCCGCGCGACCCGGCTGCGCTCCGGCGAGCTCGACGCGGCGGTCCTGCCGCCGAACCTCGCCAAGGGGTTCGCCGCCGACGAGACGCGCACGACGCTCGCCGCCAAGAGCTTCGACTACCGCACCGTCACCCTCCCGACGCACCACCCGGTCACCGGGGACGTCGCCGTGCGCCGGGCGCTCGACACCGCCGTCGACCGCACCACCATGGTCGACAAGCTCCTGGAGGGCGCGGGCAAGCCCGCCTTCGGGCCGGTCCCCACCGGCAGCCCGTGGTTCGCGGCCGGCACGGAGCGCGCGCACGACCTCGGGAAGGCGCAGCGGATCCTCGACGAGGCGGGCTGGAAGCCCGGCGCCGACGGCGTCCGCGTCAAGGACGGGGTCCGGGCCGCCTTCCCGCTCTGGTACCCCTCCGGCGACAAACTCCGCCAGGACCACGCGCTCGCCTTCGCCTCCGACGCCAAGAAGGCCGGCATCGAGGTCACGACCGAGGCGGGGACCTGGGAGGTCATCGAACCCCGGATGAAGACCGACGCCGTCCTCGCCGGCGGCGGCTCCCCGGCCGACCCCGACTTCGACCAGTACCTGCTGCTGACCTCCTCCCTCGCGGGCGACGGCTTCAACAACATGGCCCGGTACGACAACCCGGCCGTCGACCGGGCGCTGACCGAGGGCCGCCGCAGCGGCGACCCCGCCGCGCGCAAGGCCGCGTACGACACCGTGCAGCGCGAGCTGGCCGCGAACCCGGGCTACGTCTTCCTCACCCACATCGACCACCTGTACGTCGTGAACGACAAGTGGGACGGCCTCTCCACGCAGGTCGAGCCGCACGACCACGGTCTCGGCACCGGCCCCTGGTGGAACGTCGAGACCTGGAAGCCGAAGCAGAAGTGAGCAGCCCGACGTGATCTCCCGCTCCGGCCGCCTCCCCTGGGGGCCGATGGCGCGCATGGCCGGGCGGCGGACGCTGTTCGCCGCCCCCGTCCTGCTCGTCGTCACCTTCGGGGTCTTCGCCATCGCCGCGCTGTCCCCCTTCGACCCCGTCAAGGCCTACGCCGGCACGGCGGGACTGACCGCCTCGCAGGCCCAGCTCGACCAGCTGCGCGTCAACCTGGGAGCCGACCAGCCGCTCGTCGCACGCTGGTGGGACTGGCTCACCTCGGCGCTGACCGGCGACTTCGGCACCTCCGCCGTGATGCGCCAGCCCGTCGCCGACGTCATCGGGGAACGGCTGGGCTGGTCCGCCCTGCTCGCCGCGACCGCCTTCGCGGTGGCCGTGCTGCTGGGGACGGCGCTGGGCGTGCTGGCCGCGCGCCGCCAGGGCGGCCTCCTGGACCGGACCGTCAGCTCGCTCGCCTACACACTGGAGGCGGCTCCCGCGTTCTGGCTGGGGCTGCTGGCCATCTGGTTCTTCTCGGTGCACCTCGGCGTGCTGCCCTCGGGCGGCCTCACGGACGCGGGCAGCGACGTCGTCACCTTCGGTCAGGTCACCTCGCACCTGGTGCTGCCCGCGCTGGTGCTGGGGATCTCCCAGCTCCCCTGGTTCTACCTGTACGTCCGCCAGGGCGTGGCGGACGCGCTGGAGGAGGACCCCGTACGCGGAGCCCGCGCACGGGGGCTGGCCGAGCGGGGCGTCCTGCTGGGGCACGCGCTGCGCTCCGGCATGCTGCCGATGCTCACGCTGGTCGGCTCCCGGGTGCCGGAACTGATCACCGGCGCGCTGCTGGTGGAGACCGTCTTCAGCTGGCCGGGCATCGCGGCGGCGACCGTCCAGGCCGCGACCTCGGTGGACTTCCCGCTGCTGGCGGCGCTGACGGTGCTGGCCACGGCGGCGGTGCTCGCCGGGAACCTGCTGTCCGACCTGCTGTACGGGCTGGCGGACCCGAGGGTGGGCTTCGATGGCTGAGCCGGTGACCGAGCGGGCGCGCGGGACCGCGGGGACGACGGCGCCGACCGGGCCCGCGTGGAAGTCCGCCGGGACCGCCCGGAGTTCGACGCGGACCCTGCGGGTGCGGGTCTCGGCGGCGATCGTGCTGCTGATCGCCCTCGCGGTCCTGCTGGTGCCGCCCCTGGCACAGCTGGACCAGCAGGCGGTCGACCTGTCGGCGAAGCTGCTGCCGCCCTCCTGGGCGCACCCCTTCGGCACCGACGACGTCGGGCGCGACCTGCTGCTCCGCTGCGTCTACGGGCTGCGGGTCTCGCTGCTGGTGGGCCTGGTGGCAGCGCTGGTCGCCACCGTGCTCGGCACGGCGGTGGGAGCGGCGGCGGGCGCGCTCGGCGGGTGGACCGACCGGCTGGTGATGCGGGTCGTGGACACCCTGTCCTCGATCCCGCACCTGCTGCTCGGCATCTTCATCGTCGCGATGTTCCGGCCGGGCGTCTGGCCCGTCGTCGTCTCCGTGGCCGTCACCCACTGGCTGTCGACGGCCCGCATCGTCCGCGCCGAGGTCCTCTCCCTGCGCGCCCGCCCGTACGTGGACGCCGCGATCTCCGGCGGCGCCTCGCGCCGGCGGGTCGCCGTCCGCCACCTGGTGCCCGGGGTGCTCCCGCAGGCGGGGCTGGCCGCGGTGCTGATGGTCCCGCACGCGATGTGGCACGAGTCCGCCCTGTCGTTCCTCGGCCTCGGGCTGCCGGCGCACCAGGCCAGCCTGGGCAACCTGGTCCAGAGCGCCCGCGGTTCGCTGCTCGCCGGGGACTGGTGGCCGACCCTCTTCCCGGGGCTGCTCCTGATCGTCCCGACCCTGGCCATCGCCGGTCTCGCGGGAGCCTGGCGCGACCGCCTCAACCCCCGCCGCCGCTCGGAGCTGACCCTGTGACCCGCCACCACCCCGCCGCCGGCGCCGGGGCCCGCCCCGGTGACCGGGCCCTCGCCGTTCCCGGTCCGGGCAGCGGTCCCGGTGCCGGTCCCGGTGCCGAAGCCGCGGGCGGTCCCGGTGCCGAAGCCGCGGGCGGCGCCGGTGCCCCCGTGCTCGCCGTCGACGGGCTCTCCGTCCGCTTCCGCATGCGCGCCGGGCGCTACGTCGAGGCCGTCACCGGGGCCTCCTTCCGCCTCGCCCCCGGCGAGTGCCTCGCCCTCGTCGGCGAGAGCGGCTGCGGCAAGTCCGTGCTCGCCTCGGCCCTCCTCGGCCTGCTCCCGGGCAACGCCGAGACCGTCGGCACGGCCCGGCTCGCCGACGGGCTCGACCTGCTCGCCGCCGACGAGCGCACGCTCGCCCGGACCGTACGGGGCCGCCGCGTCGGCCTGGTCCCGCAGAGCCCGGCCGCGCACCTCACCCCGGTCCGCACCGTCCGCGCCCACCTGGAGGAGACCGTCCGCGCCCTGGTGCGGCCGGCCGCACCGGCCCCCCGCGCGCAGCGAGGCTCCGCACCGGCCCCCCGCGGGCGCCGGGGCGGAGCCGCGCTGCGCGCCGCCGCGGAGGCCGCGGCCGAACGGGCCGCCTTCCCCGCCGACCACCTCGACCGCTACCCCCACGAACTCTCCGGCGGCCTCGCCCAGCGCGCCGCCACCGCGCTCGCCCTCATCGGGGACGCCCCGCTCCTGCTCGCGGACGAGCCGACCACCGGCCTCGACCGGGAGCTCGTCCACCGCACCGTCGACGAGCTGCGCACCCACACCCGCGACGCCGGCCGGGCCCTGCTGATGATCACCCACGACCTCGCCGCCGCCGAACGGATCGCCGACACCGTCGCCGTCATGTACGCCGGCAGGATCGTCGAACTGGGCCCGGCAGCCGCCTTCTTCGGCAAGCCCGGCCCCCGCCACCCCTACGCCGCCGGCCTCCTCGACGCCCTGCCCGAGCGGGCCTTCGCCCCCATCCCCGGCGCTCCGCCCGAGCTCGGCGCGCTCCCGCCCGGCTGTGCCTTCGCCGCCCGCTGCGCCCGCGCCGACGACGCCTGCCGCGCCGAACGGCCCGCGCTCACCGAAGGGGTGGCCTGCCACCATGCTTGAGCTCACCGGCATCACCGCCGGCTACGACCGCCGCGCCCCCGTCGTCCGCGGCGCGCACCTCGCCCTGCGTCCCGGCGAATCCCTGGGGCTCCTGGGGCCCAGCGGCTGCGGCAAGTCCACCCTCGCCCGCGTCGCCGCCCTGCTGCACCGCCCCGACCGCGGGACCGTGTCCCTGGACGGCCGCGCCGTCACCGGTTTCCGGCACCGGGCCCCGCGCGACCTGCGGACCTCCGTCGGCGTCGTCTTCCAGCAGCCCCGGCTCTCCGCCGACCCGCGCCTGCGGCTGCGCGACCTCGTCGCGGAACCCCTCCGCGCCACGGGACGCCGTACGGAAGCGGACGCGGCCGTCGCCGAGTTGACGGAGCGTGTCGGACTCGGCCGGGATCTGCTCACCCGCCGTGCCCACGAGGTCAGCGACGGCCAGCTGCAACGGGCCTGCCTGGCCCGCGCGCTGATCCTGCGCCCGCGCTGGCTGGTCTGCGACGAGATGACCGCGATGCTGGACGCCTCCACCACGGCGGCCCTGGTCAGGGTGGTCGAGGAGTACCGGGCCGACACCGGCGCCGGCCTGCTCGCGGTCGGCCACGATCCGGTCCTGCTCGCGCGCTGGTGCGACCGTACGACCCACTGGGACGAGATCGTCAAGGACTGACCGCCCGTCACGGACCGTCAACACCCGTACGGCGGACACGGCTTTCGCCCGAAGGCACCCCCTCCTGCGCCACCATGGCGCCGCACAAGGAGGTTCCGATGGTGATTTCCCTCTCCGTGGTCGTCCTGCTCCTCGTCCTCGCGTGCGTCTTCGTGCGCAGCGGCGCCCTCAAGTTCTCCCACGCCCTCGTCTGCGTGCTGTTCGGCTTCCTCCTCGCGAGCAGCAGCATGGCCGCGACCATCCACGACGGCCTCGCGGCCACCGCGAACGCGGTGTCCGGTCTCGGCCCCTGACCCGCGGCCCCGAGCCGCTGCCCCGAGCCGCTGTACCGACCCGCGCTCCTTGATCGACTGTTGCGCCTTCGTGAAGCATCCGCCCCTTCCATGGACTCCTCGGGCGCCGCGATCTAGCGTCTGGCGGCGGCGCGACGTGAGACACGATGTCAACAGAACTGAAGAGAGAGGGAGGAAGTCCGGATGCTCCGAAGAGCGCTGAACTGCGCCGTGGTCCCGGTGCTCGTCGCCTTCACGGCGATGTACGGCACCACGCCGGCCCAGGCCGAGGAGATACCCAAGGCGCCGGGCCACCGCCTGGTCAGCCACTACGAGGGCAGCCCCGCGGCGGCCGCCCCGCTGCCCGGCGAGGCTCCGCCCCAGCACCCCTTCCTCGCGCCCAACGGCCGCAGCGGCATGCACTCCGACGCCGCCGGCAGCGCGACCTCGCCCTGGTCCGGGCCGCTCGGCAGGAACCCGCAGGTCACCAGCGAGAAGATCGCCGCCCTCGGCGGCGAGTGCGCCACCGCCACCTTCGACTCGGGCGGCCGCCTGGTCACCGTCTGCGGCACGTTCACCGGCTTCAAGGTCAAGCTCCTGGAGCCCCGCACGCTCGCCACGCTCGCGGAGTACCAGCTCCCGCAGCGTTCTTCGACGGTCGAGGCGATCACCTCGCTCGACTTCGCGAAGATCTTCAAGGACACCTCGGGCGGTGCCTACTTCTACCTGGACCACCAGGACCGGGCCGTGCTGGCCGACTCCCGCCAGCACATCCTGCGCCTCTCCCACGGGCAGAACCCGGACGGCAGCTGGAAGTTCACCGTCGACGACGACTGGGACCTCACCGGCCAGGTCCCGCACGACTGCGTGACCTGGACCAACCTGTGGCCCAGCGGCACCTGCGACCCCGTCACGTCCGTGATGCCCGACTGGAACGGCCGCATCTGGTGGGTCACCCGCCAGGGACGCGTCGGCACGGTGGACCCGGCGACCTCGCAGATCCGCTCCGTACGGCTGGCGGGCGAGGAGATCCAGAACTCCTTCTCGGTCGCCGAGGACGGCGTCTCCATCGTCACCGACCATGCCCTGTACAGCTTCCGGGCCGGCGCCGACGGCACGCCCGAGGTGCAGTGGCGCCAGACCTACGACCGCGGCACCAAGGCCAAGCCCGGTTCCGTGAACCAGGGTTCGGGAACCACCCCGGACCTGTTCGGCAACGGCTACGTCGCCATCACCGACAACGCCGACGACCGGATGAACGTCCTCGTCTACCGCCGGGGCGCGGACGTCCCCGCCGAACAGCGGCTCGTCTGCACGGTGCCCGTCTTCGGCTCGGGCGCCTCGACCACGGACAACTCCCTGATCACCTGGGGCAACAGCATCGTCGTCGAGAACAACTACGGCTACGAGAACCCCACCACGCTGCTGCTCGGCAAGTCCGTCGTGGGCGGCGTCAGCCGCATCGACGTCCGGGCCGACGGCAGCGGCTGCGACACCGTGTGGCAGAGCGCGATCCGCTCGCCCTCCGTCGTCCCCAAGCTCTCCACCGCGAACGGGCTGCTCTACTTCTACGAGAAGGAGCCCAACTTCTGGGGCATCGACGCCTGGTACCTCACCGCGGTGGACTTCCGCACCGGTGAGCGCCGCTGGCGCCAGCTGACCGGGACGGGCGCGCTCTACGACAACAACTGGGCCCCGATCACCCTCGGGCCCGACGGCACGGCCTACGTCGGCGTCTTCAACGGCATCGTCGCGGTGCGCGACGGCGGCTGAGCCCGCCGGAGGGGGAGGGGCGGCACGCCACCCGTGCCGCCCCTCCCGTACGCCCGCCCGCCCGCCCCGGGCGCAGGGGCCCGTACGCCGGCCCGGTCAGCGTTCGGAGTGCTCCCACAGCGGGTGCTCGTGCGCGGCCCACTCGCGCTCCACGGAGCCCGTGCGCATGCCGCGCCGCGCCTCCGGATCCGCCAGGGCCTTGCCGATGTGACCGGCGAGGACCACGGCCAGGGCGAGGGCCAGCCAGTCGTGGACGAAGGTGGCGCCGGTCCGCCAGACGAGCGGGGCGAGGCCGGTGAACCACATCAGCAGCCCCGTGCCGAGCATCACGAGCACGGCGCCGGCCAGCCAGCCCGCGTACACCTTCTGCCCGGCGTTGAACTTGCCTGCCGGCCGGGGGCCCCGCTCGCGGCGCAGCGCCGAGCGCAGCCACTGCCGGTCGTGCGGCCCGAACCGGTTCAGCCGGCGCAGGTCGGCGCGGAAGGCGCGGGAGGCGAGGCCGAGCAGGAAGGGGAGCGGCGTCAGCAGCCCCGACCACTCGTGTACGAGGACCACCAGACGGCGGCGGCCCACGAGCTCCGCCAGCGGCGGCAGGTACAGGCAGGCGGCGGAGGCGACGCACAGCAGGGCCAGCCACGCCGTCGTCCGGTGGACCCAGCGCTGGCCGGCGGTGAACCGGCGCACGCGCGAAGGGCGTTCAGGCGGTGGGGGCATCGTCACGTCCGTTCGAGCGGCCGACCCAGGCGTCGACGTCGTAGCCGAGCCGTTCCCAGTAGCCCGGTTCGACCCGGTCGGTGAGGGTGATGCCGGAGAGCCACTTCGCCGACTTGTAGAAGTACATCGGGGCGACGTACAGCCGCACCGGACCGCCGTGGCTGTGGCTCAGCGGCCGGTCCTGCATGCGCAGCGCCACCAGCACGTCGTCCCGCCGCGCCTGCTCGAGCGTGAGGCTCTCGGTGTACGTGCCGTCGAAGCATTCGAAGCGCACGGCCCGGGCCTCGGGGCGCACCCCGGCGGCGTCGAGCAGCCGCGACAGCGTCACCCCCTCGAACGGGGTGGAGGGCACCCGCCATCCGGTCACGCACTGGACGTCGCGCACCAGCCGGGTCTGCGGGAGCCCCCGCAGGGCGTCCAGGGAGTACGTCGCCGGACGCTCGACCAGGCCGTCCACGGTGAGCCGGTAGTCCTGCGGGCCGCGCTCGGGGACGGAGGAGGCCACCGAGTAGTAGCGGAACCCGCCGCCGTTCGGCAGCAGACCGGTCAGCCCCGTGGGGTCCCGGCCCGTGACGGCTTCGACGCCCCGCTGCAGGTGGGGGGCGGCGACCAGCCCGGCGGCCCCGAGGCCGAGCATCCCCAGGACCAGCCGGCGCCCGACCGGCGCGCCCCGGCCGTCGGGGCCACCGGGGTCCGTGCCTTCTTCTGTGCTCACCCGCCGATTCGACCACCGCCGGTCCCCCCGGCGCCAGGGGCCGCGGCGGTTCGTCAGACTTCCGTCACACCTGCCCGCCGCCGGGGGCCCCGCCCGCCGTCAGCGCCGCGCCCACTCCTCGGCCAGCAGCTCGTAGGACCGCACCCGGTCCGCGTGGTCGTGGGTGATGGTCGTGATCAGCAGCTCGTCGGCCCCCGTGGCCTCCTGGAGCCGCTCCAGGTGGTCCGCGACCGTCCGGGCCGAGCCCGTGAACTGCGTGTCCACCCGGTCGGCGACCAGGTCCCGGTCGGCGTCCGTCCAGGGCAGCCGACGGGCCTCGTCCGGGGAGGGGAAGGGGATGGCACCCTCGGCGGTGCGGATGCTGCGCACCCAGGGCGCGTAGCCGGTGGCCAGCTCGCGCGCCGTCTCGTCGTCCTCGGCCACCACCACGTCGGCGGACACCGTCAGGTACGGCCGGTCCAGCTCGGCGGACGGCTTGAAGGCCGCCCGGTAGCCCTCCGCCGCCTCCAGCACCGACGCCGGGCTGACGTGGTAGTTCGCCGCGAACCGCAGCCCGCTCCGGCCTGCGGCCTCCGCGCTCGTCCCGCCGCTGCTGCCCAGGATCCACACCTGTACGTCGGCCCCCTCGCCGGGGACGGCGTGCGCCTCCACCCCCTCCGGCGAGCGGTACTCGCCGCGCAGCAGCGCCAGGACGTCGTCGACCTGCTCGCCGTACTCCTGGGGCTGCGCCCCGGGCAGGTTCAGCAGCCGCTGCTGGAGGGCGACCCGGGGGTGGCCCAGCAGGTGCGCGAAGGAGAAGCGTGCCGGGATGCGCAGCCCGTTCGGCGTGTACCCGTCCACCACCGGGGTGCCCGGCCGCGCGGGCTCGGCCGGCGCCGCCGGCGGGCGGCCCGCGGAACGGCCGAGGCCCAGGTCCAGGCGCCCCGGGTGCAGGGCGTCGATCAGGCCGAACTCCTCGACGGTCGACAGCGCGGTGCGGTGCCCGAGCTGCACGGCTCCCGAGCCGATCCGGATCGTCGTGGTGGCGGACGCGGTCAGCGCGAGGACGACCGCCGGCGAGGTCCCGGCGACCCCCGGGTTGAGGTGGTGCTCGGCGAACCAGTAGCGGGCGTAGCCGAACCGCTCGGTCTCCCGGGCGAGGTCGATGCTGCGGTGCAGGGCCTCGGCCGCGGTGGAACCGGAGGAGATCGGTACGAGGTCGAGGACACCGAGGGGGATGCCGGACATGGCCGGGCTCCTTACAGGTCGGGGGAGGAGGGGAAGACGGGGTCGGGAACCGCACCGCGCAGCACCGGCGCGACGTCCGACTGGAACAGTTCGAGGGACGCGCGGTGCTCGGCGGCGGTGAGCCCGCCCGGCTCGGCCTGCAGGTGCAGGACCGTGTGGCCGAACTCCTCGTGGTAGCGCAGGACCTTCTCGGCCACCTGCTGCGGACTGCCGATCAGGGCCGAGCTCCGCTCGACGAAGTCCTCCAGCGTCGGGAAGACCGGCTCCGCGCCGCTCAGCTTGTGGAAGCCGAGGTACCGCTCGAACGCGGGCCGGTACGCGGCGACCGCCGCCTGCGAGGTCGGCGCCGTGTGGAAGCCGGCCGTGCCCGCACCGACCACCGCGTGCGCCGGATCGTGCCCGTGGTGCTCCCAGCGCTCCCGGTAGTACCGGACGAGTTCCGCGTAGGGGCCGATCGGATGCGTGACGTTCGCCGAGAACAGCGGGTCCCCGAAGCGCGCCGCGAGGTCCACGGACTCCCGGCTCGTCGCGCTGCCGTGCCAGACCCGCAGCTCCCGCTGGTACGGCCGGGGCAGCACCTCGGCGCCGGTCAGCGCGGGCCGGAACCGCGGCTGGGCGGTCACCTCGTCCTCCCGCCAGATCCGCCGGAACAGCTCGTAGCCCTCGGCGTTGCGCTCCCACTGGTCCTCGGGGCTCACGTCGAACAGCTCGCGCTGCGCCGTGCCGTTCCCCTTGCCGATCATCAGCTCCAGCCGCCCGTCGGAGAGGTGGTCGAGCGTCGCGTAGTCCTCGTACGCCCGTACCGGGTCCAGCAGGCTCAGCGTGGTCACCGCCGTGTACAGGCGGATGCGGCGGGTCAGCGCGGCGATGTGGCCGAGGACCACGGGCGGCGAGGACGACAGGAACGGCCGCTCGTGGCGCTCGCCGACCCCGAACCCGTCGAAGCCGAGCTCCTCCGCGAGGAGGGCGGCCCCGACGACCTGGCGGAACCGCTCGCGGGTGGGCGTGGGGGCGCCCGTCACCGGGTCCGGGGAATCCGCGATCAGGGTGATCGCCAGGAACTTCACGAGGCCGCGGCCCGCGGTTCCGCCGTCCGTCCGGCGTCGGACCCCGCCTGCGGCACGGAGATCCCGAGGTGGTCGCGCAGGGTGGTGCCCTCGTACGCGGACCGGAAGACCCCGCGCTCCTGGAGCAGCGGGACGACGGTGTCCGCGAAGACGTCCAGACCGCCCGGGGTGATGTGCGGGACCAGGATGAACCCGTCGGCGGCGTCCGCCTGCACCAGCGAGTCGATCGACTCGGCGACGGTCGCGGCGCTGCCGACGAACGTCTGGCGGGAGGTGGTCGCGATGACGAGCTCGCGGATCGACAGGTTCTTGGCCTCGGCGAGCTCGCGCCACTCCCGGGCGGTGGCCAGCGGGTCGCGGAACTGGCGCACGCTGGCCCGGCCCAGGGCGATGGTGTTCTCCCCGACCTCCGGGTCCACGTCCGGCAGCGGGCCGTCCGGGTCGTAGCCGGACAGATCACGGTTCCAGACGTGCTCCAGGTACTTGATCGCGGTCTGCCCGCTGACCTGGAGCCGGCGCACCTCGTGGGCGGTCTCGTGGGCCTCGGCGTCGGTGTCGCCGAGGACGAACGTCGCCGCGGGCAGGATCTTCAGCTGGTCGTGCGTGCGTCCGTACCGGGCCAGGCGGCCCTTGACGTCGGCGTAGAACGCCCGGCCCTCGTCGAGGGTCGCGTACCGCCCGAAGATGGCGTCGGCGCCGGAGGCGGCGAACTCCCGGCCCTCGTCGGAGTCGCCCGCCTGGAAGACCACGGGGCGGCCCTGCGGGCTGCGGGGCACGTTGAAGCGGCCGTCGATGTCGAAGTGCTGCCCCCGGTGGGCGAAGGCCCCGGCGCGCGCGTCCCGCAGGAAGGTGCCCGTCGCGGCGTCGGCGGCGATCTCGGAACCGTCCCAGGAGTCGAACAGCTCGATGGCGGTGGACAGGAACTCCCGGGCGCGGGAGTAGCGCTCCTCCCGCGGCAGGAATCCGCCGCGCCGGAAGTTCTCGCCGGTGAAGGCGTCCCAGGAGGTGACGACGTTCCAGGCGGCGCGGCCCTCGGAGAGGTGGTCGAGGGAGGCGAACTGGCGGGCCACCTCGTAGGGCTCGTTGAAGGTGGAGTTGATGGTGCCGGTCAGGCCGAGCCGCTCGGTGACGCCCGCCAGGGCGGCGAGGACGGTGAACGTGTCGGGCCGGCCGACCACGTCCAAGTCGTATATCTCGCCGCCCTGTTCGCGCAGGCGCAGGCCCTCGGCGAGGAAGAGGAAGTCGAACTTGGCGCGTTCGGCGGTCCGTGCGAAGTGGACGAACGAGTCGAAGTCGATGTGGCTGCCGGCCGCCGGGTCACTCCACACGGTGGTGTTGTTGACGCCCGGGAAGTGGGCCGCGAGGTGGATCTGCTTGAGCGGCTTGGTGCTCATGGTTCGTCCTTCCGGGGGTCCGGGTCAGGCGGCGGGGCTCGTGGCGGGCCGCGCGGCGTAGCGGTTGGCCGGACGCTCCAGCCCGAGGAGCCCGCGCAGGGTGTCCGCCTCGTACGCGTGGCGGAAGGCGCCGCGGCGCTGGAGTTCGGGCACCAGCCCCCGGGTGACGGCGGGCAGGTCGTGGGCGGTCGTGCCCGGTCGCAGCCGGAAGCCCGACAGGCCCGCGGAGCGTCGTTCGAGGAGCAGGTCGGCCAGCTGGGCCGGGGTTCCGGTGAAGACCTCCGTGTCGTCCGCGAACGCCTCCCCGGCGAGCGCGTCGAGCCGCTCCCTGCGGGCGGCGGCGGCCGGCGCGTCCTCGTCGAGGAACACGGTGAGCTCCCCGAACAGGTGCAGCGGCTCCGCGCCGGGCGCCACGGCCTCCCGGGCCCGCAGGATCGCGGCGACGGCGGCGCGCGACTCCTCGGCGTTCCGGGCGGTCACGAACCCGATGTCGGTGGACCGCGCGACGAAGCCGTAGGACGCCCCGCCGTCACCGAGGGCGGCGACGAGGGGCCGGCCCTGCGGGGGGCGCGGGGTGATCGAGGGGCCCCGCACGCTGAAGTGGCGTCCCTCGAAGTCGATGTAGTGCAGCTTGTCGCGGTCGACGAACCGGCCCGTGGCCACGTCGCGGATCTCCGCGTCGTCCTCCCAGCTGTCCCACAGCCGCCGGACCGCCTCCACGTGGTCGGCGGCCTCCTCGTACAGCTCGGGAGCGGAGAACGGGGCGGTGCGCCGGCCGAAGTGCCGTGCCTCGTGGGCGAGTCCGGAGACCTGGACGCGCAGGCCGGCGCGGCCGCGGCTGACGTGGTCGAGGGTCGCGACGGCCTTGGAGATGTGGAAGGGCTCGGTGTGGGTCGCGGTGACGCTCGGGACCAGCCCGATGTGCCGGGTCAGCGGAGCTACGCGGGCCGCGGTGAGCACCGCGTCCAGCCGGCCCCGCACGCGGTCCGTGCGCTCGTCGGGGCCGCCGTCCGGAGCGGAGGACTGGAGCGCGAGGCCGTCCTCGAAGGTGACGAAGTCGAGCAGTCCCGCCTCGGCCTCCGCGACGGCGCCGGCCCAGTACCGGGCGGTGAAGAGCGCCTCGGGCCGGGCTCCGGGCTCGCGCCAGGCGGCGGGGTGCCGGCCGGCGCCGTCGAGGGCCACCGCGAGGTGCAGCGGGGCGGAGGACGGCGACCGGCGGGCGGGGGACGGAGGGGCCGAAGGTGACGGATCGGCCGAAGGTGACGGGTGGGCCGAAGGTGACGGGGAAACGGACACGTCGGAATACGCCTTCCTGATCGGCGTGCGGAAGAAATGCCGGTGCGGGGTCGCGCATTCGCCCGTCAGCCATTTCTCTCAAAAACGCTACGCCCGATGACTGGGCCATACAATGACCGGAATATTAAGAGAACTTGGCGGCAGTGTTGCCCGCGCCGCCCGGCGCCCGCAGGGCCATGAAGAACGGCCGCCGGCGCACGGTGAACCCGATCGACTCGTAGAGCCGTACCGCGCCCGTATTGCTCGCCGCGGTGTGCAGGAACGGTACGTCGCCCCGCTCCCGGATGCCGGCGGCGACGGCGCGCACCAGCCGCGTCGCCAGCCCCCGGCCGCGGAAGCCGGGGTGGGTGCACACGGCGCTGATCTCGGTCCAGCCGGGCGGCCGCAGCCGCTCCCCGGCCATCGCGACCAGTCGGCCCCGGTGGCGGATCCCCAGGTACGTACCGAGCTCGACGGTACGGGGCAGGAACGGGCCGGGTGCGGTGAGCTCGATCAGCGCGAGCATCTCGGGCACGTCGGACGGCCCGAGCCGGACCGCCTCCGGCGCGGGTTCGGCGCGCAGCGCGGTGTCGACCAGCTGGACGCCCCGGATCGTGCCGAGGGTCTCCCAGTCCTCCGGCGGGGTCAGCACTCCGGCGAGCGTCACGGCCCCGCCCGCGCCCACGAGCTCGTGCAGCGCGGTCCAGGACCGCGGGTCGGCCGGGTCGGCGATCGCCGCGAACGGCGCCACGTCGGCGGGGTAGCGGGCGGCGTGCGCGGCGCGGCCGGCCGCCCGGCCGCCGGGGTGTTCCGCGAAGGCCGCGTGCGGCCCGGACAGGGAGGCCCAGGCCGGGTTGTCGAGGATGTGCGGGGCGAGCGGGGTGGTGGTGCCGGTGCTCATGGGGCGCGGCTCTCCTTCCGGGGCACGCCGGCGGGCCGGGGGACGGCCCGCCGGCTCAGGAGTTGGTGAGGGGAAGGCCGGGAGGGTTGACCTCCGAGGTGGCCACGGCCTCGTTGGACAGGTTCCAGGCGGTGAGCAGCTGCGCGTACTGACCGTTCTTGATCAGGTGGTTGATCGTGTCGGCCACCGGCTTGGCGAGGCCGCTGTCCTTCTTGGCGGTGGCCGCGATCAGCCCCTGGAGGCTCTCGCCGGCGCCGGAGAAGGAACCCGCGTTGCGCGTGGGGGCGTTGCCGCCGGCCGTCTGGGTGATGTGGTACGAGATGGAGGGGTTCGGGCCGAAGCTGAGGTCGATCTTCTTGCCGCTCAGGGCCAGGTAGACGCTGTTGGCGTCGGGGAAGTACTTGACGTCGACGTCCTTGCCCTCGGCCCGGAGCTTCTTCTGCCACTCCAGCAGGATCTTCTCCTGGTTGGTGCCGGAGCTGACCGCGACGGTCCGGCCCGCGAGGTTGCGGTAGTCACCGCCGAAGTTCCAGGGGTTCTCCTTCAGTGCCTCGAAGGCGAGGTCGTCGTGGCGGTAGGAGGCGAACTCGTACTTCTTCTTGCGCTCCTCCGTCACCGTGACGTTGGTGAAGGCCACGTCGACCTTGCCGCTGTCGATGCCGACGAAGAGGTTCTCCCACGTGGAGTTCTTCACCACGGGCCCCAGCCCGAGCGACGCGGCGACCAGCCGGCCGAGGTCCGGCTCGGCGCCGGTGAGGGTCTTCTGGTCGGTGCCGACGTACGCCAGCGGCGGGAACCCGGCGGGCAGCGCGCCGACCCCGATCACGAGCTCGCCGCGCTCGCGGACGGCCTCGGGCAGCTGGGCGCGCAGGGACTCGACGACGGGGACGGTCAGTTCGGCCTGCCGGGCCGCCCCGTTGGAGACGGCGCCGACGGTGACCTTGCCGGACGCGGCGCCGGTGGCCTCGGCGTCCCCGCCGCAGGCGGTGAGACCGGAGGCGAGGGCGACGGTGGCGGTCGCCGCGCCGAGGCCGCGGACGAGTCTGGTGCGCAGGGTGGGCAGGCGGTGCATGGGTGTGTCCTTTGCGAGTGGTGACGGAGCGGGGGAAGGCCGTGGGGGCGGAAGGGGGAAGAGCGGGGGAGCGGAGGCGGTCACAGGACCTTGCTGAGGAACTCCCGGGTCCTGGGGTGCCGCGGGTGGTCCAGCACCCGGCCCGGCGGGCCCTGTTCGACGACGCGGCCCTCGTGGAGGAAGACGACCTCGTCGGCGACCTCGCGGGCGAAGCCGATCTCGTGCGTGACGATGACGAGGGTGGTGCCGCCGGTCGCCAGGTCCTTGATCACCGACAGCACCTCGCCGACGAGTTCGGGGTCCAGGGCGGAGGTGGGTTCGTCGAAGAGGATGACCCCGGGCCGCAGGGCGAGGGCCCGCGCGATCGCGACCCGCTGCTGCTGGCCTCCGGACAACTGGCGCGGGTAGGCGCCGGTCCGGTCGCCGAGCCCCACCCGTTCCAGGAGCCCGCGCGCCAGGGTCTGCGCCTCGGCGCGGGGCAGCCGGCCGGTCGCCACCGGGGCCGCGGCGACGTTGTCCAGCACGGTCAGGTGCGGGAAGAGGTTGAAGTTCTGGAAGACGAAGCCGATCCGGCTGCGCTGGGCGAGGATCGCCCGGCCGCCGAGCTCCTTGAGCCGCGTCCCGTGGCGCCGTACGCCGATCAGCTCGCCGCCCACGCTGACGTGCCCCGCGTCGGGCTTCTCCAGGTGGTTCAGCAGCCGCAGCAGCGTGGACTTGCCGGAGCCGGAGCGGCCCAGGACCACGGTGACCGTGCCCGGCGCGACGCTCAGGCTCACTCCGTCCAGGACGTGCTGGGCGCCGTACCACTTGTGCACGGCGTGCACCTCGATCCCGGCCGGCCGTGCGCCGCCGCCCTCGGCGGGTTCCGTGGCGGTTCCCGCGGCGGCAGGGGTGTCCGGGGTGGCCGTGGCGGTCATCGGGCCGTCTCCTTCAGGAAGCGGGTCCGTACGTCGCGCAGGCCCGCCCGGGCCCGCTGCACGGGGGTGGGCGGCAGGGTGCGCAGGGCGCCGCGGGCGTAGTACCGCTCGACGTAGAACTGCACGACGGAGACGACGCTGGTGAGGATCACGTACCAGACGGTGGCCACCAACAGCAGCGGCACCACGTCGCCGGGGTAGGTGCCGGCCAGGCTCTGCACCGAGCCGAACAGGTCGAGCAGGGAGACGTAGAAAACCAGGGAGGTGGCCTTGAGCAGGCCGATCAGCTGGTTGACGTACGAGGGGACGATCGAGCGGAGCGCCTGCGGGAACACGATCCGGGCGAACTGGTACCGCTTGGGCAGGCCCAGGGCGGCGGCCGCCTCGTGCTGCCCCTGGTCGACGGAGAGCACGCCGGCCCGGACGATCTCGGCCGCGTACGCCGCCTCGCTCAGGCTCAGCCCGATGACGGCCACGACGAGGTCGGTGGCGAGCCGGGACTCGTCGAAGGTGAAGAACGCGGGCCCGAACGGCACCCCGACGCTCAGCGTCGGGTACAGCGCGCTGAGGTTGTAGAGGAAGAGCAGGACCACGATCAGCGGTACGGAGCGGAAGAGCCAGATGTACGTCCAGCTCGCCGAGCGCAGCACCGGGTTCCCGGAGAGCCGGCCCAGCGCGAGCAGGACACCGCCGGCCAGACCCAGGACCGCGCTGTACGCGGCCACCTGGAGGGTGATGAGCAGCCCCTCCAGGATCACCGGCCGGAGGAACCAGTAGGCGAAGCGGTCCCATTGGTAGAAGGGGTTGGTGAGCAGCCCGTTGGCGGCCTGGGAGGCCAGGACCAGCACGACGAGGGCGGCGATCCACCGGCCGGGCCGGCGGAGCGGGAGGACCCGCTCGGCCGGCCCGGGTGGTACCGGAGGCCCGGCGGGCCCCGGCTGCCCGGGTGGCCCCGAAGGGCCGGCGGGCGCGGAGAGGAGCAGTGGTTCGGTCACGGGACACTCCAGCAGCTTCGATATGCAGCGGAATCGAAAAGCAGCCGTCATGCCGGACGGGAGAGGCCGCTGATGTCGTTATCTGCGGCGTAAGCTAGGCAGCGCGGAGAACGGGTGTCAACGGTCCTGATATCGGAATGCGCCGACGCGCGTACCAATTTCATCCGCCGTACACACAACGCCCTCGGGTGAAATGAACCGGGTGCGGATCAGAGCCAGGGAAGCTGGTCCGCGGCGTATCGATAGGCGCGGAATACCGAGTTCTGGGCGCCGCCGGAGGACTCCAGCCCGACACCCTCCCCGAACGCCCGGAACTGCGGGACCACGAACTCCCACACCACGTCCCCGCCCGGCGTCACCTCGAAGAGCCGACCGAAGGAGCCCTCCGCGATGAAGGTGTTCCCGTTGGGGAGGCGCTGGGCGCTGGACATGTACGGGCTGAAGAAGTTCTGCGGGGGATTGTCCTCGTACGACCAGACCTCCTTCCCGGTGTGCGGGTCGAGCTCCAGCACCCGCGAGTACGGGACGGAGGTGTGGTCGCGGTAGGTCCCGTTGTCGAAGACCAGGATGGTGCCGCCGGGCAGCTCGTGCGGGTGGTGCTGCTGGGCCAGGACGTCGGGGCCGATGCGCCAGCGCACGGAGCCGTCCGCGCGGTCGACGGCCACGGTGGTCGAGGCGCTGCGGAAGCCCACCACCAGCGAGCCGTCCGCGCGTTCGTTGACGGTGTTCGCCATCGGCCAGTGCTCGCGGGCGAAGTGGCGGTTCAGCGGCACCTCCTCGGGGTCGAGGTGCTCGATGGCGGCCCAGCGCCACACGACCTCGCCGTCCCACGTCAGTTCGTACACCACGTCCCCGTAGATCACGCCGCCCTCGGCCTCGGAGCCGGGGATGCCGCCCCGGATCCGGGCCGCGTCGGAGGGGGACAGCGGCTCGACGCCGGTGACGACGAGGTTCCCGTTGCGCAGTACGGACGCGTCGTGGTGGTGGAAGGGGTGCCGGGCCTCGCGCACGACCGTGGAGTCGGGGGCCAGCTCCTGGAAGATGCCCCCGTGGTAGACGTCCCAGATGGGGAAGAGGGTGGGGCCGCTCGTGTCCTTGGCCGCGTAGAAGAGGTTGCCGTTCGGCAGGAGCTGGGCCTGACGGCCGGGCGGGTGGGGGGAGTTCCAGGTGTGGACGGGGCGTCCCTCGATGTCGACGAGGTGGATCTCGCCGGCGCTGGTGATGGGCGTGTAGAGGGTGTAGCCGCCGTAGCTGCGCTCGGGGTCGTGGGCGACGAGGCCGGTGCCGCGGCGGCGCAGGGTGTTCTGGTCGATGCTCATGGGTTTCTCCTTGGTGTGCGGGTGGTTCCGGGGCCGGTCAGCCGGCTGCCGTGACGGTGACGGCGCCCGGATCGGCGGCCGCGAGCGGCGCCGGGTTCAGGTAGGCGGACAGCGCCGCGCGGTCGGCGGATCCCGGCAGGCCCTGGGCGGCCTTGGCCCAGGCGGCCTCCTCCGTCAACTGCGCCAGCAGCTCGGGGGAGAGGGTGGCGCCGTAGGTGTAACGGGGCTGGAACGCCTCGACGTACGCGGCATCGAGCGCTCCCTTGGACTGGGCGAGCACGGCCCGGCGGGCGGTGGCCGGGTCCTCGCCGATCTCGCGCTGGGCCCGCAGCAGGGTGCGGAGCACGGCGGCCGTGCCCTGCGGGGTGGCCGAGGGGCCTGCGACGAGCAGGGTCCTGGCCGTGTAGCCGGAGTACGGGAGCTCGGCGTAGCGGTCGCCGAGGGCGGTGCGCGCGGCGCCGTAGAAGCTGGGGAAGGTGACCCCGGCGTCGACGTCTCCGCGGGCCAGCGCCGAAGTGACCTGGTTCGGGGCCAGGTTGACCACGGTGACGTCGGCGGCCGTGAGCCCGGCCGAGGCGAGCATCCGCGACAGCGCGTACTCGACGTTGGTGCCCCGGGGCACCCCGACCCTGTGGCCCTTCAGGTCGGCGAACCCGCCGACGCCCGCGTCGGTGCGGGTGAGCAGGCGCCAGTCGGAGAACCGGGACAGGTCGGCGACGATCCGCAGGTCGCGGCCGCCCAGCGCGGCGGTCACCGCGGGCAGGTCGCCCACCACGCCGAACTGGGCCTGGCCGCCGAGCACGGCGTTGAGGGCGTCGCGGCCGGAGGGCTGGGTGTTGACGGTGGCGTCGACGCCCTCGGCGGACCACAGCGCACGCTCCTGCGCCACGTAGACGGGCGCGCCGCCGAGGTGGTCACTGGAGGCGAGGGTGACGGCGGGACGGCCGCCGTCGCTCCGGCCGGAGCCGCCGGCGCACGCGGTGGCAAGGGTGGAGAGCAGCGCCGCGAACAGCAGGGCGGTCACCGCGTGGGGTCTGCGGGGCCTGCTGGGCCCGCGGGGAGCGGGGTCGGGAGCGGAGGCGGGGGAGGGCATGGCGGAACCTTTCGCGGAACGGGAGAACGGGGTGACGGGGGATCGGGGAAGTCGGAACGGCGGGGGACGAGGACGAGGGACGGGGAAGGGCGCGCGGTTGGTCGCCGGACGTGGGCCCGCCGCCCGATGTGGAGCCGCCGGGGGCCGGTGACCTACCGCTGGCCGGTGACCTGCCGGTCGACGGTGACCCGCCGCCGCCGCACCGGACCGGTGCCATCGCGCCCCGGGGTCACTCGGCGCCGAGGTGGCGGGCGATCAGCGACCGCAGGTCCGGGTCGGGCGGCCCGGCGGAAACCGGATGGTCGGCCAGCACGCGCCCTGGGGCGCCGCCGAGGACGACGACCCGCTCGGCGAGTGCCAGCGCCTCGTCGATGTCGTGCGTGACGAACAGGACGGTGGTGCCTCGGCGCTGCCACAGCTCCCGCAGGAGGGCCTGCATCCGGGTGCGCGTCAGGGCGTCCAGCGCCCCGAACGGCTCGTCCATCAGCAGCACTTCGGGTTCCGCGGCCAGCGCCCGGGCCAGCGCAACGCGCTGTTGCATGCCGCCGGACAGCTGCGCCGGGTACTTCTCGGCGCCCTCCGCCAGACCGACCTCGGCCAGCGCCGCCAGGGCGCGCCGGCGCCGCTCCGCGCGGGGCAGGCCGAGCCGCTTCAGGGCGAACTCGACGTTGCCGCGCGCCGTGCGCCAGGGGAAGAGCGCGTAGTGCTGGAAGACCACGCCGCGGTCCGGGCCCGGCCCGGTCACCGGGGCGGAACCGGCCGTCACCCGCCCGCCGGTGGGCTTCACGAACCCCGCCACCGCGCCCAGCACCGTGGACTTCCCGCACCCGCTCGGCCCGAGCAGCGCCGTGAACGAGCCGGCTGGCAGGTCCAGTTCGGTGCGCTCCAGCACGGGCGTGCCCCCGTACGCGACGGACAGCCCCTCCAGCCGTACCCCGAGGCTCATGACGCGCCCCAGTGCACGAACCGGCGGCCGATCGAGGCCAGTACCAGGTCCACGGCGACGCCGAGCAGCCCGAGTACGAGCAGGCCGGCGAACATCCGGTCCACCCGCAGGAACTGCCCGTCCACCTGGAGCCGGTACGCCAACCCGCTGTCCGCGCCGCCCAGTTCGGCGGCCACCAGGGCGAGCAGCGCCACCGAGGCGCCGTAGCGGAGCGCCGCGAGCAGGGCGGGCGCGGCGGCCGGCAGCAGGACCTCGGAGAAGCGCCGGTGCAGCGGAGCCCCGAGCGTGCGGGCGGCGCGCAGGTGGGTGGCCGGCACCCGGGACACCCCGTCGTGGACGTAGAGCCAGACGGCGAGGAGGACGGCGTAGGCGATGAGCAGCCGCTTGGCCGTCTCGCCGATGCCGAACCAGGCCGTGGCCAGCGGCACCAGGGCGATGGCCGGGATCGGGCGCAGGAAGGAGACGACCGGGGTGACGGCGGCGGACACCCGGGGCAGGTAGCCGGTGGTGAAGCCGAGCGCGCTGCCGATCACCGCGCCGAGGGCGAAGCCCTGCCCGGCCCGGGCCAGGCTGGCGCCCAGGTCCTCGGCCAGGACGCCGCTGCGGGCGCTGTCCGCCAGTGCGGCCGCGGTCTGGGCCGGCGTCGGCAGCAGTCCCGGAGCCACCCCGCCGGACGCGGCGACCAGGTACCAGAGGGCGAGCACGACGGCGGCCGCGCCCAGGGCCGGGGCGAGCCGGCCCAGGGTCCGGCCGGGCGGTGAGGGGGTGGCGTGCACGGGGCTGCTCCTCGGTCGTCAATAAGTGAGGTCAATAATTGACGACGCTTATGACGGGAGTGTTGCAGCGGTGCGAAACCTCTCCGGGCCCTCCGGCCGCCCGATCACGATGGGGTACGTTCACCTGCGTGTCTCGACCCGAACCCACGCCCGAAGCGATCGAGGTCGGGCGGGTGATCCGCGGCTGCCGCAAGCAGCGCGGCGTCTCCATGGCCGTCCTCGCCACCCGCTCCGGCCTCTCCCAGCCCTTCCTCAGCCAGCTGGAGCGCGGCCTCGCCACGCCCAGCCTCAGCTCGATCTACCGGATCGCCGAGGCGCTGGACGTCGCCCCCGGGACCTTCCTGCGGCCCCCCGCCCGGCCCGGCGCGGTCAGCCACGAGAGCGACCCGCAGGTGATCCGGGTGAACGAGGCGGCGGGACAGACCGCCCGCGTGCTGATCCCCGGCGGGCGGAGCACGCAGATGGAGGCGTACGAGCACCACTTCGAGCCCGGCCGGGGCGAGCGCGGCTGGTTCGAACACCCCGGCGAGGACTTCCTGTACGTCCTGGAGGGCGAGATCATCCTGGAGGTCGAGGGCGAGGAACCGCTGGCCCTGCGGGCGGGCCAGAGCGCCCACCACCGCGGCGAGGTCCCGCACCGGTGCCGCCTGGGCGGCCCGGGCGGGGCCCGCACGCTCCTGGTCATCGCCGGGTCCTGACCGACCACCGGCCCCGTCGCCGTCGCCGTCGCCGCCGCTCAGGGCCCCGTGGCTCCTCCCTGGGGAGCCCCGGCGTCGGCGCAGTCGGGCACCCCCGGCAGCCACTCCGGCCCCTGGACGTAGATGTTCGTCATCCACGCCCCGTAGTCGGGGAGGTAGGACCACACGTCGTTCGTGTACCCGTCGGAGGTGACCGGCTCCGCGTGCTTCTGGCAGCCGACGCGGATCTTCGTCGGGCCGGGGAAGGCGTACACGCGGGCGGCCCTCACCGACGGTTCCGCCTTGGTCCACACCCCCGTGCCCCAGGTCGTGAACACGTGTCCGGTCACCGGCCCGGGATCGATGCGCACGGCGCCGTGGTAGTCGCCGCCCAGCCGGACGTCGCTGACCATCAGCTTGGTGCCGGACTGCCGCGCCTCGGCCATCTTGCCCGCGCCGAGGTAGACGGCGATGTGGTGCAGGTCCTGCCGGGTGCCCCAGACCAGCAGGTCCCCCGGGAGCAGCGGGGCCAGGCCCCGGTCGGCGCCGAAGCGGGCGGCGGCGCGCGTCGTGTAGTACTGCGCGCTCGCCACCCCGTTCAGGACGTCCGCCCCGGCCGCCTGCGCCCAGGCGTGCCGGACCAGGCCCGAACAGTCGAAGCCCAGCCGCTCGGGATCGTGTTCGCTGGCCGGGTCGGTCGGATCGACCTGCCCGTACGTGGGGCCCGGGCGGGCGCCGTGGCCGCCGCCCCACGTGTACCAGACGTCGGCGTCGACCTGGGCGCAGGCCGCGGCGACCGCCCGCTCGGCGGCCGGCGAGGCCCCCGGGGCGAGGACGGCGCAGGCCCCGACGGGCGCGCCGCCCGCGGCGGCCGCGGCCGGCGGGGCCGGCGCCCAGAGCAGGACGGCCAGCAACGCGGCGACCGCGCCCGCCGGTCCGGATCGACGGTGGACCATGGGAGGACCTCGATTCGTGGTGCGGTGGGATGGCAGCAGCCTGCGCGCCGCACCCACCGCCCGGGGAGGGGCGGGCGCGGTCCTGTCCGGACGGGCAACGGGAAACACCCCGGGAAACCCCCGCCGAGCAGGGCGTTCACCGGATCCCGCCCGGGGGCCGTGTTCAGCCCCGCGGGCAGCCCGGGTCCCGGGAGACGGCCACCCCGGGCACCGGAGCCCGGTGTTCGCGCTGCGCGCCGTCCGCGGCCAGCCGGCACAGCTCGGCCAGCCGGGCCCGTACGTCCAGGTCCCACAGCCGTACGGTGCCGTCGGTGCTGCTGCTGGCGACGGTCCGGCCGCCGGGGGCGAACGCGACCCCCCACACCGCGTTCCCGTGCCCGGCCAGCGCCGCCAGCGCCCGCCGTCCGGGCACGTCCCAGAGCCGCACCGTACGGTCGTTGCCGCTGCTCGCCAGGGTCCGGCCGTCGGGGGAGAAGGCGATGCCCCGCGCGGAGCCGGTGTGCCCGGACAGGGCCGCCTCGAAGCGGTGGCTCCGGGCGTCCCACAGCCGTACGGTGCCGTCGTTGCCGCTGCTGGCGAGCGTCCGCCCGTCCGGGCTGAAGGCCACGGCGCGGACCGCGCCCGTATGGCCCGTCAGCGTGTCCAGGGGGCTGCGCGCCGCGACGTCCCACAGACGTACCGTCAGATCGTCACCGGCGCTCGCCAGGGTGCGCCCGTCGGGGCTGAACGCCACGTCGTTGGCGAAGTCCGTGTGCCCGGCGAGGAGGGCCAGCGGACGGCGCGCGGCCACGTCCCACAGTCGGATCGTCCCGTCCGACCCGGCCGAGGCCAGCGTTCTGCCGTCGGGCGAGAAGGCCACCGAGAACACCGTCCCGCCCAGGCTGGTGAGGGTCGCGGCCGCGGCGCGCGCGGCCACGTCCCACAGCCGGACCGTGCCGTCCGACCCGGCCGAGGCCAGCGTTCTCCCGTCGGGCGAGAAGGCCACCGAGAACACGGTCTCGCCGTGCCCGGTGAAGGTGGCCACGACCCGGCGCCCCGCCACGTCCCACAGCCGCACCGTGTGGTCCGCCTGCGCCGTGGCCAGCAGCTTTCCGTCCCGGCTGTACGCCGCGTGCCAGATCTCCGTGAACGGGCGCGCGGTCAGCACCGGCCCCCGCAGGTCCCACAGCACCACCGACTGGTCGAACCCGGCCGTGGCCAGCAGCGTTCCGCCGGAGTCCACGGCCACGCCGAGCACGTAGTCGGTGTGCCCCGCGAACGTCGCCGTCGGCCGGCCGCCGCGCACGTCCCACAGCCGGGTCGTCCCGTCGCCGCCCGCGCTGACCACCGTCGTCCCGTCGGGCGTGTACGCGACCCCGTTGACGTCGTCGCTGTGCCCGCTCAGCGTCGCCGCCGACCTGCGGCCCGCCACGTCCCACAGCCGCACGGTCCGGTCGACGCCCCCGGTGGCGACCGTCCGCCCGTCCGGGGCGAACGCCGCCCCCAGCACCTCGTCGGTGTGCCCGGACAGGACGGCCGTCCCGCGGGGGTCCGACCGCTGCCGGCCGGGGTCCGGGGCCGGGTCCCACAGCCGTACGGTCCGGTCCGCGCCGGCCGTCACCAGCGTCCGGCCGTCCGGCGCGTACGCCAGCGCGTTGACCCGCCCGGTGTGCCCCGTCAGCGTCCCCACGACCCGGTGCTCCCCGCCGGTCTCCCACAGCAGGACCGTCCCGTCGGAGGCCGCGACGGCCAGGGTCCGCCCGTCGGGCGCGAAGGCCAGGGCGCGGGCGCCCGCCGTGAGCGCCGGGAGCACGACCGGCGCCGCCCGCCCGGTGGTGTCCCACACCCGCGCGGGCGCGTCCGCGGAAGCGGCCGCGAGCGTACGGCCGCCGGGGCCGAAGGCGACGGCACGCACCCGTCCGGGCAGCGTGTGGGTCGCCGTCGTGCGGCGGTCGGACAGCCGGCGCACCACCACCCGCCCGTCGGAACCGGCCGTCGCCAGCAGGGAGTCGTCGGGGGAGAACGCCAGCGCGTTGACCGGTCCGTCGTGCCCGCCCAGACGGCCGACGAACGGCTGGGACTGCGTGCTCAGCAGTGCGCCCCGGGCCTCGGCGGTCGGCTCGGTCCGGTACGCCTGCCCGGCCAGCAGCATCGACCCCTCCGGCTGTCCGGCGGCGAGCGCCGCGGACTGCAGGGCCAGGGCCCGCGAACGGGCCACGCGCTCCTGCCCGAGCGCGGCCGTGCCCTCCTGGTACGCCAGTCCGCCCGCGCCCACCGCGAGGACCAGCAGGACCAGCAGCGTCGCCAGCATCCGCTGCCGGAGCCGGACCTGACGCCGCGCGTGGCGCTGCCGGCCGTCCTCCACGTCCTGGCTGGCCCGCAGGAAGGCCTCCTCCGGGGGGCCCAGCAGGCTCCGGCCGTCCAGCTCCTCCGCCCAGGAACGCGCGGTGTCCAGCCGGGTCCCGCGGTAGAGGGCGGAGGCGTCGCGCCCCTCGCGCTCCCATTCGGCGGCCGCGTGGGCCAGTTGCTGGTGGACCAGCAGACCGGCGCGGTCGGCGTGGATCCAGCCGCGCAGCCGCGGCCAGGCGTGCAGCAGCGCCTCGTGGGTGATCTCCACGGTGTCCCGGTCCATGGTGACCAGCCGGGCCCGGACGAAGGGGTCCAACGCGGCCGCGGCCCGGTCCGCCCCGTCCGCCGGCCCCAGCAGGGCGGTCCGGGCGACCCGGCGGCGCGTCGGGCCCGCGCCGTCGGCGACGTGCACCAGACGGACCAGGACGCGGCGGATCGTCTTCTGCTCGGCCGGGTAGAGCCGGGCGAACACGGTCTCGGCCGTGCGCGCGACCGCCCCCTGGATCCCGCCGGCCCGTTCGTACCCGGCGACGGTCAGCGTGTCGCCCGTACGCTCCTGCCAGGTGGCCCGCAGGGTGTGGGAGACCAGCGGCAGCGCGCCCGAGGGGGTGCGCTCGGAGGCGCCGTCGCGCAGTCCGGCGTCGCGCAGCAACAGCGGGACCAGGCCGGGTTCCAGCGTGACCCCGGCGAGCTCCGCCGGGCGCGTGACGGACTCCCGCAGCTCCGCCACGGACATCGGGGGCAGGACGAACAGGCCCTCGGTGAAGGCCGAGGCGAGCTCCGGGAGCTCCATGCAGGTGCCGGAGAAGTCGGCCCGTACGCCCAGCACGACGACGGCGGGGTCCTGCCCGGCGGCCGCCGCCCGGGAGGCGGACGACACGGCGGAGAGCACCCGTACGAAGGCCCGGCGCTCGTCCTCGTCGGAACAGAGGGTGAACAGCTCCTCGAACTGGTCGACGAGCAGCACCGGCCGCACCGGCCGCACCGGACGTGACGGGGCACCATCCGGACCGGAATCACCCGGACGAGCGTCCCCCGCCCACCGGCTGACGGCCTCCAGCAGCGCCTCGGGCCGCTCGGCAACGTCCCGTACGGTGATCCCCGGATCGCCGCCCAGCACCTTCGCGGCGCGGTCCAGCAGCTCCGCCAGCGGATGCGCGGTCGGCGTGAACCGGACCACCGGCCACGCGTCGGCGCCCGGCATCGGAAACCCTCCGGCACGCCCGAAGGCCGGTACGAGACCGGCGTTGAGCAGGGAGGTCTTGCCCGCCCCGGAGGGTGCGACGAGGAGGAGCGGCCCGCTGCCGACGCGCTCGAAGACCCGCTCGACGAGTTCCGCCGTCGCCCGCTCCCGGCCGAAGAACCACTCCGTGTCCCGCGCCGTGAAGGCGGGCAGCCCCCGGTACGGGCAGTCGCCGGCGGTCCGGGACCCGGCCGCCCCCGCGGGCCGCGGGCCGGGCACGGCGTCCGCCGGGCCCGTCTCCCGGACCAGCCGCAGCAGTTCGCCCCCGGCACCCAGTACCTCGTCGCAGCGCCGCGCGACGTCGGGGTTCGCGGGCTTCGCGCCGGTCTCGATCTTGCTGAGGTAGCCCTTGCTGTAGTGCGTGCGGCGGGCCAGATCGGCGAGCGACAGGCCGCGCTCCCCGCGCAGGCTCCGCAGCCGTGCGGGGAAGGCGGCGGAGTTCCCGCCGCAGACCCCGGTGGTGGCCGAGGCGTCGGTGGTGTCCGACGTGTGGGTGGTGTCGGTGGTGTCGGTGGTGTCGGTGTTCTGCCGGTGGTCCGGATCCGGATCCCCCAAAACATCCCCCATGGCAGAGTGCGCCCAGGCTGCGAGATGGCAGCGTCCAGGCTACAGCGGGGGCGTGACGGGGAGCCGGTTCCTTCACCCGGTATGACGAGAACAGGAACGTCCGGAGCCGCGGCCGGGCGACTCCGGAACCTGTCCCTCCGGGGCCGGGTGCTACGGGTTCAGCCGGATCGAGTTGATCGGCCCGAGGTCGGCGTAGACACCCGTCTTCGCGGCGATGGAGCCGCCGCAGCCCGCGCCGTTGTAGCCGGTGCAGAGGTTCGCGGTGGCACCGCCGTACTGGTTGTTGAGCACCCAGTGGCGGCCGAACTGGTTGCTCAGGTTGTGGGCCCCGTACTTGTAGAAGACGTGGGTCGGCTTCACGGCCGGGTTCTGGTCCTGGGGGTAGATGCAGACCGCCCCGTCCGGGCAGCCGGCCCACGCGTCGGCGGGCTTCGCCTCGACGGTCCCGCCGAGCGCGATCACGGCGACGGCGGCAGTGGCGACGGCGGCGGCGCCGCGGAACATCTTGCGCATGATTTCCCCTTGTGGGTCTTGCCTCGTGCTGACGCCTTCAGCCTGTCCCGGCAGCCCACGGGGGTCGACGGGTTTCCCGTTGCCCCTCGGCCGGCCCCGCCGGGAAACCCCCCGCGACCAGGCCCGTACCCGGGGTGCGGTCAACGGCTCCGGGCGTGCGCCGGCCCCCGCGGCCGGCAGCGGACCGGCCGTGGCCCGGGCCACTCCTCCGGGCGCCGAAATGGAGCCGTTTGCCCGCGTCGTGTATCCATACGCCCACCCGGTGTGGCGGGCCGGGGTGATCGCCCCTAGCTTCGGCAAGGTGACGAACCGACAGTTCAACAGCCTCGCATGCATGACCGTCGTCATGGCCGCCGGCCTCGGCGTGGTCGCGCCGCCCGCGGCCGCCGCCGGCCACACGGTGCATCCGGGCGAGTCGATCCAGGAAGCGGTGGACGCCGCACGGCCGGGAGACAGCATCTTCGTGCTGGCCGGCACCTACCACGAGAGCGTGAACATCACCAAGCCCCTGACCCTGCGGGGAGCGGGCGCCACGACGGTGATCGCGCCGCCGGCCCCGGGCACGGCCCGCGCGGACAGCGCCTGCGCGGCGTCCGGCAACGGCATCTGCGTCATAGGAGCGGCCGAGAAGACCGTCGACCGGGTGACCATCCGCTCCCTGACGCTGACGGGCTTCAAGAAGAGCGGCATCTGGGCCACCCGCACCGACCGGATGCGCGTCGAGCGGGTCACCGCGGAGAAGAACGGCACCTGGGGCATCGCACAGGAGCGGTCCACGCGCGGGGTGTTCCGCTCCAACACGGCCCGGGACAACGCGGAGTCCGGGATCTTCCTGGCGAACACCATCGACCGCGAGGGCGGGGCCACCGACACCCGGGGCGCCGTGGTCCGCGACAACACGCTGACCGGCAACCGGATCGGAGTGACGGTCAGGCGAGTCCGGAACCTCTCCGTCAGCGACAACGTCCTCACCGGCAACTGCGGCGGCGTGTTCGTCGTCGGCGACGAGGGCGACCCAGGCGCCGGCGACATGACCATCCGCGGCAACCGCATCCACGCGAACAACAAGTTCTGCCGCGGCAACAGCCGCCTCCCGGACATCCAGGGTGCCGGCATCGTCCTCACGGGCGCGGAGGAGACGGTCATCCGGGGCAACTCCGTCCGGGACAACGTGGGCGCCGCGCCGATCTCCGGCGGAATCCTGCTGTTCAAGAGCTTCGTCGGAGCCCAGAACACCGACAACGTCGTCAAGGACAACGTCGTGACGGGAAACAAGCCCGCCGACCTGGCCAACCAGGGAACCGGAAGCGGCAACAAGTTCCTCGGCAACCGCTGCCAGGTCTCCGCGCCCGCGGGCATGTGCTGACCCCCCGTCTCCCGTCGCTTCCCGTTCCCCGGAGGAATGAGGCCGTATGACCACGCTGAGCACCACCCCCGCCACCACCCCCGCCGTTCCCGCCCCCGCCCACACCCCCCAGCCGGCCATGCGGCTGCGGGAGCTCGTCTTCGGCGCCGCGTGCGCGGCCGCCGTCCGCGCGGCGGCCCGCCTCGGCGTCGCCGACGCCCTGGGCGACGCGCCCGCCACCGCGGCCGAGCTCGCGGCGGCGGTGGACGCCGAGCCGCAGCCCCTGCACCGCCTGCTCCGCGCCCTGACCTGCTACGGGATCTTCGCGGAGACGGAGGACGGCGGCTTCGTCCACACCGAGATGTCGCGGCTGCTGCGCGAGGACGACCCGCACAGCCTGCGCTACATCTCCCTGTGGTGCACGGAGCCGTGGACCTGGGAGGCCTGGCCCCGGCTCGACGACGCGGTGCGTTCCGGCGCGAGCGTCTTCCAGGACCTCTACGGCAAGGGGTTCTTCGAGTACCTGCACCAGGACGCGCACGAGTCGGCCCACGTCTTCAACCGGGCGATGACCACCTCCAGCACGCAGTCGGCGCTGGACGTCGCGGAGCTCCTCGACCTCACCGGCGTCTCTGTGGTCGCGGACATCGGAGGCGGCCAGGGACACGTCCTGGCGAGCCTGCTGGAGAAGCACCCGCAGGTACGGGGCGTCCTGCTCGACCTGCCGGGCGTCGTGGCCAAGGCCGACCCCCGGCTGCGGGACGGCGGACCCCTCGCCGACCGGGCCGGCATCGTTCCCGGGGACTGCCGCGAGGCCATCCCCGTCGAAGCGGACCTCTACATCATCAAGAACATCCTGGAGTGGGACGACGAGAGCACGCGCAGGACCCTGCGCAACGTCCTCGGCGCGGCCCGGCCCGGCGCCAGGGTCGTCGTCATCGAGAACCTGGTGGACGACAGCCCGTCGATGAAGTTCACCACCGCCATGGACCTGCTGCTCCTGCTCAACGTCGGCGGTGCCAAGCACACCAAGGCGAGCCTGGTCGCGCGGATGACCGAGGCGGGTCTGACGGTCGGCGAGGTCCGGCCGGTCAACGCGTACCTGCACGCCTTCGAGTGCACCGTGCCCGGGTAGGGCGGCCCCGGGCCGGCGCCGGCTTCCACGGCTGTCACCACGGCTGTCACCACGCCCCGGGACCGGCGTCGCGCCGGTCCCGGGGCGTGGTGGCACGTGCGCCGGGAGCCGACCCGCCGCTCAGCTCCCCGCCGGCAGGGAGCTGTTGACCAGGTCGATGAACTCCCGCGGCGACTTGCAGCGGTCCGCGTCGGGCGGCAGGGGCCGGCTGTGCCGGTTCTCCAGCTCGCCGACGATGCCGAGGAGCCCGAGGGAGTCGAGGCCCCACTCGTCGAAGCCGGAGTCGGGGCGGTTCGCCATGGCGACGGGGTCCACGGTGATGCCCGCGCCCTTCTTCATCAGCACGGCCAGTTCCTCGATGGTGAGCTGTACGGTCATGGCGTGTCTCTCCTCAGGATTGCGCCGGCGGGCGCCGGTCGGTGATCAGGCGCATCTCGGAGCGCGCCAGGAATCGGGAGATCTCCTCGTCGGTGGTGGGTACGCCGTCCGTGGCGCTGTCGAGGAGCCGGGCGAGGACGGCCGCCTTGTGGCCGCCCTGGACGCCCAGCGTGTGGGCGGGCCGCGCGTCGATCGGGCCGCTCAGATCGAGGAGCCGGACGACGACGTCGTCGCGCTGGAAGACCGTGCTGGCCTCGATGGGGCTGGCCGGATCGTCCACGGCCGCCTCGTCCTGGCCGGCCAGCAGCCGGGCGAGGGCCGAGCCGCACCCGTTCTTGGCGGGGTAGAAGAGCGCGTGCCGCCGCAGGTCCGCGAGTTCCCGGCCGCCGGCGGCCACGTGGTGCACCGCCGGGAGCGCCGCGCGGGTGAAGAACACCCGCGCCGATCCCGGGTCGGTCAGGTCACGGTCCTGCTCCAGGTACGGGTTGACGGCCTCCTCGACCGCCCTGACCTCGGGCTGTTGGGCCACGTGGCGCAGCGCCGCGAGGAGGTCCCCCTCCACTTCGACCGTCCGTACGACGCGGTTGCCGTGCATGAACAGCGAGGTGCGGCGCAGCCGGGTGTGCTCGTCGACCCGGGCCTGCGGGGACGTGTACCCGGCCAGCAGCTTCGCGACCACGGCCTCGCTGCCCGGCTTCACGGTGAAGGTCAGGGCGTGGCGCACCACGCCGTCCCCGCGCCGGGGGGTGGCCTGCAGCCGGCCGTCACGGCGCTCGGCGGCGTCCGTTCCCGCAGCGCCGGGGAAGGCGCCGGGGGGCTCCGGAGGCGACGGCTTGCCGGTCTCCCGCAGCACGCTGAAGCGCAGGGAGCGGGTGTCGCGCACGCACCCGTGGAGCGGTTGGACCGTCGCGACGTGCGCCTCGCTGCTCACCCAGGCGAGGAAGGGCTGGGCGCTCTCCCACTCGCTCGTGATCAGCCACTGGGAGGGGTTCTCGATCGACTGGCACAGTTCGTCGCTGATGTGCCCCGGGACGGACGAGACCTGCCTGCGCAGCTGCTCGTACACCTCCAGGAACTGGGTCTGGGCCCCGTCGTAGAGGTCCAGCAGCAGTACGACCCGCAGCCGGGAGTCGTCGAAGGCGGACTGGGATATCCGTTCCGACAAGGTCGTCATCGTTCTCACTCCTTCGAGACCACGTGGTCGCCGCATTCCCTGGGGCGTCGTCGGTCCTCGGTGGCATCCGCCTGGGTGATCCACCTGCGGATGCGGTCGGTCAGCCCCCCGGAACGCGGGTGGCGCCACCCGAACCGATCGTGATCCGGTAGTGCGATCGGCGCGAGAGGGGAGAACCATGCGGGTGAACGGGCGAGGGAAGACCCCCCGCACCGGGCATGAAGGAAGCCATGAAGGAAAACGTCGACCACCACGTGCCCGTCCTCATCGTGGGCGGCTCCCTGGTGGGCCTGTGCACCTCGCTGTTCCTGGGCCGCCACGGCATCAGGCACATGCTGGTCGAGAAGCACGGGGGCACCTCGCTGCACCCGCGCGGACGCGGCATCAACGTACGGACGATGGAGCTGTTCCGGGTCGCGGGCGTCGAGGGACGGATCCGGGACGCCGCCTCGGTCCTGTCCGACAACCACGGCATCCTGCAGGGCGGCTCCCTGACCGGTGACGACTCGGAATGGCTGTTCGAGGAGATCGACCCCGGGGGAGCGCTCGCGCGCTTCAGCCCCTCGGCGTGGTGCCTGTGCAGCCAGAACGACATCGAGCCGGTCCTGATGTCCGTGACCCCCACGCTCGGCGCCGACCTGCGGTACGCCACCGAGCTCCAGTCCTTCGACCCCGACGAGACCGGCGTGACCGCGCGGATGAAGAACCGGGACACCGGGGAGCACCTCACGGTGCGCGCGGACTACCTGGTCGCCGCCGACGGCCCGCGCAGCCCCGTACGGGAGCAGCTGCGCATCGGCCAGACCGGTTCCGGCGACCTCTTCCACAACGTGAGCATCACCTTCCGCTCCCGCGGACTCGCGGAAGTGGTCGGCGACCGGCGCTTCATCGTGTGCTACCTCACGAAGCCCGAGGCGGACGGGGCGCTGCTCCCCGTCGACAACGCCGAGCGGTGGGTCTTCCACGCGCCGTGGCACCCCGACCGCGGCGAGACCATGGAGGACTTCACCGACGAGCGCTGCGCCGCGCACATCCGTCGCGCGATCGGCGCCCCCGACCTGGACGTCGAGATCACCGGCAAGGCCCCCTGGCACGCCGCCGAGCGGGTCGCGCAGCGGTACGGGTCGGGCCGGGTCTTCCTCGCGGGCGACTCCGCCCACGAGATGTCCCCGACCGGGGCGTTCGGCTCCAACACGGGGATCCAGGACGCCCACAACCTGGCCTGGAAGCTCGCCGCGGTGCTGAACGGAACGGCCGGACCGCGGCTGCTCGACTCGTACGAGGCCGAGCGGCTGCCGGTGGCGCGGGCGACGAGCGAGCGCGCCTCGGCCCGCTCGGCGGAGCACAGCCACCCCGGGTACGAGCCCGCCCCCGACGCGCGCGGCGCCCGGCCGGGCGGGGTCCTGAAGGTGGCCATGGGCTACCGCTACACCCGGGGCGCCGTCCTGGGCACCGACCCGGCGCAGCCGGTGGTCCCGGAGCGGCTGCAGCTGTCGGGCGACCCCGGAACCCGGGCCCCGCACCTGTGGCTGACCGGGCCCGACGGGCGCACGTCCACCGTCGACCTGTACGAGCGGTCCTTCGTGCTGCTCGCCTCCGAGGGCACGCCCTGGCGCGACGCCGCCCGCCGGGTCGCCGCCCGGACGGGCACGCCGCTGGAGGCGTACGCCCTCGGCGCCGGGCCCGATGCCGACCTGACCCCGGAGGACGGGGCGGACTGGGCCGCGGTCCACGGCTCGACCCCGTCCGGCGCGGTCCTCGTCCGCCCGGACGGCTTCGTGGCCTGGCGGGTCACGGAGGCCGTGGGGGATCCGGAGGCCGTTCTCCACGAGGTGCTGGGCCGGCTGCTCGGCCTGGACTGATCTCCGGGCGGACCCGCCGCCGTAGCCGCCCCGGCTCCCGTGCCGTGCACGGGAGCCGGGGCGGCTTCCGTGCGTCCGGGGCTGCGGCGGCCTTCCGTCGATGTACAGAAAACTTGACACGAGGTCGCTCCTGCTTGACACTCCACAGTGTCAAGAATTCTTTACCTCAGGAGGAGGCCGACGTGGCGGTCGAAGAGAAACGCGCCTGGACCATGCTGGTGGTCGCCATCGCCGCGTACGCGGTGTACCTGGTCCTGGTGCTCGGCCGGCCGGCGGGCGTGCCCCTCGCCGAGGCGCCCTACGCCGCCGCGCTGCTGTGGACCGTCGGGGCGGCGATCGCCGCCCAGATCGTCCTGCACATCGTGGTCGCCTCCTTCTCGCCCGCCGAGGAGAACGTCAAGGACCAGCGCGACCGGGAGATCCACCGCTTCGGCGAGCACGTCGGCCGGTCCTTCGTCGTGATCGGCGCCGTGGCCGGCCTGCTGCTGGCCATGGCCGACGCCGAGCAGTTCTGGATCGCCAACGCCGTCTACCTGGCGTTCGTCCTGTCCTCCGTGCTCTCCTCCGCGGCCAAACTCGTCTCCTACCGGCTGGGATTCCACCCGTGGTGAAGTCGACGAGGGTCACCAACACGATCCGCGCCCTGCGCTTCGCCCACGGCGAGATGACGCAGGCCGAGCTCGCCCGCCGGATCGGGGTCAGCCGCCAGACCGTGATCGCCATCGAGCAGGGCCGCTACTCGCCCTCCCTGGAGATGGCCTTCCAGATCGCCCGCGTGTTCGCCGCGCCGCTCGACAGCGTGTTCCAGTACCCCGACCCAGAAGGAGACACCCCGTGAAGGCGATCGTCCACGACGTCTACGGACCGCCCGACGTCCTGCGCCCCGCGGAGCGGGAGCGGCCCGTGCCCGGCCGGGGCGAAATCCTCGTACGGGTCCACGCCGCGGGCGTGGACCCCGGGGTCTGGCACCTCACCGCGGGCATGCCCTACCTGATCCGCGCCGCGGGCTTCGGGCTGCGCAGGCCCAACAACCAGGTCCGGGGCATCGACGTCGCCGGACGCGTGGCCGCCGTCGGCCCCGGCGTGACCCGGCTGCGGGTGGGGGACGAGGTGTACGGCGGCTGCGGCGGCGCGTTCGCCGAGTACGCCCGCGCCAAGGAGGACCAGCTCGCGCCCAAGCCCGCCACCCTCGGCTTCGAGGAGGCCGCCGCCGTTCCCGTCTCCGGGTGCACCGCCCTCAAGGCCCTGCGCGACGTCGGCCGGCTCACCGAGGGCCAGAGCGTCCTGGTCCTCGGAGCGTCGGGCGGGGTCGGCACCTTCGCCGTCCAGCTGGCCAAGGCCCTCGGGGCGCGGGTCACCGGCGTGTGCAGCCCCGGGAAGGCGGACCTGGTCCGCTCGCTCGGCGCCGACGAGGTCCTCGACTACACGAGCCAGGACCCCACCGACGGCGCCCGCCGCTACGACCTCGTCCTCGACATCGCGGGCAACCGCTCCCTCACCGCCCTGCGCCGGGCCCTCGCCCCCCGCGGCACCCTCGTCATCGTCGGCGGCGAGGGCGGCGGCCGCTGGATCGGCGGGAACGACCGGCAACTGCGCGCCCTCCTGCTGTCGCCGTTCACCGGCCACCGGCTCCGGGCGCTCGCGGCCGGTGTGCGCCACGCGGACCTGGTGGCCCTCACGGAGTTCATCGAGGCGGGCTCGCTCACCCCCGCGGTCGACGGGGTCCACCCGCTGGCCGAGGTGCCCGAGGCCGTACGCCGCCTGAGGGCGGGACAGGTGCGCGGCAAGACGGTCGTCACCGTCGCCGGGTGACCGGAGCCGGAGCCCGGCCCCGGGGAGGCGGCCGCAGGACGTGCGCCGCCGGCCGCCACCTGGCAGGCTGGCCCGCATGATCTTCATCGCCGTCAGGTTCGACGTCCGCCCGGAGCACAGCGACGACTGGCTCACCCTCGTCGAGGACTTCACCCGCGCCACCCGCGACGAGCCGGGCAACCTCTTCTTCGACTGGTCGCGCAGCGTCGAGGACCCGAACAGCTACACGCTGCTGGAGGCCTTCGCCGACGCCGACGCGGGCGCCGCCCACGTGGGGTCCGCGCACTTCCGGGCCGGCATGGAGACGCTGGCCGGGGCGATCGCCGCGACCCCGGAGATCATCAACGTCGAGGTGCCCGGCCAGGGCTGGAGCGCCATGGCCGAGCTGACCCCCCGCGGCTGAGCCGGTCCGGACACGGCGGCCCGGCAGCCCTCCGGCGGGGGCCGGGAACCGCCCGGTGGCCGCTCAGGAACCCGCCAGCAACCGGGCGGCCGCCTCCCGCATCTCGATCTTGCGGATCTTGCCGGTGACCGTCATGGGGAACTCGTCCACGACGTGCACGTAGCGCGGCACCTTGAAGTGCGCGAGGCGCCCGGCGCAGAACTCCCGGACGGCCTGCGCGGTCAGCGGCTGCGCACCCTCGCGCATCCGCACCCACGCCATCAGCTCCTCCCCGTACTTCGGGTCGGGCACCCCGATGACCTGGACGTCCAGCACGTCGGGGTGCGCGTGGAGGAACTCCTCGACCTCGCGCGGATAGACGTTCTCCCCGCCGCGGATCACCATGTCCTTGATGCGGCCGGTGATGCTCACGTAGCCGTCGGCGTCCATCACCGCCAGGTCGCCCGTGTGCATCCAGCGCGCGGCGTCGACGGCCTCGGCCGTGCGCTCCGGCTCCGCCCAGTAGCCGAGCATGACCGAGTAGCCGCGGGTGCACAGCTCACCGGGCTCCCCGCGGGGCACCGTCCGTCCGGACGCCGGATCGACCACCTTCACCTCCAGGTGCGGGCCGACGCGCCCCACGGTCGACACCCGGCGCTCGACCGAGTCGTCGGCGCGGGTCTGGGTCGAGACGGGGGAGGTCTCGGTCATCCCGTAACAGATGGCCACCTCGGCCATGCCCATCCGGTCGATGACCTCCTTCATCACCTCGACCGGGCAGGGCGAGCCCGCCATGATCCCCGTCCGCAGGCTGGACAGGTCGTAGCCGTCGAAGCCCGGGTCGGCCAGCTCCGCGATGAACATCGTGGGCACGCCGTACAGCGAGGTGCACGATTCCGCCTCGACCGCGGCCAGCGTGGCCGCCGCGTCGAAGGAGGGCGCCGGGATGACCATCGCGGTGCCGTGGCTGGTGCAGGCCAGGTTGCCCATGACCATGCCGAAGCAGTGGTAGAAGGGCACCGGGATGCAGACCCGGTCCTGCTCCGTGTAGTGGCACAACTCGCCTGTGAAGTAACCATTGTTGAGGATGTTGTGGTGCGAGAGGGTCGCACCCTTCGGGAAACCGGTGGTCCCGGAGGTGTACTGGATGTTGACCGCGTCGTCGGGGCTCAGCGCGGCCTGCGCCCGGGCGAGGTCGGCGGGGTCGCCCAGCCGGCCCCGCTCCAGCAGCGACGCCCAGACGGGTCCGTCCAGCAGGGCCGTGAACTCCAGCTCCGGACAGTCCGGCCGGACCTCCTCGATCATCGCCGCGTAGTCGGACGTCTTGAACCGGTCGGCCGCGACGAGCAGCCGGATTCCGGACTGCCGCAGCACGTACTCCAACTCGTGCGAGCGGTAGGCCGGGTTCACGGTGACCAGGACCGCGCCGATCTTGGCGGTGGCGTACTGCACGAGCGTCCACTCGGCGCGGTTGGGGGCCCAGATGCCGACCCGGTCGCCCCGGACGATGCCGAGGTCCAGCAGCCCGAGCGCGAGGGCGTCGACATCGGCGCCGAGCTCCGCGTACGTCCACCGGCGCCCGGCCGCCACGTCGACGAGGGCGTCGCGCGCGGGGAACCTGCGCACGGTCCGGTCCAGGTTCGCGCCGATCGTGTCTCCCAGCAGGGGGACTTCACCGGCACCGGACGCATAGCTCGACGCTGCGGACACACGTATCTCCTGGACTCGGTGCGGCGGGCGCGGGGCCCGGGCGGGCGTCCCCTCATGATCCCCGTCCCGCGGACCGGTGGCCACCCCTCCCCGGCCGGGAGTGCGCCGGCGGGCCGTCGCGCGCCCCGCGCACCCGGATCCGGGCGGTGGCGTCAGCGGGCGTGGTGCTCGGGCAGGTCGACGTCGGCCGGGGCGGCGGCGAAGCCGCGCGCCGTTCCCTTCGCCGGTTTCGCGGCGGCCCGCCCGCAGAACGCGGCGTCGAGGGTGCCGCCGAGAGCGGTGTTGGCCTCGCCCCTGTTGGACGTGTTCGCCATGGCGGCGAGGCTCCGGCGGCCGTCGCGGGTGGAGAACGCGTAGGTGTAGAAGCCCTGCACGGTGCCGGTGTGCCCGTAGACCGAGGTGCCGCAGGAGAGGTCGTAGCGGCGCAGGCCCAGCCCGTAGAAGCGGGTGCGCGCCGCGTCGACCGGGGTCACGGCGGTCATGGCGTCGAGCATCGACCCGGGCAGCAGCTTCCCGCCGAGCAGGGCGGACGTGAAGGTGTTCAGGTCCGCCGGATCCGAGATGACCGCTCCGGCGGACTGGGCCCACGACACCGTCTGCTCGGTCGAGTCGACCAGCGGCGCACCCGCCTCGTCGGGGTGGAGGTAGCCGCGCGCGTGCAGTCCCCCGATGGTCGTGCCGGGGTGCACGTACGAGGTGTTCCGCAGCCGCAGCGGCTTGACGATGCGCCGGTCGTACTCCTTGGCGATCCCGGTCCCGGTCACCTTCTCGACGAGCATGCCGAGGACCACGAAGTTGGTGTTCGAGTACGCGTACGCCGCGCCGGGCCGGTTCGTGCGCGGCTCGTCCAGCGAGAGCCTCACCAGGTCCCCGTACCCGAACACCCTGTTCCGGACGGCCTCGAAGCCGGGCACGGTCCGCGCGAACATGGCGTCCGTGTAGTCCGCCAGCCCGCTCCGGTGGGTGAGCAGGTGGCGCACGGTGATGCGGTCGTCGGGCAGCAGGCCGGGCAGGTACCGGCCCACGGACGCGTCGAGGGCGACCTTCTTCTCGGCCACCAGCTGGAGCAGGACGACGGAGGTGAACGTCTTGCTGACGCTTCCGATCCGGAACCGGGCCCCGGGATCCATGGCGGCGCCCGTGACCCGGTCGCGCACGCCGACGGCCTTCGTCCTGACGCCCCCGGGGCCGCTGAAGCGGGCCGTCGCCCCCGGGGCGCCGGCGGCGGTGGTGTTCCGCAGCGCCCGTTCCAGCGCGGCGAGGTCGGGAGCGGGGGGCCCGGCCTGCGGGGTCCGGGCGGGTCCGGCCGGCGCCGCGTGCGCGGCGGTCGCCGGTACGACGCCGGCCACGACGGCGAGGAGGGCGGCGCTCACGGCCAGCCGTCGGTCGAAGGACAGGAGCATGCGGTTCCTCTGGTCGGTCGGCGGGGAGATCCGGGCACGGCGTCGCGGACTCGTGCTCCGGGAAGCGGAATTGACCGCTCCGGGCGGCACGAGCATACGGAGGATCCGTTGCCGTTCCGGCGTGCGAAACGGGCCCGCCGCGGGCCCGCGCCCCGCCTCAGACCCCGCCGGACGGTTCCCCGGGAACCCCCAGCGCCGACGCGACCAGGTCGTGGATGAACGTGTCCCCGGCGCGGTTCTCCCTGAGCCGGTGCAGGTCGTCGCGGCCGAACCAGTCGTACGCCGAGTGCTTGGCCCACTCCAGCGCCGGGCGCGACAGGTCGCCGTCGACCTCCACGAGATAGTCCGCCTCGTGCCGCAGGCCGTTGCCGTCGTCCCCGGTCCAGGTGCAGACGCCGAGGAGCCGCCGCACCCGGCGCACCCGCCAGCCGGTCTCCTCCGCGACCTCCCGCACCAGGGCCTCCAGCAGCGACTCGCCGGGCTCGACGTGCCCGCCCGCGATGTCCCAGCAGCCGGGGAACAGCCGCCGGTCGGGGCTGCGCCGCTGCGCGAAGGCCCGTCCGCGGCCGTCCAGGATCACCGCCCCCACCGCCCAGCGCTCGCCGTCGCCGGGCACGGGCACCTCGACGCCGGGCGCCACGTCCACCTCGTACCGACCGTCCGTCATGCCGCCACGGTACGCATCCCCCGGACCCGCCGAGGGGGCCTTCCCGCGCCCGGAGGGCGGGCCGGGGTTACCGCGGGGTAGCTTCGGGGGTGGTCAGGCGATAGCGTCGGACCCCCGGAGATCGGAGTGCCATGCCCCGCACGTTCAGCGTGTCCGACAGCGTCCTCGTCGGCGCCGACCCCTCCACGGTCTACCGGCGCGTGTCCGAAGTCACCCGCATGGGTGACTGGAGCCCGGAGAACCTGGGGGCCACCGTGCCCGGCGGCGGCGGGGACGGCGCGTACGTCGGGATGGTGTTCGAGGGCCACAACAAGCGGGGCCCGTTCCGCTGGACCACGCGCTGCACGGTCACCGCGGCGGACCAGGGCCGGCTGTTCCGGTTCAGGGTCCACGCCATCGGGCTCCGGCGGCCGCGGCTGCCCGGCCCCATCGCCACCTGGGAGTACCGGTTCGAGCCGGTCGCCGAGGGCACCCGCGTGACGGAGACCTGGACCGACGACCGGCGCAAGTGGCCCGACGCCGTCGCCAACGCCTTCGACCGGGTGGCGACCCGCGGGCACACGTTCGCCGTCTTCCAGCAGCGGAACATCCGCACCACGCTGCGCAACCTGAAGGCGGCGCTCGAAGCGGCGCCGGAACCGGCACCCGGAACCCCCTCGCCGTGACGGTCCGGGGCCGGGCGGCGGTCAGACCGTCGCGAGCTGCGGGATCAGGCGCAGCGCGTTGCCCCGGTAGATCCCCCGGAGCTGCTCCGGCGTGAAGGCCGGGTCCGCTTCGAGCGCGGGGAAGGCCAGGTCCGTGACCGTGTCGGCGGGGGCGGCGGGCCAGTCGGTGCCGAAGAGGATCCGCTCGGCCGGCACGTGGGCCAGGAGGGTCCCGGCGGGAGCCATCGGCCCCGCCGTGTCGTAGTAGAAGCGGCCCAGGTGGTCGCGCACCGCCCCGGGGTCGATCGGCGGGTCGCAGAACCGGCCGAGGGCCTGCATGCGCGTCGCGATGTACGGCAGGAAACCGCCGGCGTGCGGCAGGATCACGGAGATGTCCGGGAAGCGGTCCAGCGTCCGCCTGCCGATCATGTTGACGGCGGCGCGCGTGGTGTCCAGCAGGAAGTCGCACATGAAGTTCGGGATGCCCGGAACCGTCGCCGCGCCGGGCGGGCCGCCCGGGAGGTTGTGCGGGTGGGTGTCCACCACGGCCGAGCAGTCGTTCAGTTCGCCGAACAGCCGGTCGTAGGAGGGGTCTCCGAGGTAGACGCCGCCGTAGTTGGCCGTGACGTTCACGCCGACGGCGCCGAGCTGCCCGAGTCCGCGGCGCACGGCCCAGGACGAGGCGTCGGGATCGTCCAGGAAGAGCGGCGCGTAGAACGAGAAGCGACCCGGATGCGTGTGCACGACCTCGATCATCGAACGCAGCGTGATGTTGATGGCCTCGCGCAGCTGGGCCGACGAACGGTAGCGCGCCGGCAGCATCGGCTTGAGGACGGCCGTGGCGATGCCCGCGCCGTCCATGAAGCGGACCGCGGCCGCGGTGTCGAGGCGCGTCCACGGCGGCAGCTGCCCGGCCTCGATCAGACCGTGGTGCTCGGCCCACTCGCGCCACTCCGGTGCGCAGAAGTGGTGGTGCATGTCGATCTTCGACGGGGCCGAACGCTCCCCGTCCGGCGCCGGGGCGTGATCGCCCGGCGCCGTGAGGCCGAGGTCACCGGTGCCCACGGACGTCATCAGCGGTTCGTCCGCCTCCATCGGCGGGAGGGGTCGTGCGGAGGTGCGCGCAGAGTCCGGCATGCCAGTCCACCGTCCGTCGGGTGCGGGTCTACTTGCGGGAGGCCGCGGGGGCGGCCGCGGGTGCCTGCGGTGCCGCGGTGCCCACGGGCTCCGGACCGAGGTTCACGGCCGTACGGGACGGGTCCAGGACGAGCCGCAGGTGCTGGAGCCCGCGGAACGCCGCCACCGGCCCCTTCAGCCACGCCCCCTCGGCCTCCTCGTCGTCGGCCGTCCGCATCTGCGGGAACTCCCGCAGGAGGCACGAGAGCGCGATCTCCAGCTCCAGCCGCGCCAGCGGCGCCCCGAGGCAGTAGTGCGTGCCGTGCCCGAAGCCCAGGTGCGTGCCCTGGATGCCCTCGCGGGTCACGTCCAGGACGTCGGGGTCCTCGAACTTCTCCGGGTCCCGGTTCGCCGAGGTGATGGCGATCTGCACCAGGGAGCCCCGGGGGATCAGCGTCCCGCGGATCTCGACGTCCTCGGCCGCGTACCGGAACGTCGAGGTCTCCACCGAGCCCTCGAACCGCACGATCTCCTCCACCGCCTGCGGGATCCGCCGCGGTTCCTCCCGCAGCCGCTGCAACTGGTCGGGCCGCAGCAGCAGGTTGAGGACGGTGTTCCCGATCTGGAACGCGGTGGTCTTGTGGCCCGCGAAGAAGATCACCCACATCGACGAGACGAGCTCCGCGTCGTCCAGGGCGTCCTCCGCCCGGATGACGTCGCTGAGGAACGAGTCGGACGGGTTCTCGCGGGTGTGCGCCACCAGCCGCCCCAGACGGTTCTGCAGCCACTCCTCGGCGGCCCTCAGCTCCGTCTTCAGCCGGGGGTCGAACCGGGCCCGCGTCACGACCGAGAACTGCTCCAGGATCTCGCCGCGGTCCGCCTCCGGGATCCCCATCAACTCGCACAGGACCGCGATGGGCAGCGGGAACGCGAACGACGTCATCAGGTCGACCGTGTTCTGCTTCCGGCACTCGCGCAGCAGGCCCTCCGCGATCTCCGTGATCCGCGGCCTCATGGCCTCCACCCGCCGGGGCGTGAAGGCGCTCCGCAGGCTGCGGCGCAGCCGCGTGTGCCGCGGCGGGTCCGAGAAGAGCACGTTGTCGTCGAGCGCGTCGAACAAGCTGCCGTACACGGCGTGGTACGTCTCGATCGCCCCGCGCTTGTCCTTGCTGAACCGCGGGTCCGAGAGGGCGTCCCGGGCGTCGTCGTAGCGGGTGATCAGGTACGTGTCGACCCCGTGCGGCGGCTTCAGCAGGCACACCGGGGCCTGCTCGCGCAGCGCGGCGTACGCGGCGTGGGGGCACGCCCGGTACTCCGGCGCGCCGGCGGACACCGCCGACACGATGTCGTGCAGCGCTCCGCCGCCCTGCGGTGCCGCGTTGTCCTGCGTCATCTTCCGCGCCCTCCGTGACACTCGGGTTCCCGGACCCAGCGCTTCCCTGCGGGAGCGGGCCGCGAAACGGCCCCCGCCCGATCGGGTGAGCCGCCGCGCCCGCCCGGCCCGCGGCCCGCCCGGCACCCGCGCGGCCCGGCCGGAGCAGGGCGGGGCCCCGCCGGGGAGACCGTACGGCGGCGCCCGCCGCGGCCCGGCCTTCGGCCGACCGGCCGACGGCCGTACGGTCCGCCGCGGTGACGGGCCACCGGGGCCGGGGAAGGGGCTGTGCGTGCAGCCCACCGCCCAGAGGAGACCGCGCATGGCCCGACGTCCCGCCCTGGTCCTCACGACGGCCGCCGCGCTCGCGCTGGCCGTCGCCGCTCCCGCCACCGCGTCCGGCCCCGCCGGCGCCGACCGCGCCAGAGCGGCCGCCGAACGCAGCGTCACGTACCGCGCGACCGCCCCGTACCAGATCCACGCGAACGGGGTGAAGGCCGGCTACGTGCCGGACAAGTACTGCGTCGCGAACCGGACGGGCCCCGGCGCGCTCGGCTACCCGCACTTCAACCACGCCTACGACAACTCCGTCGACCCGGCGAAGCCCGCCGCCCTGTACTACGAGGACGACGGGCGCGGCGGCAAGCGCCTCGTGGGCGTCCAGTGGCTGGTCTACGACCGGGACCAGAACCTCGCCACGGACGACGACCGCCCCAGCCTGTTCGGCCGCGCCTTCAAGGGCCCGCAGCGCGGCAACTTCCCCGGCCAGCCCGTCCACTACGCCCTGCACCTGTGGCTCTGGAAGGCCAACCCGAAGGGCGTGCACGAGACCTACAACACGGCGGTGGCGTGCCTCCCCGGCACCACCCGCCCCCAGCCGGCCACCTGAGCCGCGGGGCCGCCCGCCCCACCGGGCGGCCCGCTCAGCCGGTCCGGGCGAAGTCGCCCCACACCGAGGCCCCGCCGTCCGGACCGCCGCCGCGCGCCGCGGTGGCCCGGACGGCGTAGGAGTCGTCGTGGGCGTCGCGGCCGCCGGTGGCGTGGTCGTACTGCCCGGCGAAGAGGTGCTCGCCGGCCGGGACGGTCCGGCCCGCCCTGAGCGTCCACCGGTAGACGAGGAAGCCGCCCTCCGTACGGACCGAGACGGCGAAGTCGCCTGCCGGGAGCGACTGCCTGCCGCCGGTGCTCCGCACCCCGTCGGTCAGGGCGATCCGCAGCTCGACGGTGAGCGCGGTGAGCGGACTCGACGTCTTGAGGGTGACGTTGCTCCACGCCCAGCGGACGGTGCTGTCGGGGTCGACGGAGCCGTCCGCCCACAGCGGGCCGTCCTGGGTCCGGGAACCGGCCGCGGGCGGCGTCGCGCGCGGACCGGCGGACGGGGAACCGGAGGCGCTCCGCCCGGGATCGGGTCCCGGCCCGGCCGGAGTCGTGGAGGGCGGGGGCGGCGCGTGCGGCGTACCGGTCGGGTCGGTGGAGGGGGAAGGCGCGGGCGACGGCGGGACGGGGGAGGGGGACACGGAGGCCGGCGGCGCCGGATCCGTGGCGACCTGCGGCGGATCCGGGGCGTGGAACACCGTCGCCACGGCCAGGCTGCCCACGGCGAGGGCCCCGGCGGTCGCCAGGGTCGCGAGGACGACCCTCGGCCAGGACAGGACCCCGCCGCGCCCGCGGCCGAGCCGGCGTACGCGCGCGAACGGCCGGGCGGGCGGCTCCGGGCGGGCCGTGCCGCGCTCGACCCGGGCGAGGATGCGGGCCCGGTCGGGCCGGTGGGCAGCGGCGCTCTCGCGCAGCAGGTCGCGCAGTTCGTCCGTCACCGGCTCCTCCTCCCCACCAGCTCGCCGGCGGCCCGCGTGCCGAGCAGCCGCTGTAGTTCCGCCGTTCCCCTGGAGGTCTGGCTCTTCACCGTACCGACCGATATCCCCAGGGCCAGGGCGGTGTCCTTCTCCGACAGGTCGAAGGCGTAGCGCAGGACGACGCAGGCGCGCTTGCGGAACGGCAGCCGGTCCAGGGCCGCCCGCACGTCCATCACGGCCGCCACGTCCGGGCCGTCGGTGCGCTCCGGGCGGTGCGACCAGAACTGCAGCACGCGCCGCCGCTCGCGCACGCTGCTGCGGATCCGGCCGCGCGCGAGGTTGGCGACGACCCCGCGGGCGTAGGCGGCGGGGGAGTCGGCGCGGCTGACCCGGTCCCAGCGGTGCCAGAGCGCCACCATCGCGTCGGCGGCGAGGTCGTCGGCGGCGTCGGCCTCCCCGGTCAGCAGATGGGCGAGGCGCGCGAGTTCGGCGTGGTGGCGCTCGAAGAAGGCGTGGAAGTCCGCGGACGCCTCATCGGTGGTCATGGCCTCGGTACGGCCTCTCGGTGCGACGGGGGCGCCAACGGGCGGATGCGGGAGCGTAGCAGCTCGTCCGACCGGGTGTTCGGGGGCTTTCCGCTCCGGGCGGCGGGCGCCGGCCGGGCTCCGGGCGGGTCCCGGCCGGAGCCGGGTCCCGGTCCGCGTGACGGCGTCCATCAGCCCACCGGGTTCCAGCCGTCGGCGCCGGCCAGGTAGGTGCGGGCGGTGTGGCCCACGGCCTGGCCGGCGGTGAGCTGGGGCCGGTCCGGCCCCGTACCGGCGCCGGGGCCGGTGTTGGCGTACTCGGCGAACCGCGCGGACCTCCAGGAGAAGCCGCCCATGTCGGTCCACGGAGTGGCGCTCTTCACGGCGGCGGGCAGGCTCGTGCCGCGGATGACCAGCCGGCCGACGGCGCTCGCGCCGGGGTGCCACGGCCGGCCGAGGAAGTAGGTGCCGGCCGCGGCGGTGCTGCTGACGGTGCTGTCGGTGATGAGGATGCCGTACGGCTGCGCCGCGTCGGTGTTCGGCGCCGCCAGGTAGCCGTTGGTGCCTCCGGGCGCGGCGCCCCGGTCGCGGAGGGTGATGTTGACGCGGTCGTAGACGGCGGTGGCGTTGCCGAAGACGAAGTCGACGTCACCGGCGATGAAGCAGTGCCGGAAGTACTGCCGGTACCGGCCCGTGGCGCGGGGAGCCCAGTTCAGGACGGTGTCCTGGTGGCCGATGAAGCGCGCGTTCAGGTACTGCTGACGGTCGCCGGAGGCGTTGACCGCGACGGCCTGGGTGTCGCGCGTCCCGGGGAGCGCCGACCGCTCCCACGTGTTCTGGACCGTCACACCGGTGACGGTCAGGTCGTTCGCGGCGAAGGAGGCCGTCGCACTCCCGGCGGTGCCGTACGTGCCGCCGCCGGGTTTCGGGGTGCCGGACGCGTTGTCGTACGTGATGACCACGTCCTCGGCGTTGCCGGTGGCGCCCTTGAGCGTCAGCCCGTGCTTGGCGGCCGGTACGTCCACCGTCTCGCGGTACGTGCCGCGGGCGACGAGGACGGTGTCCCCGGGGGCGGCGGCGTCGACGGCGGACTGCACCGAGCGGTAGCGGGCCGACCCGTCGGCGGCCACCGTCAGCGTGCGGCCGACGGCGCCGGACGGGGCGGGGGCGGACGGTGCGGGGGCGGAGGGGGACGGCCTGGGGGCGGAGGGCGCGGGGGCGGGGGCGGAGCCGGTTTCGGTGAGGACGCCCGCGCCCGCCTTCGCCGCGAGTTTCGCGGGCAGCCCGGCGGCGGGCTCCAAGCCGGCCGAGAGGGTGGGCGTCCAGGAGACCGACGTCTTGATCTTCTTGCCGGGACGGGCGGCGTTGTACGCGGCGACCGGGTCGGCGGGCTTCCCGTCGACGAGGTTGCCGCGGCCCGCCACCGCTCCCGTGCCGTCACCGACGAGCAGCTGGGAGACCTCGCGGTCGGGTGACAGCCGCCAGTGGTTGTTCTCCGCGACCACCTGGGCGCCGGCCCGGGAGCTGATGCTGTAGCTGTGTGCGTACCCCTCGCGCTCGGCCGTGTCGTAGAGGTTGTCGTACAGGTGGATCCTGCCCACCCGGGCGAGCGGGGCGCGCTGGACGACGCCCCGGAAGACGTTGTGGTGGAGCGTCACGCGGAGCTTGGTGTCCTCGTCGCTGCTGCCGATGAGCATCGTCTTGTCGTGGGCGGCGAACGTGTTGTATCCGACGGTGACCAGGTCGGAGGCGTTGGTGATGTCGAGCGCGCCGTCGTGGACCTGGTACTTCCGGCCGAAGTGCGACGGGCTCGCGGCGTCGTGGTGCGGGGAGTCGGAGAAGCTGTTGTGGTCGACCCACACGTGGGTGGCGCCGCGCAGGCTGACGGCGTCGTGGGCGGAGTTCCAGTTCCCGGTGGAGCCGTCGGTGGGGTCCCACTGCGGGAAGCAGTCCCGGACGTCGGTCAGCGACAAGTTGCGGATGATCACGTTGTCCGCGTTCTTCACCACCAGGCTGCCGCCGGTGATGCCCGCGCCGGTTCCCGGCACCCCGATGACGGTGGTCCGCGCGGGCACGGTGAACACCATGCGGGCGGCCTGCCGTGCCTGCGCCGCCTTGCGGGCGTTCTCCTGCGGTCCGGCCGGCAGCCTGGTGCGCCCCCACGTGCCGGGGTCGTGGGCCCGGAGGTAGGCGTCGAGGGAGTAGCCGGTGTCCTTGGCGTAGTCGTCGCACGTCAGCGGTCTGCCGCTGTCGTCGGTGTTCGCGTCGATCATCCCCTTGACCCGGATGATCCGCGGGGCCCCGGCCGGGCCGGCGGTCAGGGCCTTCGCCAGGGCGGCGCGCGTGGAGACGGTGAACACGCGGGCGGAGTCGGCGGCCCGGCCGCCGGTCGTGCCCGCGCCGCTCGCGGCCCAGCCGTCCCGTGCGGGCAGGACGCCGCGGTCGAGGCCGGCCGGGGCGGCGGCGCCGGCGTGCACGATCAGGGGGACGGCGCCGAGACCGGCGGCGACCACGGTGGCCGCTCCGGCCAGGGCGAGCCTTCGGCGAGCGGTGGGACGGCGGTGGGGGGAAGCGGACATCCGGGGTTGCTCCTCGGGGTGGGGTGCGCTGTTCCCCCTTCAGTTGCCGCCGGAGCCGGGAAGGTTGCCGCGCCGCGCCCGAAAGATCGATCGCGTCGCACGGACGCCCGGGCCGCGGCCCCGTGGGGCCGGGCCCGGTCGTCGTGGTCACGACCCGGTCGCCGGGATCAGACGAGGTCGAACCGGTCCAGGTTCATGACCTTGTCCCAGGCGGCGACGAAGTCCTTCACGAACTTCTCCTTCGCGTCGTCGCCCGCGTAGACCTCCGCGACCGCGCGCAGCTCCGAGTTCGACCCGAAGACGAGGTCGGCGCGGGTGCCGGTCCACTTGACCTCGTCCGTGGCGGAGTCGCGCCCCTCGAAGGTGTTCGCGTCCTCGGACGTCGCCGTCCACGTCGTGCCCAGGTCCAGCAGGTTGACGAAGAAGTCGTTCGTCAGCGTTCCGGGCGTCGAGGTGAACACGCCGTGGGCCGACTGCTGGTGGTTGGCACCCAGGACGCGGAGACCGCCCACGAGGACCGTCAGCTCGGGGGCGCTCAGGGTCAGCAGGTTCGCCCGGTCGAGCAGCAGGTACTCGGCCGGCAGCCGGTTGCCCTTGCCGAGGTAGTTGCGGAACCCGTCGGCGGCCGGCTCCAGCGCGGCGAAGGACTCCACGTCGGTCTGCTCCTGCGAGGCGTCCGCACGGCCCGGTGCGAAGGGAACCCGTACGTCGAACCCGGCCTCCTTGGCGGCCTGTTCGACGGCGGCGCCGCCGGCGAGCACGATCAGGTCGGCGAGGGTGACCCGCTTGCCGCCCGTCTGGGCGCCGTTGAAGGACTCCTTGATCCCCTCCAGCGTGCGCAGCACCGCCGCGAGCCGGTCGGGCTCGTTGACTTCCCAGCCGCTCTGCGGCTGGAGGCGGACGCGGGCGCCGTTGGCGCCGCCGCGCTTGTCGCTGCCGCGGAAGGAGGAGGCCGAGGCCCAGGCGGCGGACACGAGCTGGGACACCGACAGGTCCGAGGCGAGGACCTGCTGCTTGAGCGCGGCCACGTCCGCGTCGGTGACGAGCTCGTGCGTCACCGCGGGGAGCGGGTCCTGCCACAGCAGCGTCTCGGCCGGGACCTCGGGGCCGAGGTAGCGCACGACCGGGCCCATGTCGCGGTGGGTCAGCTTGAACCAGGCGCGGGCGAACGCGTCGGCGAACGCGGCCGGGTCCTGGTGGAAGCGCCGGGAGATCTGCTCGTAGGCCGGGTCGATCCGGAGCGAGAGGTCGGTCGTCAGCATCGTCGGCGCATGCGTCCGGGCCGGGTCGTGGGCGTCCGGCACGGTACCCGCTCCGGCGCCGTCCTTCGGGCGCCACTGGTGCGCGCCGGCGGGGCTCTTGAACAGCTCCCACTCGTAGCCGAAGAGGATGTCGAAGAAGCTGTTGTCCCAGGTGATCGGGGTGTTCGTCCAGATGCCCTCGAGGCCGCTGGTGATCGCGTCGGCGCCCTTGCCGGTGCCGTACGTGTTCTTCCAGCCGAAGCCCTGCTGCTCGATCGAGGCGGCCTCGGGGTCGTCGCCGACGTGGTCCGCGGGGCCGGCGCCGTGGGTCTTGCCGAAGGTGTGGCCGCCGGCGATCAGCGCGACGGTCTCCTCGTCGTTCATCGCCATCCGGCGGAACGTCTCACGGATGTCGCGGGCCGCGGCGAGCGGGTCCGGAGTGCCGTTGGGGCCCTCGGGGTTGACGTAGATGAGGCCCATCTGGACCGCGCCGAGGGGGTTCTCCAGGTCACGGTCCCCGGTGTAGCGCTCGTCGTCGAGCCAGGTGGTCTCCGGGCCCCAGTAGACGTCCTCGTCGGGCTCCCAGACGTCCGCGCGGCCGCCGGCGAAGCCGAAGGTCTCGAAGCCCATCTGCTCCAGGGCGACGTTGCCGGTGAGGATCATGAGGTCGGCCCAGGAGAGGCTCTGGCCGTACTTCTTCTTGACCGGCCACAGCAGGCGGCGGGCCTTGTCGAGGTTGCCGTTGTCCGGCCAGCTGTTGAGGGGCGCGAAGCGCTGCTGTCCGGCGCCGGCGCCGCCGCGGCCGTCGCTGATGCGGTAGGTGCCCGCGCTGTGCCAGGCCATCCGGACCATGAACGGGCCGTAGTGGCCGAAGTCGGCCGGCCACCAGTCCTGCGAGGTGGTCAGCACCTCGGCGATGTCCTGCTTCACGGCGGGGAGGTCGAGCGTCTTGAACGCCGCGGCGTAGTCGAACTCCTCGCCGAGGGGATTGGCCACGGCGGGGTTCTTCGCGAGGATCTTCAGGTTGAGCCGCTCGGGCCACCACTGGCGGTTGCCGCCGCCCTGCGTCGGGTGGGGGGCGCGGCCGTGCGCGACCGGGCAGCCACCTCCGCCCTCCGTCTTCGCGTCTACGACGATTGCATCATGGTTCTCAGACATGGGAATCCTTCCGGACCAGGCGGATCACGGTGCTCAGGAAGTGCGTGCGGTGGAGAGGCCGGGACGCCGTTCCGACGTCGCGCGGCCCCTCGGCGGTGGTCCTTCACGGCGCTGTCTCCTGCCGCTCCGGATTCTTCCTGCCCCTTGGCTATCTTCAGAACCGATCCTACGATGGACAGAATCCAAGTCAAGAAGGATGCCAATCCCATATTCCATCGGATCCCGGACGAGCTTCGTGAACTCCGGGGTCCAGCCGAACCTGAACGGGTGAGCCGACATGAGTGACCTGCTGGAACGGCTGCGGGGGCGCGGCTGGCGGTTGACTGCCCAGCGGCGTGTCGTTGCGGAGGTCCTCGAAGGCGATCACGTGCACCTCACGGCGGACGAGGTGCACGCGCGCGCGGTGCTGCTGCTGCCCGAGATCTCCCGGGCGACCGTCTACAACGCGCTGGGCGAGCTGGTCTCGCTCGGCGAGGTCGCGGAGGTCTCCACCGACGGCCGCGCGAAGCGCTACGACCCCAACGCGCACCACCCGCACGAGCACCTGGTCTGCTCGCGCTGCGGCCTGATCCGCGACGTCCGGCCGACGGGCGACCCGCTGGCCGACCTCCCGGTGGAGGGGCGGTTCGGCTTCACGGTGTCCGGGGCCGAGGTCACCTACCGCGGGCTGTGCCCGTCCTGCGCGTAGCGGCGTACGGCGGGCGCGGCGCGGCCCGCGGCCGGGTTCAGGCGCTCCGGCTCGTGAGGACGACCAGCTGGCGGGTGGCGCGGGTCATCGCGACGTAGCGGTCGACGGCTCCCTCGATGCCGTCACCGAACGCCTGCGGGTCGACGAGGACGACCAGGTCGAATTCGAGCCCCTTCGACAGTTCCGGGGTCAGCGACCGGACGCGGGGCCGCCCGCCGAACGCGCCGTCGACGGCGCCTCCGGTGCCCCCGGCGCCGATGACGCAGGCGGTCCCCCCGGCGTGGGCGGCCAGCCAGGTGTCGAGGACCGCGTCCAGATCCGCGGCGGAGCCGTGCACCACGGGAACGCCGGCGCTCCGGACGGAAGTCGGCACGTTGGCGTCGGGCAGCGCGGCGCGGATGGCCGGCTCGGCCTCCGCCATGACCTCGTCCGGGGTGCGGTAGTTGATGCTCAGGGAGGCCACGGTGATCCGGTCGAGCCCGACCCGTTCGAGCCGTTCCTCCCACGACTCGGTGAACCCGTGCCGGGCCTGCGCGCGGTCGCCGACGACGGTGAAGCTGCGGGACGGGCAGCGCAGCAGCAGCATCTGCCACTCGGCGTCGGTCAGTTCCTGGGCCTCGTCCACGATGACGTGCGCGAACGGGCCGGCGAGCGGGTCCGGTTCGGCGCCCTCCCGCGCGCTGCGGTCGACCAGGGTGTCCTGGAGGTCCCGTCCGCGGAGCATCCCCACCGCGCCCTCGCTCTCGTCGATGAGGACGTTCTGCAGCATGCCGTCGATGGCGTCGGCCCTCCGGGCCCGCTCGGCGGCGACGGCGGCCTCGTCCGCCCGCCTGCGCAGGGACGCTCCCGGGTCGCCGAGGCGCTGCCGCGCCGCGTCCAGCAGCGGGAGGTCGGACACCGTCCAGGCGCGGGCGTCCGTGCGCTGCAGCCGGCGTACGTCGTCGGGGGCGAGCCCGGGAGCGCACTTGCGCAGGTAGGCGGGCACCGACCAGAGGTCTCCGACGAGGTCCCCCGCGTCGAGCATCGGCCACGCGCGGTTCAGGGTCCGGATCAGGTCGCGGTCCTCCAGGAGCGATCCGCGGAGCAGGTGGGGCGGGGCGTCGCTGTCGTCCTTGTCCACGAGGATCGTGAGGAGCTCCTCCAGGATCTGCTCGCGCGCCTCGTTGTGCGGCGTGCCCGGTTCCACCGCCTCGAAGGCCGCGGCCCAGTCGTCGGCGCCCAGCCACAGGTCGGACCAGTGGCTCGATACGGTCATCCCCTCGACGGGCGGCTCCTCGTAGAGGCCGACGGCCGGTTCGACCGCCTTCACGAGCTCCGCGGACGACTTCAGGCGGGCCACCTCCGGGTCGGTCTCGGCCGCCGCCCCGGCGCCCTCGGGGACGAGGTCGCGCAGGGTGCAGGTCCGCACGCCCTCCTCGCCCAGGCTGGGCAGGACGTCGGCGACGTAGGCCAGGTAGGGCTGGTGCGGGCCGACGAACAGGACGCCGCCCCGGCGGTGCCCGAGACGGGGGTCGGAGTACAGGAGGTGCGCGGCGCGGTGCAGGGCCACGACGGTCTTGCCCGTTCCCGGGCCGCCGTCGACGACGAGGGCGCCGCGGGACCCCGCCCGGATGACGGCGTCCTGGTCGGACTGGATGGTGGCGAGCACGTCGCGCATCCGGGCCGACCGGTTGCCGCCCAGGCTCGCGATGAACGCGGACTGGTCGTCGAGCGCCGCGTGGCCCTCCAGCCCGTCGGCGGTGAACACCTCGTCCCAGTAGTCGACGATCCGGCCGCGGGTCCACCGGTACCTGCGGCGGCTCGTCAGGCCCGCCGGGCGGGCGTGGGTCGCCGCGAAGAACGGCTCGGCCGCGGGGGAGCGCCAGTCGAGCAGCAGCCGCCGCCCCGCGCTGTCCGTGAGGCCGAGCCGTCCGATGTACACGGGCTCGGGGTCGTCCGCGCGTACGAAGTGCCCCAGGCACAGGTCCAGGCCGAAGCGCCGCAGGGTGCGCAGCCGGCCGGTCAGCCGGTGGATCTCGGAGTCCCGGTCCATCGCCGCCCGGCCGATGCCGCCGGGGGCCCGGCGCGCGGCGTCGAGGTGGTCCGCCAGCTCGGCGATCGACTGCTCCAGGCTCCGCGCGATCGCGGCGAAGTGCCGTTCGTCGGCGTCGATCAGGGCGGGGTCGGCCTTGCCGGAGAGGTTGTCGGGCAGGTCGAACGCGCTGGTGGTCACGGGGCCCACCGCCCCGGCGTCGCCGTACGACCCGTCGGCGGACAAAAGCTCTCGCACGTCGTGTATCTCCCATTCCTGCAGGTTCCGGCCTCGGCCCGCGATTCTGCCCCGGGACCGGGGCCTTGCCGCAAGCCCCCCACCGCGCTATAACTTGAGAGTGGCGAGGAGTGCCGACACCTCCCGCCCTTCCCGTCCTTCCGGACGGACCACCCCCTTCGCAGGTCAACAGGCCATCGGTCGTTGCGTTTTCACCGCCCTGCGTTCCGCGTGCCCGCGCCGTCGCCCCCACCGTGGTCCACGGCCTGCCGGCCTGCCGGCCCGCGGGGTCAGGACGCGGGGCGGGTGAACTCGGGCTGGTCGAGGAGGCGCAGCCAGCTGCCGTCGGGCTGGCGCCGGACGACCTGCGCCCGGGCCCCGGACCCGTCCTTCGGCGGGGTCGAGGTGAGGGCGATGCCGTCGCCGGCCAGGGTCGGAAGCGGCTCCTCCGGCTCGAAGCGGGGGCGGTCGGCGAGCACCTTCTCCCACAGTGCGCGGATCGCCTCGCGGCCCACGGTCCGCTCGCCCGGCGGGTAGGCCAGCACGGCGTCCTCCTCGTACAGCGCGGCGACTCCGGCCGCGTCGCCGGCGTTGGACCGCTCGACGAACAGGCGGGTGATGTCCTCGGGGCGCATGGCCTTCTCGTACTCCGGCACGACTGCCTCCTGGGGTCGGGATCACGGGATCGTTCTTCGGTCCCTCCCAGGGTGGTCCGCGGGCCATCAGAAGTCCAACAGCTGGTTCTACTGGCAACTAGAATCACCGCTCATGGAGCTGAGGCAGTTGGAATACTTCGTCGCGGTCGCCGAGGAACGGAACTTCACCCGGGCCGCCGAGCGGGTCCGCATCAGCCAGTCCGGCGTCAGCGCCCAGATCCGCCGGCTGGAACGCGAGCTCGGTGCCGACCTGTTCGACCGGTCGGCGCGGACCGTCACCCTGACCGTCGCGGGGAAGGCGGCCCTCGGGCACGCCCGCGCCGCGCTCGCCGCGGCCGGGGCGGTGGCGCAGGCGGTGGGGGAGGTCGCCGAGCTGATCCGGGGCCGGCTCACGGTCGGCATGGTCACCGGCTGCACCGTCACGCCGCTCTTCGAGGCGCTCGCCGCGTTCCACCGGGCGCACCCCGGCGTGGAGCTCTCGCTGCTGGAGGACACCTCCGACCGGCTCGTCGAGGCGGTCCGGGACGGCGCCGTCGACCTGGCCCTCGTCGGGACCGCGACGGCCGCGCCCGAGGGCCTGGAAGCGCTGACGATCATCAGTGAGCGGCTCGTCGCGGCCGTCGCGCCCGGTCACCCGCTGGGGGACCGGCGCCGGGTCCGCCTGCGGGACGTCACCGCCCACCCGGTCGTGTGCATGCCGCCGGGTACCGGCCTGCGGACGGTGTTCGACCGCGCCTGCGCCGCCCGGGGGCTGCACCCCGCGATCGCCCTGCAGGCCAGCGCCGCCGACGCCATCGCCGACCTCGCGGCCCGCGGGCTCGGCGTCGCGGTCCTCAGCGACTCCATGGCGGCGGCCTACGGCGACCGGCTCACCGCCCGGACCATCGAGGACGTCGACGCACCGGCCCTGCTGGCCCTGGTGTGGCGGGCGGCGCCCGGTCCGGCCGTGCGCGAGCTGCTCGCGCACGGCCGCCGGGCCTTCGCCGCCGGGCCCGGACCCGGTCCCGCCTGACGGGGCGCCCCGTGGTGGCCGGCGCGGGTCAGGAGACGGTGATGAACCGGGCGATGCTCGGTACCCCCTGGGCGTCGAGGGCGAAGAGCATGTACGTCCCCGGCAGGACCACGCCCGGGTCGGCGGGCAGGGACACCGTGTACGCCCCGGGCCCCGTGGCGGTGGACACGAGGGGGACCCGCCGCTGGTCGTTGTCGGTGGAGTGGGTGGCGGCCGCGGCCCGCATGAGGACGAACGACGCCACCGGCGCCTGGGTGCTCACCGCGAGCGACGCCCCGGGAGCGGCCCGTGAGGGCACGCCGCCGGTGATCACCGGCCGCGGCTTCGGCGAACCGTCCGCGTTCAGCAGGTACGGCGGGGTGAAGACGGCCCCGTCCGGGTGGTTGGTCGCGCAGTCGCCGCACAGGCCCCCGCCGCCGGAGAAGATCCGCCCGTCGGGCAGCAGGTTGGCCACGCTGTGGTAGTTGCGCGGTACGGCCATGGTGGCGAGCGGGGTGAAGGCTCCGGTCGACGGGTCCCACAGCTCGGGGGTCAGGACCGAGGTCGCGTCGCTGAACGGCACCGGGAAGGACTGTCCGCCGAAGACAGCCACCTTGCCGTCGGGCAGGACGACGCTGTTGCTGAATCCGCGGGCGTGCTCCATGTCCCCGGTACGGGCGGACCGGACCTGGCCGTCGGCCGCGACGCCCACGGTGTAGGCGCGCGGGGTGGCGGGGGTCTTCTCGTACGCGGGCGAGCCGCCCAGGGTGAGCAGCTTGCCGATGTCGTAGGCCACGCCGTTGCCGGTCATCGCGTCCGGGCTGTCGGAGCGCGGACCGGCGCCGGTGATGCTGCCCGCGCCGGTCGTCGAGATCCAGTTCATCTGCTTGCTCGGGCCGAACTGCAGGACCTTGCCGCCCGACGTGGCGTGGAGCCACATGTGGTTGTCGGCGCGGTAGGGGCCGGCCGGGTCGGCCGTCTGCGCCGGGGAGGCGGGGACGCCCGGCAGCGTCCGCCAGGTACGGGTGCCGGGAGACCAGACCTCACCGGCCTTGTCGCCCGCGGCGCCGCTCCAGGATCCGCCCAGGACGAAGGCCTCACCGGTGGAGAGGAGCGTCATCGCCTGGTACCCGCGGGCGATGTTCATGTTCGTGGTGGCGGACCACTGGTCGGTGGCCGGGTCGTAGATGCTCGCCTTCTCCGCGTTGCTGCCGCCGGTGACCAGCACCCGGCCGTCGGCCAGCATGGCTATGCCGGGACAGAACATGTCGTGGCCGGTGTTGTCGATGCGCCGCTGCGTGACCTTCCCCGTCTTCAGGTCCAGGATCGCGGTCTGGGTGTAGCCGTTGCTGCCGCCGAAGCGGTCGACCGCGTACGCCGACCAGGCCAGCAGCTTGTCACCGGGCAGGGCGGCGGTGGCGACGGGAACCAGCGGGAAGCCGGTGATCCGGTCCCAGGCCCCGTGCGCGGCCGGGCTGGCCGGCCCGCTCAGCCGTATCTCCGCGGCGGACGTCCACGGGCCGCGACCGCCGGCCTCGCCGGTCACCGTCAGGCGTACGAAGCGGGCGGTCTCGGCCCGCGTGAAGGTGGCCGTCTTGACGGTGTCGTCGTCCCGCCAGGTGCCGGAGGCGACCGGCGCGCCGAAGACGGAGCCGTCGGTGCTGGTGGTGACGGCGTACGCCCCGGCCCGGCCGTTGGGCCCGTCCGGCCGGGGGTGGTAGACGAGCGCGGACACGGTGGCCGTGCGGTGCATGTCGAGCGTGATGCTGTGGGGCAGCGGGGTCGCGGTGCCGCTCCACTTGCTGTGCCAGATGGTGTCGGGGTCGCCGTCGAGGACGCGGGCCGCGCGGCCGTTCTCGCCGGTGGTCTCCTCGTCGCTCGCGGTCGCCGTCCATCCGGTCCGGGCCAGGTCGACGGTGGCGGCCGGGGTGCCGGGGTCGCCCAGCAGGTTGATCTCGGCCGCGGAAGTCCACGGTCCGCGGGCGCCGGCCTCGGTGAGGGCCGTCAGCCGGACGAACCGGGCCCCCTGCGGGGCGAACCCGAGGGTCTTGGCGCTGCCGTCGTCGGCGAGGGTTCCGGTGGCCACCGGGTTCCCCCAGCTCTGACCGTCCGCGCTGACGCTGAGGGCGTACTCGCCGACGCGCCCGTTGGCCCCGTTCGGCCGGGGCCGGTAGACGAGACCGGAGACGACCGCCGTGCGGTGCATGTCGACGGTGATGCTGTGGGGCAGGGGGGCCGCGGTGCCGCTCCACCTGCTGTGCCAGATGGTGTCGGGGTCGCCGTCGAGGACGCGGGCCGCGCGGCCGTTCTCGCCGGCGGTCTCCTCGTCGCTCGCCGTCGCCGTCCACCCGGTCCGGTCGAGCAGGGGGGCCGCCGGCTCCATCGCGTTCGCCGGGGCGATGCCGTGGTGCGGCGACTGCGCGGCCGGCCGCTGCTCGACGGGGGCGGGTACGGGCCGGGGCGCCGCCGCGCGGCCGGCCGCCGCCTGGCTCGTGACCCCGAGCCACGGCGTCAGCCCGAGCAGCAGGGAGCCGAGGCCGAAGGCGATGAGCAGGTGGGACCGCCGTAACGCGCGGATGACGGCGGGGGAGCGCCTGGACTGCAATCTGACCTCCTGGAACGGGCGGGTGCGGCCCGTAGAACATAGGTCAGAGGGGGGTGAACTCGTCCTGAATCAACAAGAGTTGGCGTGAAACGGAAAGGCCAGCCGACGGCGCCCCCGGAGCTCCGCTGCGGCGCCGGCGGGCGGCGCCCCGACCGGCCGCGCCGGTTCCGGGGCGGAAAGCGGGCGGGGCGGTCGTCCACAGGCCCGGGCGGACGGCGCCGGGGTGTCGGCGGGTGCCGTTAGGCTTCGAGGATGGCCCTTCCGGACGCTTCCCCCGATACCTCCGATGCTCTGCAGGTGCTGCACCGCGTCTTCGGATACAGCTCCTTCCGCGGTGAGCAGCAGGAGATCATCGAGCAGGTCGTCGGCGGCGGCGACGCCCTCGTCCTCATGCCGACCGGCGGCGGAAAGTCGCTCTGCTACCAGATCCCCGCGCTCGTCAGAGACGGCACGGGCGTCGTGATCTCCCCGCTCATCGCCCTGATGCAGGACCAGGTGAACGCGCTCACCGCCCTCGGGGTACGGGCCGGATTCCTCAATTCGACACAGGAGTCGCACGAGCGGCAGGCGGTCGAGAGGGCGTTCCTCGCCGACGAGCTCGACCTGCTCTACCTGGCGCCCGAGCGGCTGCGCACCGAGAGCGCGCAGCGGCTGCTCGACCGCGGCAAGGTGTCGCTGTTCGCGATCGACGAGGCACACTGCGTCGCCCAGTGGGGTCACGACTTCCGGCCCGACTACCTCGCGCTGTCCATGCTGCACGAGCGCTGGCCGAAGGTGCCGCGGATCGCGCTGACCGCGACGGCCACCGAGGCCACCCACGCCGAGATCGTGACGCGGCTCGGCCTGGAGGACGCCCGGCACTTCGTCGCCAGCTTCGACCGGCCGAACATCCAGTACCGCATCGCCCCGAAGAACAAACCGCTGGAGCAGCTGCTGGAGCTGATCCGCACCGAGCACGACGGCGACGCCGGAGTCGTCTACTGCCTCTCGCGGGCCTCGGTGGAGAAGACCGCCGCCTTCCTGGTGGAGCGGGGCATCGACGCCGTGGCCTACCACGCCGGGATGGACGCCCGCGTGCGGGCGGCGAACCAGGCGCGCTTCCTCCGGGACGAAGGGGTCGTGGTCGTCGCCACCATCGCCTTCGGCATGGGCATCGACAAGCCGGACGTCCGCTTCGTCGCCCACCTCGACCTGCCGAAATCGGTCGAGGGCTACTACCAGGAGACCGGCCGCGCCGGCCGTGACGGCGAGCCGGCCACGGCCTGGCTGGCCTACGGCCTGCAGGACGTGGTCCAGCAGCGCAAGCTCATCGAGGGCTCCGAGGGCGACGACGCCCGCCGCCGGTCCCTGGGCATGCACCTGGACGCCATGCTCGCGCTGTGCGAGACGGTCGACTGCCGCCGGACCCGGCTGCTCGCCTACTTCGGGCAGTCCGGCGAACCGTGCGGCAACTGCGACACCTGCCTGGCTCCGGCCGAGTCCTGGGACGGGACGGTCGCGGCGCAGAAACTGCTGTCCACCGTGTGGAGGCTGGCGAACGAGCGGCGGCAGAAGTTCGGCGCCGGCCAGATCATCGACATCCTCCAGGGCAAGAAGACGGCCAAGGTCATCCAGTTCGACCACGACGGACTCTCCGTGTTCGGCATCGGGGCGGACCTGAGCACCGCGGAGTGGCGGGGGGTCGTGCGCCAGCTCCTGGCGCAGCGGCTGCTGGCCGTCGAGGGCGACTACGGGACGCTCGTGCTGACGGAGGACAGCGGCGAGGTGCTGGGAGGCCGCCGCACCGTCCAGATGCGCAAGGAGAAGGCGGCCGCCGCCCCGTCCCGGAAGGAGTCCGGGTCGCGCTCCGGGAAGGGCGCCCGCGTGCCGGTCGACCTGCCGGCCGGGGCCGAGCCGGTGTTCCTGGCCCTCCGCGCCTGGCGGGCCGCGACGGCGCGCGAGCAGGGAGTGCCGGCGTACGTCGTCTTCCACGACGCGACGCTGCGGGAGATCGCGACGCGGCTCCCCGCCACGGTGGAGGAGCTGGGCACGATCGGCGGGGTCGGCGAGGCCAAGCTGACCAAGTACGCGCAGGGCGTCCTCGACACCCTGGCGCAGTGCGACCCCGCCGGGCCCGCGGCCGCGCCCGCCGCCGCGCCCGCCGGGTCCGCCCCCGCGCCGTCGGCCCCGGCCGGTCGTGCGGCGGCCGCCGCGGCGGCCGCGCCGGTGGCGGAGTCGGAGGCGCCGGACGAGGAGGAGCCGCCGTACGACCTGGACGAGCCGGCGCCCTGGGACGACTGGCAGTAGCGGCGCCACCGCGGCGTCCCGGGGCTCCGGGGCGCCGCGGTGCCGTCAGACCCGGGTCGGCCGGGAATCCGGCAGGTCCTCCGGCAGCAGCAGCCGCAGGTCCTCCAGGCCGGGAGCCGCCAACGACCCCAGGCGGCGGGCCTGTTGCGTCATCATCTCCTCCACCAGACGGCGGCCCGTCCGGGCGTTGCCGAAGGTACGGTCGCGCGGCAGCGCGGCCACGTACGCGTACACCGCGTCCACGGTCGGCGGCGGGCAGTCGTACCCCGAGTCGGCCGCCTGCGCGGTGATGATCCCCACCAGCTCCTCGGCGGTGTAGTCCTCGAACTCGACCGTGCGGGTGAAGCGCGAGGTCAGACCCGGGTTGGAGTCCAGGAAGCGGCGCATCTCGGCCGTGTATCCGGCGGCGATGACCACGATCTCGTCCCGGTGGTCCTCCATCAGCTTGAGCAGCGTCTCCACCGCCTCACGGCCGAAGTCCGACGGCGATCCCTCCGGGGTCAGCGTGTACGCCTCGTCGATGAACAGCACGCCGCCCAGGGCGCGTTCGAAGACCTCTTTGGTGAGCTGCGCGGTGTGGCCGACGTACCGGCCTACGAGGTCGGCGCGGGCCACCTCCACCAACTGGCCCTTGGGCAGCACCCCGAGGGAGTGCAGGATGTCCGCGTACAGCCGGGCCACGGTCGTCTTGCCGGTGCCGGGAGGGCCGGAGAACACCAGGTGCTGGCTGATCCTCGGAGCGGGCAGACCGGCGGCCCGGCGCTGCCGGGCGGTGGCGAGCAGGTGCACCTGGTCGGTCACCGCGCGCTTCACCGCGGAGAGTCCGATCATCCCCTCCAGCCGGCCGAGCAGTTCCTCGGAGCTGCCGGCCGCCCGTTCCGCGTCGCCCCGGTCGACGGCCACGTCCTCGGGCAGCAGCAGCGACAGGTCGCTCTCGGCCGGGTCCTGCATCGAGCCCAGCCGGAACGCCTGCCGGTCCACCATCTCCTCGAACACCCGGCGCGCCGCACGGCCGTTGCCGAAGGCGGCGCCCTTCTCCATCCGGCCGTAGTGCCCGGCGAGGGCGTCCAGGGTGCGCGGGTCCAGCGTGTAGTGGTGGCCCTCGCACATCCGCTCGGTGATGGTGACCAGTTCCTCCACCGAGTAGTTCGCGAAGTCGATGGTGCGGGTGAACCGGGACGCCAGCCCGGGGTTGGAGTCGAGGAAGGCGGCCATCTCGTCGGTGTAGCCGGCCGCGATCACCACCACCTCGTCGCGGTGGTCCTCCATGAGCTTGAGGAGCGTGTCGATGGCCTCCCGGCCGAAGTCGGCGCCCCCGCCCTTGCCGTCGGACAGCAGCGTGTACGCCTCGTCCAGGAACAGCACCCCGCCGAGGGCCTCCTTGAACGCCTCGGTGGTCTTGATCGCCGTACCGCCGATGACCTGGGCGACCAGATCGGCCCGGGACACCTCCACCAGGTGGCCGGAGCGCAGCACGCCCAGCTCGGTGAGGATGCCGCCGTACAGCCGGGCGACGGTGGTCTTGCCGGTGCCGGGAGGTCCCGAGAACACCAGGTGGCGGCTCATCGGGGGCATCGGCATGCCGAGCCGGGCCCGGCGCTGCGCGAGCTGGTTGAGGTTGACCAGGGTCCGCACCTGGTGCTTCACGTCGCCCAGGCCGATCAGCGACTCCAGTTCCTCCAGCGGGCCGCGCGGCGCCGCCCGGGACGGTCCGCGCGCGTCCCCGGGGCCTCCGGCGCCGGCGCCCCACGCGTCGGGCGCGCCGTTCCCCGCGCTGATCAGGTCCTCGACGGCGAGCCGGTCCCCGGCGCGGGTCTGCTTCAGGCCCGCGCCCCGGTTGTCGCGCACGGCGCAGCCGGTCACGGTGACGGGCTCGGCGCTGTCCACCCGGATGCCGTCGCCGAGGCTCCCGGCGGCCAGACAGGCGTCGAGGGCGAGCCGGGCGCCGTCGGAGGCCATCACGCCGTGCGCGCCCGAGTCGGTGATCTCCGTACGCAGGGCCGACAGTTCGCCGCCCTTGTCCACCCCGATGCCGGCGGCGCCGCAGGAGTGCACCCGGCAGTCCCGTACGGTGCCGAGTCCGTCCGCGCCGACCCGGATGCCCGTGTCCGCGGCGGCGCGGACGGCGCTGTCCCGCAGGTGCGGATTGCCGCCGCCGGCGATCCGCACCCCGCAGGCACCGGCGCCGTCGATCTCGCAGTGCTCCAGCCGTCCGCGCCCGTCGTCCACGACCTCCACGCCGTGGCCGCGGGCCGAGGTGACGCGGGCGTGCCGCAGCAGGGGGTTGCCTCCGCCGCGTATCAGGATCCCGGTACCGGCCGCGTCCGAGACGTGCAGGCGGTCGAACTCGGCCACCGAGTTCTCGTCCAGCACGACGGCGCCCTGCGGGTCGGCGCAGTCCCGCACGGTGGTGTCGGTCAGCGAGGGGGCGCTGGAGCCGATGACCCGGATCGCCGGGCCCCCGGCCGTGTCGAACTCGCACTCCCGGAACACGCCGCGGGACCGCTCGGTGACCGCGAGGCCGATCCCCTTGGTCCGCGCGGTGCGGCAGCGCACCAGCTCCGGGGCGGCGCCGGAGGCCACCACGATGCCCGGACCGGCGGTGTCGCTGACGGTGACCTCCTCCAGCACCGGCCGGGAGTCGCTCGTCACGTACACGCCGACCGCCGCGCCGTGGATACGGGTGCGCAGCACGCGGGTGGCGCTGCTGCCCTCCAACGCCAGGGCGGGCTTCTCCGTGCCGGTGATCTCGCAGTCCTCCACCAGGCCCTGCGCCTCGCCGTTGGCGAGCACCCCGTTGCCCCGGGCGTCGCGGATGCGGCAGTCGCGCACGGTGGTGCGGGCCTCCTCGCCGATGACGACGCCGGAGGTGCCGAGGTTCTCGATGACGCACCCGGCCACCACCGATCCGGTCGGCGCGGTGTCGACCACGCCGGCCCCGACCGGGTTGCTGATCCGGCAGTCCCGCATCGCGAGGGACCCGGTCTCGCGGGCCAGCAGGGCCGTCCAGCCGGAGCCGACGACGGTACAGCCGTCCATGGCGACCTGGCCGCGCACGGCGTCCACCACGGGTACGTCCTCCGAGCCGCCGCGCAGCGTGAGGTCGCTCAGCATCACGGCGTCGGCGACCAGGGACAGCGCGCTGCCGCGACGGGGGCAGATCTCGACGCTGCCGCGCTCGCCGTCGGCGACGATGGTGACCCGGTTGCGGACCGTCAGGTTCTCCGGGTATCGGCCCGGCCGCACCCGGATCACCGCTCCGGTGCGGGCCTGTGCCAAGGCCTCACCGATGGTCCGGAACCCCTGCGGCTCCTCCGGGCTGACGGTGAGCAACTGCCGTGACACGCTGGTCCTCCTCGCTCCGACGCCGTCTCCGCCCCCCGCGGGGGCGTCGCGGCGCACTCCTTGCAGGCTACGTGAGGGGGACCGTGATCTACCAGGTGGAACAGGGCAGTTCACGCCGCGCCCGCGTGACGCGGGCCGAATTCGGCCCGGCTGCCCGCACGTTGCCGATCCGGGGGCACCGCCTAGGATGCGCGTCATGAGACACGCGCCTTCCCGTGCACCCGCCTCGGCGGCGGCGCTGGCCGCGGTGGTGCTCTCCGCGGCCTGGCCGGTGCCCGCGGCGGCGGCCGACCCCATCACCCTGCCCGTGGTCCGCACCGCCCTGGAGCCGGGAGAACCCTGCGCCGCGGCCTCCGGGCAGGTCGCCGCGGTGGAGCCCTGGACGGTACGGGCGCTCGGCCTGGCGCGTGCCCGGCGGGTCTCCGAGGGCGCGGGGGTGACCGTCGCGGTGGTCGGCACCGGCGTGGGCGGCGGGGTTCCGGCGCTGGCCGGCCGGGTCCGCCACATCGGCCCCGCGGCCCTGGACTGCGTGGGCCACGGCAGCTTCGCCGCCGGGCTGATCGCCGGCGCGCCGCTCCCCGGGGTGGGCGCGGTGGGCGTGGCGCCCGCGGCCGGCGTCCTCGCGGTCCGGGGCACCGACGAACGGGGCGCCACCACGCCCGAGTCGCTGGCCGCGGCGATCCGCACGGCCGCCGACGAGGGCGCCGGGGTGGTCTACGTCGGGTCGGCGCTCCCCACCGGTGACACGGTGCTCACCGCGGCCGTCGCCCACGCCACCGCACGGGACGCCCTGGTCGTCGCCCCCTTCGCGCCCGACGCGCTCCCGGACACGGGCGGCCCGACACCGGCGCCCGCGCAGCCCTGGTACTGGCCGGCGGCCGCCCCGGCCGCGCTGTCCGTCATGGACTACGGCCCCGGCGGCGGACGCCCCGACCGCGCGCCGACGGCCGTCGGCGCCGACCTGGCGGCCCCCGGTGACTCGGTGGTCGGCCCCGGACCGCAGGGCGGCGGCCACTACCTCGGCTCGGGCTCCTCGCTGGCCGCCGCCCACGTGGCCGGGGCGGCCGCACTGGTCCGCTCCCGCCACCCGGAGCTGACGGCGGCCGAGGTGCACGACCGGCTCATCGCCTCCGGCTATCCGGAGGCGCCGCCGCGGCTGGACCCGTACGCCGCGCTGACGGCCGTACTGACCGACCCCGCCGGACCGGTCCCGCGCCCGGAGCCCGCCCGGGTGCCGGACCCGGCTCCGGCGGCGCCGCGGGAGCGGGCCCTGGTCATCGCCGCCGCGGGGGGCGGCCTGGTGCTGCTGGTGGCCGCCGCCGCGGTGGTCGTCCCCCGGGGCCGGGCCCGCCGCTGGCGCCCCCCGTCCCGGGAGCCGGGCGCGTCCGGCACGGCCCCGGACTGACGGCGGGTCCGGGGTCAGGACTCCGGGTCCCCCAGGAAGGCCGTCTGGACCTGCACCGTACGGCGCCGGGCGACGCGGGTGGCGCGCCCCGGCGGCAGGAGGCGGCCCTTCGTGTTGCCGAGGACGTACCCCTCCGACGGCGGGCAGGAGAACAGCAGGGACGGGGTGTTGACCTCCTGGAGGCGGCGCATGAGCGCGTCGCTCATCCCGCGCCCCGCGCCGCTGGCGGAGCGGGCGACGATCAGGTGCAGGCCGACCTCCCACCCCAGGGCCAGGTGGGCCAGCAGCGGTTCGAACGGCGGGTGCGCGGGGTTGGAGCCGACCATGTCGTAGTCGTCCACGAGGACGAACAGCCGCGGCCCGGTCCACCAGTCGGCCAGCCGCATCCGGCCCGGGGCGATGTCGGGCCCCGGAACCCGCGTCCGCACCGCACGGGCCGCGCCGTCCACCAGGTCCTTCAGCGCGTCGATGGAGACCGCGTGGCCGAGCCGGTAGGTGTCCGGGACGGCCTCGACCAGCTCGCGCCGGTAGTCCACGACCATGATCCGCGCCTCGGCCGGGGTGTACCGCTCCATGATCGCGCGCGCGGCGAGCCGCAGCAGGTTGGTCTTGCCGCTCTCGGTGTCCCCGATCGCGATCATGTGGGGGCTCTCGCTGAAGTCGTGCCACACGGTGGCCAGCTCGTCCTCCTCCAGGCCGAGCGGCATCCGGAAATCACCCTCCGGCGCTGGCAGTTCGGCCACCGGCAGCGCGGTCGGCAGCATCCGCACCTGCGGCGCCGGCGGCCCGTTCCAGCTCTCCCGGACCGCCGCGACCAGCCCGGCCACGCCCTCCGCCAGGTCGTCGGTCCGCTCGCCGCCGTCGATGCGGGGCAGGGCCGTCAGGTAGTGCAGCTTGCCCTCGCGCGTCAGGCCCCGCCCGGGCACCCGGGGCACGGTCGCGGCCCGCCGGATGTCGATCTCGGAGTCCATGGAGTCGCCCATCCGCAGCTCCAGGTGGGTGCCCGCCTGGTCCCGAACCGCCGACGGCAGTTCCACCCAGCGCGCGGTGGTCACGATGAGGTGGACGCCGTAGCCCAGCCCCCGCGAGGCGATCGTGCTGAAGGTCGAGACGTGGCGGTCGTAGTCCTGGCGCACCGTGGACCAGCCGTCGATGACGAGGAACACGTCGCCGTGCTCCTCGGCGGGGAACTCGCCCGCCGCCCGGCGGCGCCGGAACGTGGCCATGGAGTCGATGCCGTGCTCCAGGAAGAACTTCTCCCGGGCCGCGAGCAGCGTGGTCACCTCCGCGATGGTCCGGCCCACCCGCTCGCCGTCCATCCGGGCCGCGACCCCGCTGGTGTGCGGCAGTCCGGCCAGCCCGGACAGGGTGCCGCCACCGAAGTCGAGGCAGTAGAACTGCACTTCGCGGGGGGTGTGGGTGAGGGCGAGGGAGGCCAGGATGGTGCGCACCATGGTGCTCTTGCCGCTCTGCGGGCCGCCCGCGACGGCGATGTGCCCGCCGACCCCGGACAGGTCGACGGTCAGCAGGTCGCGCAGCTGGTCGAAGGGCCGGTCCACGATGCCGATCGGCACCTTCAGCCGCCCCCGCTCCGGACCGTCCGTGGTCAGGCCCCGTTCCGGGTCGGGCGTCAGCGGCGGCAGGATCTGGTCGAGGGTGGCCGGCAGGTCCAGCGGCGGCAGCCACACCTCGTGGGCCGGCGGACCCGCCGCGAGCAGCCGCTCGACCGCCACCGACAGCAGCGAGTCGGCGCCCTCCTCCGCCTCCGGTTCGGGCGCCGGCAGGTCGGGTACGGTGCGGGGCACCACGTACCCGGTGCTCCACGGCACGGTGTGGCCGGCCGCACGGGCCTGGCTCGCCCCGCCCCGCCGCTGCCGGTAGGGCCCGGAGACGTACGCCGCCCGGAACCGGGTCAGCGCGTCCACCCCGGACTTGAGGAAACCGCCGCCCGGAGCCGACGGAAGCTCGTAGGCGTCCGGCACGCCCAGCACGCCGCGGCTCTCCATGGCCGAGAAGGTGCGCAGCCCGATCCGGTACGACAGGTGGCTCTCCAGCTGGTGCATCCGGCCCTCGTCGAGGCGCTGCGAGGCCAGCAGGAGGTGCACGCCGAGACTGCGGCCCAGCCGGCCGATCATCACGAACAGCTCCATGAACTCCCGGTGCGCGGCCAGGAGTTCGCTGAACTCGTCCACGATCACGAACAGGCTCGGCAGAGGCGCCAGCGGGGTGCCGGCGGCGCGGGCCTTCTCGTACTCCAGCGCCGAGGTGTAGTTCCCGGCCGCGCGCAGCAGCTCCTGGCGCCGGATCAGCTCCCCGTGCAGGGCGTCCTGCATGCGGGAGACCAGCGCCGCCTCGTCGGCGAGGTTGGTGATCACCGCCGAGGTGTGGGGCAGCTCGTCCAGACCGAGGAAGGTGGCTCCGCCCTTGAAGTCCACCAGGACGAAGTTCAGCGTCTCGGAGGAGTTGGTCAGCGCCAGCGCCAGCACCAGGGTGCGCAGCAGCTCGCTCTTGCCGGAGCCGGTCGCGCCGATCAGCATGCCGTGCGGGCCGGTGCCGCCCTGGGCGGACTCCTTGATGTCCAGCTCCACCGGTACGCCGTCCGCGCCCACCCCGATGGGCACCCGCAGCCGGCTCGGCCCCGTACCGCGCCGCCACAGGGTGCCGGGCTCGTGCCCGTACAGGTCGTTGATGCCCAGCAGCGTGGTCAGCTCCACGTCGGTCGACAGCGGTTCGGCGCTGTCCGTGCCGATGCCCATCCGGTAGGGCGCCAGCCGCTTGGCGAGCGCGGTGGCGCCGCGCGTACCGAAGGCGTCGGGGCGGCCCAGCGGCGCCACCTGCTCCTTGCGGTCCCGGTCGGTGCGCACGAGGCGGAAGTCGCCCTCCTCCACCTCGAAGCGGAGCGTCACCCGCCCCGGGCGCCAGCTCAGCGCGCCGGACAGGTCGAGCACCACGGTGTTGCGCAGTCCCGGGCCGTCCAGCCGGTGCCCGCCCGGGACCGTGCCCCCGTCCACCACGATCACCGTGAACGGCTCCTCCCGCCCGGGCACCGCATCCGGGTCGAACGGCGGGCGTTCGAGGAACTCGGCACCCAGCAGGTCCTCCAGCTCGCCGAGCGTCGAACCCGTCATCCGGGCCGGCCCCGCCCCGTCGGTCTCCTGCGGATGCAGGTGGTGCGGCAGCCACTTGCCCCACTCCCACTCGGCCCGCCGCTCGTCGGACACGCACAGCGCGATCCACAGGTCGTCGGGGGAGTGGAAGGCGGCCAACTGGGCCACCAGCGCCCGGGCCAGGGCGCGGATCTGCTCCTCGTCACCGCGGAACAGCACCCGCGCCCAGGCCCGCAGGTAGATCGCGATCGGCTGGTCGGGCACGGTGGCGTACGCCCGGATGAAGCTGCGCAGCGCGTGGGCGGCCAGCGGCTCCAGGTCCTCGACCGGGCTGGTGGCCATCGGGTTGAGCCGCAGCCCCAGCTTCTGGTCGCCGACCGCCACCCGCACCTCGCCGAAGTCCGTGTCCTGCGGCCTGCGTTCCCACAGACGGGTGGTGCCGACCACGGACCACAGGGCGGCGGGTTCCGGATGCCGCCAGGCCAGCGCCCGCTGCTGCTCGATCACGGCGGCCCGCACCTTGCGCCGCGTCTGGCCCAGATAGCGCAGGTAGTCGCGGCGCTCGCCCTTCAGCCGCTGCTTGCGCTCGCTGTTGCGGCGCATGACCTGCCCCAGCATCATCGCCGCCGACGCGATCACCATCATGCCCAGCGCCAGATAGATGAAGCCGCTGCCGCCGGCCGCACCGGGCCGGATGAACATCAGCATCATCGACACCGACATCAGCGCCATCGGCAGGTACGTCCACACCGCGGACGAGTCCGGGACCACCTCCGGGAGCACGGGCGGCTCCTGCAGGGTCAGTTCCCCGTCCGGCATTTCCGGGCCGCGCCTGCGGGCCGGCCTTCGGAACAGCACCACACTCACCGAACGGACTCCTTGCGCCAGGGCCGCGGGCACCGCCCCGGGAACAGACGGCGAATACCTCGGACAGGTGAGTGATACTACGATCGTTCGTGCTGACCGCCCAAGGCCAAACAGTGCTCCACCGGCGTCTGTTGGCCTGCCGACCGAACCCGGAGAGGCGTGAGCCAGACCGATGAGTGACAACCAGGTGGCCGGACTGTGCCGCCTGACCGTACGCGCCCCCGCACGCACCGTCGATCTCGCCGTACCCGCCGACGTCCCGGTGGCCGACCTGCTGCCCGCCGTCCTCGGCTACGCCGGAGACGACCTGGAGGAAGCCGGCATCGACCACGGCGGCTGGGTGCTCCAGCGCCTGGGCGGCGAGCCGCTGGACGAGGAGCGCACCCTCGACTCCCTGGACCTGCGCGACGGCGAGACCCTCTACCTGCGGCCCCGCACCGAGGCACTGCCCGAAGTGCACCTGGACGACCTGGTGGACGGCATCGCCACGGCGCTCCAGCGCCAGCCGTACGGCTGGACCCCCGCCGCCGCCCGCGCCCTGCTGCGCGCCCTGGCCGTCACCGCGCTCCTCGCCGGCCTGGCGGTCCTCGCCCTGCCGGGCGGCTCCGGCGTCACCCGGGCGGTCTGCGCCACCGTGGCGGCGGTCCTGCTGCTCGCCGGGGCCGCCGCGGCCGCCCGCGCCGTCGGTGACGGGGGTGCGGGCGCGGCCCTGGGCCTCATGGCCGGCCCCTACCTCGCCCTGGCCGGATGGCTCCTGCCCGGCGGGGCCCTGACCGGCCCGCACGGCCAGGAGGCGCTGGGCGCCCGGCTGCTGGCCGCCTCCGCCGCCGGAGCCGGCGGAACCGTCCTGGCGCTGTCCGCGGTGGCCGCGTACGCCGCGCTCTTCCTGGCCCCCGCGGTCCTCGCGGCGTTCGGCGCGCTGACCGGCGCCGTGATGCTCGTCGCCGGGCTGCCGCTGACCGAGGCGGCCGCCGTGACCGCCCTCCTCGCCGTCCTGCTCGGCGCGTTCGTGCCCTCGCTCTCCTTCCGCATGTCGGGCCTGCGGATGCCACCGCTGCCGACCAACGCCCAGCAGCTCCAGGAGGGCATCGAACCCCATCCGACGGCCGCGGTCACCGCGCGTTCGGTGCTGGCCGACGGCTGGATGAGCTCGCTGTACGGGGCGGTCGGACTGGTCTGCACCGCATGCGTCACCGTGCTCGCCCACGAACCCGGACTCGCGCAGACCATCACCTCGGCGGTGCTCGCCCTCCTGCTCCTGCTGCACTCCCGCGGACTGGGCAACGTGTGGCAGCGGCTGTCGCTGGTGGTCCCCGGCGTCTGGGGGCCGGTCCTGCTGGTGTGGGCGGCCGCCGGCTCCTACGCCCCGTCCGGCAGGCTGCTGCTGGTGGTGGGGCTGCTCGCCGTCGCCACCGCGATCGCCATCGCCTCGTGGACGGTGCCCGGGCGGCGGCTCGTGCCCTACTGGGGCCGTGCGGCGGAGCTGTTCCACTCGGCGGCGGCCATCGCCCTGCTGCCGCTGGTGCTGTGGGTGCTCGGCGTGTACGGGGCCCTGCGGTCCCTCAACGGCTGATCCGGGGGACGCCACAGTGCAGTCGAAACGCGACCAGGTCCAGGCCCACATGTTCGTCATGGGCCGGCTCACCTCCGCCATGCTCCGCAGCGATCCGGACGCCCCGGAGAGCCCGCAGGGCCGCACCAACCGCGGCATCGCCATCGGCGTGGTGATCGCCGTGCTGCTGTCGGCCGGGGCGTTCGTCCTCGGCCTGTTCAAGCCCGGTACGAAGGACTCCTGGCGCCAGGCCGGCACCCTCGTGGTCGCCAAGGAGACCGGGACGCGCTACCTCTTCCTGGAGGGCAGGCTGCGGCCGGTGCGCAACTACGCCTCCGCGCGGCTCCTCGTCGGCGCCGACCTGAAGGTCTCCTCCGTCGGGACCCGCTCGCTCGCCGACACCCCCCGCGGCGCACCCGTCGGCATCGCCGGCGCACCGGAGGCCCTGCCCGCCGCCGACCGCCTGGACACCGGCCCGTGGCAGGTCTGCTCGGGCACGCCCGGCGGCCCCGCCACCACCGTCCTGGCCGTCGGAGCACCCGCCGAGGGCCGCGGACTGGGGCCCGACGAGGCGCTGCTGGTGACCGGCCCGGACCAGGCCGAGTACGTCGTGTGGCGCGGCAGCCGGCTGCGCCTGGACGCCGGGGCGCGGGCCGCGCAGGCCCTCGGGTACGACGCCCGGCCCCGGACCAGGGTCTCGGCGGCCTTCCTCAACGCGCTGCCCGAGGGGCCCGACCTGACCCCGCCGCCCGTGCCCGGCCGCGGCGCGCCGGGCCCGCAGCTCGGCGGGCGCGAGTCCCGCATCGGGCAGGTCTTCCGGATCACCGTGCCCGGCGCCACCGCCCGCTACTACCTGCTGCGCCAGGACGGCCTGGCCCCGCTGACCGCGACCGCCGCCGCCCTGGTGCTCGGCGACCCGCAGACCCGCGTCACGGCGTACGCGGGCGCCGCCCCGGCCGCCGCCGACCTGGGCGCCGACGCCCTCGACGGCCGCAGCGCCCCGCTGCCCGCCACGGGCCAGCCGGCCGATCTGCCCGAGGCGCCGCCGCGGGCGGTGGCGCCGGGGGCCGGGACGACGGCGTGCGCCCGCATCGAATCGGCCACCGGCGGCAGCCGGGTGAGCGTCGCGCTGTCCGCGGTGGCCGGCCTCGGACCCGCCGCGCAACCCGCCCCCGAGGGCCTCACCCCGGCCTGTACGGCCGTCGAGCGGATCACCGTCCGGCCGGGCGGGGGCGCCCTGGTGCGCGCCCTGGGCGCAGGCGGCGGCGAACTCGGCTCCACGCTCTACCTGGTGACCGACAGCGGCGTGAAGTACCGGATCGCCGGAGCGGACGCGCTCACCGCCCTCGGCTACGCCCAGGGCCAGGCCCGGGGGCTGCCCTCGCCGCTGCTCGCGATGCTCCCGAGCGGGCCGGACCTCAGCGCGCAGGCGGCCGTCGCGGGCCGCGGTAACACCACCGCGGCGCCCTGCCCGTCCGTCGGCGCCGCCCCGTCACCGGCTTCCTGACCGTATACCGGCGAACCGGACGGGAGGATCGTGCGTGTACCCCGTGTAGGAGGCACAAAAAACCGGCCCCGGGGCCGGAGACGCTGGATTCTCGGCAGGTGATCACTGAGAATGCAGCTGACGGACATGTGACGGTTGGCCGCAACTGGGTTGCCCGTCAGTCCTGTTGAGTACGGTCGGCTGAACGACGGACACCGCCGGTGCCCCTGCGCGCGGACGGACTCGGCGGCGACAACCACCAGGAGGTGCGGCACATGGCAGGCTTCCAGCAGTCACAGGAACAGGCCACCCGGAACGGCATCATGGCCTTGGAGCAGGCGTTCACCGGCGTGCAGAACTGCCGGCAGGACGTGGAGAACATGAAGTTCAACCTGTCCTCCGGGCTCAAGGGCTCCGACGGCAAGGCGTTCCAGGACCTGCTCAAGCTCTGGGACGACCAGGCGGAGGTCATCTCGCGCAACGTCCGGGACATGGTCGACACCCTCAACGAGACGCTGCGCACGCAGGGCCTCACGCAGGGGTCCAACAACGAGAGCATCACCACCGCGTACAACCAGTCGCAGTCGGTCTTCGACACGCTGAGCGGCTGACCGTCCCTTCCCGGACCCGCGACTCCCGTCCCCTCCCCATCCAGTTGTGAGACGAGGCCCCACGATGAGCGACTTCACCGACGGTCACATCTACGTCGACTACCGGCACATGTCGAACGCGGCGGACGACATGGTCGCCCAGACCAAGGCGATCGCCGGCGTCCTGGCCAACCTGGAAGCCGAGCTCCAGGAGCTCAAGCAGACCTGGGAAGGCGAGGACCGCCAGGTCTACAACACCAAGCAGCAGGCGTGGGACCACGCCGTCGAAGAGATGAAGAACCTGCTGGCGAACCACTCCCGCCTGCTGACCGACGTCTCCGACAACTACCAGTACAGCGAGAAGTCCCTCACCCAGATGTGGGGAGACGTGCGCATCGGCCGCTGACCCGGCCCGGGGGACCCCGACGACAGGGGCGCGGCCCTCGCGGGGCGCGTCCCGGGCGCGCCCCGCGTCCCGGCGGCGCGCCGGCCCGACGGCGACGGCCGCCGGTACGCAGGCAGGAACAAGAGCAGGATCAGGAGCGGGACATGGCGCAGAACCCCCCGGTCAACCTCGACAAGGCCTGGCTGGAGAACTTCCTCAACCACGACGTCGCGGAGTTCATCGCCGAGATCAAGAAGATCATGGGTGACGGAACGGGGCCCGACAGCACGGTCGTTCCCGCCCTGGAGTCCCTGCTGCCCTCGGGATCCCACGGCGACTGGACCTTGCCGGGCGCCCAACTGCCCATCACCATCGGCGGGATGTCCAAGGACACTGCCACCAACGGCCAGCACATCAACGACGCCGTGGTCGAACTCATCGGCGCCGTCACCACCATTCTGGACAACCAGAAGCTCCTCTTCGACGACATCGACGACAACCTGCGCACCAGCATCGAGAAGCTCTTCAAGACGCAGGGGGACAACCTGGCCAAGATCGAGGGGGACAAGTTCCTCGACATCTTCTCCGACGTCGACGAGTCCCTCGGAGGCCCCGAGGAGGACGACTGACCGGTCCGCCGACCGGCCCCGCCGCCCCGTCCTCCACCCGCCCGACCCTCCCGGAGCCCGACCGTGCGTGATGAGAACATCAAGCCGCTCACCTCGGACAACGACGCCTGGCACCAGGCCGTCAAACTGTTCACCGGCTACGACGCGCCCCAGCGGAACAAGCTCTTCGAGGAGCTCATCGGCAACGCGGGCATCCCCCAGATGAAGGTGGAGATCAGCAAGCAGTCGGCCGTCGACTACGTCGACCCGAACGACTTCAACTGGCGGGTGGAGAACGCCGGCTGGCGGATCGAGAACACCGACTTCGTCATCCCGTTCTACCTCACCGGAGGCGACAACCCCTCCAGCGGCGACCGGGTCTCCATGTACAAGGCCCGGATCACGCTGCTCGGCAACAAGGGCAGCGACGGCCCCCCGGCCGGCGGCGTCGTGGAGGGCGGGGAGTTCAAGAGCCAGTACGACAACCACCTGGGCCTGACGGGTGACGCGGCCGTGTGGACCACCCAGCCGCTCACCCAGTACAGCTACGGGACCGGCCGCGCCCTGGAGGCGCTGCTGAACGACCGGAACGGCACCCACGGCTTCCACTGGAACGGGAAGAACGTCGCCAACGACCAGGCCGTCACCCTGACCTCCTTCGACACCGCGGCGGCGTCCTTCGACCGGGCCGCCCAGTTCTTCGTCGACCGGCGCGACGCCGTCGAGGAGTGGGAGCGCAGGCTCGGGACGGAGCAGGACGACGCCTGGCGCGGCCAGGCCGCCGGCGTGTTCTGGAACCTGGTGCACACGCTCGGCAAGCAGTACGACGGCTACGCCAAGGACATGCGCCCCTCCGGCACCACCGGCTCCAAGCAGGGCGACGAACTGCGGCAGGCGAAGACGGACTTCCGCAACGCCGTCTCGACCCTCCAGCGGAGCTGGGCCCGCTGGGAGCTCGCGGAGGGCAACCCGCTGCGCTGGCTCCACGACCTGCTCGTCGAGGTCACGGACCACGTGTGGGAACGCAACATCAAGATGATCACGTACAAGGTGAGCAGCAACCGGTACGGCACCACGACCACCTACCACGCCATGTCCGGGTTCGACCAGACCGCCACCCGGTTCGGCAAGGGCGACGGCTTCGGACAGCTCGACGACCTCGAGACCTGGAAGAAGGTGGGGGAGCGGGCGGTCCAGCACTGGCAGGCGTCCGTCATCGAGAGCCTGGAGGTGCCCGCCAACGAGGCGATCCGGCTGGTCCACAACAGCTGGAGCACCAAGAGCTTCGACCTCGGCTCCATCCGCACCCGCAGCAGTACCGACCTCACCAGCTCCTACAACGAGGACAAGAACGAGAAGAAGGAGGACGACGCGGAGAAGGCCGCGGCGGACGCGGCGAAGAAGCAGGAAGAGTTCATGGCCTGGCAGAAGGAACAGGCCGCCAAGGCGGAGGCCGAGGCCAAGCGCCGCGAGGAGGAGGCCAAGAAGGAGCAGGAGCGCCGGGAGAAGGAGGCCGACGAGAAGGAGGCCAAGGCCAAGGAGGAACAGGAGCGCAAGGAGAAGGAGGCCGAGGCGAAGGAGGCCGCGCTCCGGGCCGAGCAGGAGCGCAAGGAGACCGAGGCCAAGGCCGAGCAGGAACGCAAGGAGAAGGAGGCGAAGGCCGAGCAGGAGCGCCGCGAGAAGGAGGCGGACGCGAAGGAGGCCCAGGCCAGGGCCGAGCAGGACCGCAAGGAGGCCGAAGCCGAGGCGAAGGCCGGGGCGAAGGAGGCCGAGGCCGAGCAGAAGCAGGCCGAGGCGGAGGCCAAGGCGGAGCAGAAGGAAGCCGAGCAGGAGGCCAAGCAGGCCGAGGCGGAGGCGAAGGCCGAGGAGAAGCAGCGCGAGCAGGAGGCCAAGCAGGAAGAGGCCCAGCGCAAGCAGGAAGAGGCGCAGCAGCGCCAGGAACAGGTCCAGGCCACCCAGTTCAACCAGGCCCGAGCCGACCAGGAACGCGCGCGCAAGGAGCAGGAGCAGAAGGAGGCCGAGGCGGAGGCCAAGGCCGCCGAGAAGGAGCGCGAGGCCGAGGCCAAGCAGGCGGAGGCGGAGGCCGAAGCCGAGCAGCGGCAGGCCGAGGCGGAGGCCAAGGCGGAGCAGAAGGAAGCCGAGCAGGAGGCCAAGCAGGCCGAAGCGGAGGCGAAGGCCGAGGAGAGGCAGCGCGAGCAGGAGGCCAAGCAGGAGGAGGCCCAGGCGAAGGCCGAGGCCGCCCAGCGGGAGCGCCAGGAGGAGCAGGGCCGGCTGCAGACCGAGCAGGAGCTGCGGCAGGAACAGCTGCTCACCGAGCAGGAGAAGCGCCAGGCCGAGCAGCGCGCCGAGGTGGAGGCCCGCCAGGCGGAGGCGCAGGCCCGCCAGAACGAGGCGCAGGCCCGCCAGGAGGCCGCCGTCGAGCAGGCCAGGGCCGCGCAGGAGAACGCCCGCGGCCAGCAGCTGCCGGGCGGACCCGAACGGCCCGGCTCCGTGGAACTCCCCGGCGGACAGCTGAACCCGGGCGACCTGTCCCCGCTCATGCCCGACCCGACCGGCGGGCCCGTCTACTCCGACAGCGGCCTCACCCTGCCGGACGGCACCTCGACGACCATCGACGACCACGGCCGGGTCGTCACCCACCACCCCGACGGCAGCACCGTCACCATCGACCCCGACCTCCACACCGGCACCGTCACCCGCCCCGACGGCACCACCGCCACCGGCCCCCTGAACACCGGGGACCGCCTGCCCCACCCCGACGGCAGCGTGTCCCACATCGGCACCGACGGCCGGATCGTCACCGAATACCCGGACGGCACGACCACCACCATCGACCCCGACACCGGCATCGGCATCACCACGCGTCCCGACGGCACGGTCATCAGCGGCCACCTCGGCGGCGACGGCTCCCTGCCGGGCGGCTCCGGACCCCACTCCCCGCTCCCCTCCGCCCACCGCCCGCCGTCCTACGACGGGTCGCTGGGCTCGTACGAGGAGGAGCTGTACGACCACACCCCCTACGAGCCCTCCTTCGCGGGCAGTTCCTCCGGCGCGGGACCCTCGTACGGAGCCCTCGCCGACGTCGGCACCCCGCTCAACACCGGGTCGCTGCCCGGATCCGGCGCGGGAGCCGGCTCCGGCTCCGGCAGTCCGGCGGGTCCCATGGGCGCGCCGATGGGCGGTCCGATGGGCGGTATGGGAGGCGGCGGCGGGGCCGGTGGAGGGTCGGGCACCTCCGAACGGGTGCGCAACGTCATCGACGACGGCCGGGCGAACGCCGGTCAGCGCGGCGGACGGCCCCGCGCGGGAGGCCCCAGGGGCGGGCAGGACGAGAACGACGTCCGGGTGTCCTCCCCCCGGGCCACCGCCACCGGAGGCGCCCCGATGGCGCCGATGGGCGGCGGCGGTCCCGGCCGGCAGCAGACCGAGAGCGGCGACCGCACCCGTGACGCGTGGGTGCAGGAGGAAGAGGACGTGTGGGGCACGGACGAGGGCGGCGCCCCCGCGGTGATCGGCCGGTGACCGCCACCACCCGCACCGTCCGCCGGACGGCCGAACGGGCCGCCGACCGCGGCGCCGACCGGAGAACCCGCCGGACCATCCGCCCGGGCACCGGCCCGGCCGACCGGAGGGACCACCGGTGAGCGAACCGATCGAGCAGCGCATCGCCAAGGCCATGGCGGAACTGGAGTCCGTCAAGGCCGCCGTCGCGCGCGCCGAGGAGCAACTGGCCGACGCCACGGCGACCGTACGCTCGCGCGACCGCGCCGTGGAGGTCACCGTCGGCCCGCAGGGCGAGCTCGCCGGGCTCAAGTTCCTCGACGGCAAGCACCTGTCGATGAACGCGACCCAACTGGCCGCGTCCGTCATGGAGGCCGCCGCGCGCGGCCGGGCCCAGATGGCCCGACAGGTCATGGAACTCTTCGACCCGCTCACCCGCCCCAGCGCCGCGCTGCCCGAACTGCGCGGCGTGGACGTCGACTGGGACCGCGTCTTCGGCTCGGCCCTGCGCGACGAGGCCGACGGCGGGCGGGTGCACCGCCCGGGCGACCGGCTGCGGGACGAGATCACCGAGGACGCGGACGACGGACACAGGGGAAGGGACCGGTCATGAGCGGTGTGTACGAGGCGAACCCGGAGGCGCTGCGGAGGGCCGTCGAGCGGATGCGGCGCCTGCCCGAGCTGGCGGACGCCCTCGGTCAGAGCTTCACCTCCGACGAGCGCAACTACACGCCGTGGCCCGGCTGGACGGACGACTACGCCCTCCAGGTCCGCCCGGTCTACGAACGGAACAACGACTACTGCCTCGGCACCGCCCGGGTGCTGTACGAGGCCCTCGACGGACTCGTGCAGGCCACCTTGGCGAACCTGTCGAACATCGAGCGCACGCGGTCGGACTCCACCGAGCAGATCGCGGAACACCAGCGCCGGACCCGTGACTCGGTGTTCGACGGCCCCGGGGGCGGACGCCACTGAGGGGCGCCACGGAACGGAACGGTCCACGGGGGTGGGACCACGGGTGAGCGGAGTGTCGGGTGCAGGAGATCAACTTTCCGGAGGACGTCCGGAAAATGCTCTGGATCCTCATCGGCGAGATGCCGTTGGAGGCTCGGGAGAACCTCGCATACGACAGCCGTGAGCTTTATCTGAGGTTCGGCCGCGGCATCCGGGACCTCCGCAACGAGATCCAGCTCTCCATCTCGGAAGCCTCCACCGCCCTGCCGGACGACGTGGCCGACCCGTACGTCCGGGCGCTGTCGCTGCTCACCGACGACGGGGGAGTGAACCACCTCGACTCGATGGTCGACAAGCTCGACGACATCGCCCGGGGCCAGATCGACCACTCGATGAACATCCAGCAGGCCAAGTGGGAGATCATCGCCGAGATCATCGCCCTGCTCGTCGAACTGGCGCTGCTGGCCGCGCTCGCCGCCATCACCGGCGGCACGTCCGTCTCCCAGATGATGCTGGCGCGGGCCAGGAGCCGGCTCGCCGTCCTGCTCATCGTGGACCGGCTGCTGCGCATGACCCACCTCGCGCCCACCCTCACCAGCGCCATCGAGGAGGCGCTCCAGGTCCTCGCGGTGCGGCTCGCCCAGATCGCGCTGAACCCGAACGACCGCAGGCCCGACGGGATCGACTGGGAGGACGTGGGGAAGGGGGCCGCCTTCGGCGCCCTGGCCGGAGGGTTCGCCAGCATCCTCGGCGGCGCGTTCGACCACGCCGGAAAGTGGTTCAAGAACACCTTCGACAGCTTCGACGACTTCGCCAGGAAGAACCCGTTCACGACGAAGTTCCTCGACGGACTCAACGACCTCGCCGAGGCGTTCGTCGTCGGAGCGGTCAGCGAGTCGGCCGCCGAGGTCCTGGTCCAGGGGGCCTTCGAAGGCGTGTGGGAGTTCAAGTGGGAGACGTTCGTCGGCTCCGGCACCAGCTCCATGTTCGAGGTGGTGGCCGACGGGGCCCTCGGCGGCGGCGGTCTGTGGCTGCACAAGTGGCTGACGGACTCGCACGACTTCACCGACCTCAACGACATCGACCTCCGCGGCGGCCCGGACCCCCGGGGGCCGGGCGACTTCGACGGCCCGCCCCGCAGCTCCCCGGTCCCGGTCCCCGTACCGGGTCCGGACCCGCTCCTGACCTCCGTGCCGCGCGCCGTGCCGTCGGTGACGGCGGGCGACGACGTCCCGCTCGGCGCCCCGCCGTCCCCCGTGACGGGCCCGGCGCCGTTGCCGGTGCCGCCCGCCCCGTTCCCGGTCGCGCCGGTCCCCCCGGCGACCGGCCGGGTGCCCGCCGCGGTCGACGGCACCGCCCGCGACGACCGCTCCGACCCGGCCCGGCGCTCCGTCGACCCCGGCGCGGGCGGGCGGCCCGGCGTCCCCGGCCCGACGCCCGTCTCCCCGGTCCCGGTCCCGGCCCCGCCGCCCGCACCGTTGCCGCCCGGGCTGCCGGTGGACCTGTCGGTGGACCTGTCGTCCCCCTCGTCGCCGTCCTCGCTCCCGTCCTCACCGGCGGCGTCCGGGCGGACCGCCGATCCGGCCGCCGGGCAGCGGGAGTTCTGGGCGGACGGGCCGGTTGACCCGGCCGACCTGCCCGGGGACCCGGCCGCCCTGCCCGGCGGGACCGGCGCTGCGGCCGACCCGTCCGCCGGGCTCCCCGGGACCACCGGCCAGGGCGCTTCCGCGCCGGCCGCGGGTTCGGGCACGCCCTCGCCGGGTACCGCGGCCGGCGGCCGTCCGCCGTCGGTCGGCGCCGGACACGACGGCTCCCAGGAGGCCCCGGAGCGGGCCGTGTTCCCGGAGGAGGACACGGAGGTGCCCGCCGAGGAGGCGCACACCCCGGCCGAGGAGGCGCCGGTACGGACCGCCGGGCGCGAGCAGCCCGCCGGCGAGGGCGTCCCCGGACCGACCGGAGTCGGGCCCACCGGAGTCGCGCCGCCGCCCGCCGCCCCGGAAGCGGCCGTCCCCCGCCCGACGACCTCCGTCGGCGCCTCCGACGAGACGGGCCGGGTGAGGGGCTCCGCGCCCGAGACCGCCCCCGGGACCGGCGAGGACGCCCCGGAGCGGGAAGCGGCCCGTACGCCGGTCGCCTTCGTGCCCGGCCCCCCGCACACCGGCCCCGCCCCGCTCACCGGCAACCCGGCCTGGGAGGCGGCCCGGGCCGCCGTACCGCCCGTCACCCGGACGCACACCTGGACCGACGCCGCGCCGGTCCCCGCCGATCCGGCGCGGCCCGGGGCGACGGCTCCCGCCGCCCCGGCCCGGTCCTCGTTCGACGTCCGCCGCGTCGAGCACGACGGCACGTGGGTCACCGACGTCACCGTCCGGATCGCGACCGGGCCGGACGGCCTGCCCGACGACACCTGGCAGCGGGTGCGCTCCGGAGTCGAGGACCACTTCAACGCGCCGGGCCACCGGCTGCCGGGCGGGGACCGGCTCCAGGTCACCGTCGAGCAGGTCGCGGCCGTCCCGGACCCCGGCGGGCTCGCCGTCGGGCCGGTCGGCCGCGACCGCCCGATGACCCGTACCGCGTGGTGGACCGACGCCGACCCCGCCGACTACGCCGCGCGGATCGCCCGGGAGCTCGGACTGCCGGGCGAACCCCGGACCGGAGACGCCACCACCGCCCGCACCACCGGCGCCCCGGGGCGGCACCAGGGGCTGAGCGGGCCCGGGCTGGAGGCGCTCGCCGCGCACCTCGGCGACCCCGCCGCCGTCACCGGGACGGAGGCTCCCGTTCCCGCACCCGTCCCACCGGCGGCGGTGCGCACCGTCGGCGGCCCGACCGCCGCGCAGCCGCCCGTACCCCCGACGCCGCGCGCGACCGCGTCGGTGACGCCCGCGCCGGACGCGCAGGACGCGGACACCGCCGTCGAGCCCGCGGTCGCGGAGGCCGCGGTGGTTCCCGTACGGCCCGGACAGTGGCGCCACCGGCGGTCGTCCGCTCCGGCGGCCCCGCTGCACCTGGACTGGTTCGACCCGGCGGCCGACCCGCTCGACGGGCGGCGCGCCCCGGGCACGCTGCACGGCCTCACGACGCTGGTCCGCGCCCGGCTCCGCCGCGTCCAGGCCGAGGACGGGCGCTGGGTGCGCGACGTGGCCCTGCACCTGCCGGTCCGGTTCGGCCCCGGTTTCGATCCCGCCGAGCTGCCCGCGTTCCAGGAGCGGATGCGCGCGCTGCTCGCCGTCCACGTCAACCACGGCCTGCGGCTGCCGGGTTCCGGCGACCAGCTGCACGTGGAGCTGGTGCTGACCCACGCCCCCGAACACGCCGAGGCGGTGGAGCTGAGCCGCGGCGCCGACCCCGACCGCAGCGACCAGCTGCACATCCGGCTCGGCGCCGGGCCCGGCCGCGACGACGCCGTGGCGCTGCACGAGATCCTGCACTACACGGGCCTGCGGGACCGGGCACGCGATCCGGAATCGCTGTTCCGCCGCCTCCTCGCGGCCGGCACCACCACCGGGGTGATGGCCGACACCACCGGCCTGCCCGCCGCGGGGGCGATCACCGAGCGGGACCTGAGGACCCTGGAATCGGCCCTGGAATCAGGCCCGGTGGTGCACGACCACCCGCTCACGGCGGGCACGCCCTCCCCGTCCACGACCACCGACCTCGCGACCCCGTCCGCCACTGCCACTGCCACTGCCACCGCCACCGCCACGCCCGCGACCGCCGATCCCGCCGCCGCGGACGGCGATCCGCTGCCGCCGGACGAGCACGACGGCCGCTGGGACTCCAGCCGGGCCCCCCGCGACTGGAGCGCGCCGCTGTCCGCGTACGTCACCGGATACGGCACCGGCTACGACGGCAACGTCGGCCTCGTGCACGTCGAGCCGCTGTCCGACGCGGTGGTGGACGGCCTGCACCGGCAGATCCTCACCCGCCTGGGCATCCCGCGGACCGCGCCGCAGGACCATCCCGTACGGGTACAGCTCCGCGAGCGGGCCAACGCCGTCGAGCTGGCCCGCCAGCTGCCCTACCTGCGCAGCACCGGGCGCCGGTTCACCGTGACCCACGAGGGCCGGGAGCGCACGGTGGACGTGCGGCTCGGCCTGCGCGACCCCGTGCGGTCCGGCCGGTACGGCGCCAACAGCGTGGAGGACCCCGAGGGCCGCGTCGAGCGGCGCGGACAGGGCAGCTCCGAATCCTCGGCCTCCCAGAACTCGGGGAACGTCCGCACGGTCCCGGTGACCTGGTCGGGCTCGTTCGCCATCGGGCGGCCCGGCCCGGTCAGCCGGCTCGACGGGGCGTTCGCGCTCACGCTGACCCACAACCAGTTCTCCGCGAGCACCACCGTCGCCTCCGCCGTGCAGACGATGACCGCGCAGCGCAGCAACGAGCTGTCGCAGCCCGTGGAGTTCGCCTCGGAGTGGCAGGTCGTGACCGACCGGCCGGAGCCCTCCGGGACGGGGAGCACCGAAGCGGACTGGGGGGACGCGCGGGCGCACGGTCCGGTCACCGTCTGGTTCCCGCAGCACCTCGCGGCGGAGCCCTCCGGACCGATGCCGGCTCCCGCCGGACTCGACGACCTCCCGGTGTGGGGCGTCGACACCGTCCACCAGCCCGCCCGCCTCCTCTCCGACGTCCGCCGCACCTTCGAGGAGGACCTGTCGGACCTGTCGGACGGCTCCGCCGAGGAACTGGAGGCGTTCCTGTCCGAGCCGGTGCTGCGCGGCACCCTGCCCCTCCAGCGGGGCGGCGGCCTGTACTCGCCGATCCTGCTGGACGGCCGGGGCAAGGCGATCGGGGTCTTCCGGCTGACGGCCGTGGTCGAGCCCGACCCCGCACCCACGCACCGCACGGTCGAGGGGAAGATCAACCTGGAGGCGCACGTCTCGCAGATCGTGAAGCTCGACAGCTCCGCCAGGTTCGCCAGCGGCATCGCGGGCGACGGCAGCGTCGCCCCCGTCTTCACCTCCGACACGGCGGCGGGCCACCCCGACGCCTCCTCCCGCGTGCAGGGCAGCGTCGCCTTCAAGGGCGGCGGCAAGTGGCAGACCGGCTCCGGCCTCTCGTCCGGCGGTTCCGCCACCCTTGCGCACGCCGTGCGGAGCAACCGCAGCCACCTGCTCACCCCGGCGAGGGTCACCTATCAGGTCACCCTCGTCCGCGCCCGCGGCGGAAGCACGACGCACCGGGCCGGACCCTGGGACGCGGGCCTGCGGATGCGCATGCTGTCCCGGGCCGACGCGCAGGGCGTGGAGCACGCCGCCGGCAAGGGGCCGCGCCAGCTCCCCGAGGATCTGGAGAACCTCGACGCGCTCGGCCTGTCGGCCGCGCCGCTGGCCGTCACCGGCGCCGAACCGATGTTCCGGCGGGCCGAGGCGTGGCTGCGGGAGGAGGGGTTCCTGCCCCCGACCACGCGCCCCCTGGCCCCCTACGTGGAGGACGAGGAACGGGCGCAGGCGCAGCTCGCCAACCTGCGCCGCTTCGAGCAGGCCCGTTCCGAGGTGGGCCTGCGGGCCTCGGCCGACGCCCTGCTCGACGGCGGGGTCCCGCTGTGGCTGGACCTGCCCCGGCGGACCGGCGGCACCCGCCGGGTCCAGCTGCGGCTGAGCGCCACCCGCGACGCCGCCGCCGCGACCCGGCACCGGCGCACGCTGCCGGGCATCCAGGTCATGGGCATCTCCTCGTTCGGCGTCCCGGGCAACGAGTCCAGGAGCCGGGCCCACGGCTGGCAGGCCGGCTTCGGCGGCGGTCCCTCCGGTCCGGCCGGCGCCCCCGCGTGGACGCTCAGCGGCTCGGGCGACTACACGTACAGCAGGCAGAGCGCCGACACGCTCACGGCCGGCTCCGGAAACAGCCAGGACCAGTTCTTCATCGGCAGCGGGCAGGACACCGAGGTCTTCGACGTGCCCGCGCAGCTCGCACTCGACCTGTACGAGGAGGGGGCCCAGCCGAAGAAACGGTTCGCCGACCCCGGTGACCCCGTAAGCCCGTCCGGGCAGGCCCCCCGGCCCCCCGACGAGGAACGGCCCGCCGTCCACACGGTTCCCGGACACCTCACCCTCGCCGTTCCGCACCACCGCACCCAGCCCGCCGGCACCGCGCGCCCGCCGCGCGCCGGCCACCAGGTGCGTGCCGTCCGCCCGGCGGACCGCACGCGGCTGGCCATGACCGACGCGGCCGGGAACCCCGTACCGAACGTCGTGCGCCTCCCCGACGACGCGATCATGGACAGCCTCCAGGGGTCGGCCGCGCTCGTCGACGCCTTCGACCGGATCGTCACCGGCACCTATCCCGGCCGCCCCCGGAAGGGGGCCCTCCACCAGGCCTGGGACGCCACCACCGGATTCCTGTCGGACCTGGCGAACAAGGCGGCGGGCCTCTCCGACAACCTGGACGGCGCCGACCCCACCGACGAGACCACCCCGTTCAGGGAGGCGCTGCGCTCCGCGCTCGGCACCGCCAACCTGTCCGCCCGCTCCCACCAGATCTTCAAGGGCGGCTACGTCGTCGAGGGCCTGACTCTCCCCGGCCTCGGCGCCGACCACGAATTCTCCATCGAGCTCCAGGGCTTCCTGCACGACCCGGAGAACCCGAACAGTGCGGCCCAGTACCTGGAGACCGACGTCGGAGCCACCGACACCACCTCGCACCAGACCGCCACCAGCGCCGGCCACCAGTTCGCCGGGGCGTTCAGCGCGGCGCAGCGGCCCGCACCGGCCCCCAACACGGCCGAGGGGGGCACGGGGAAGGCGGCCCGCGCGCCGAAGGAGGAGGCGCCGGCGCCGGAGGCGACCCCGCTGTTCAACCCGTCCGGCCGCCAGGCCCTCACCCGCCGTACGGACCAGAGCCGGACGGTCACCTCCTCCACCGGGGTGACCCGTACCCCGACGGAGGGCGGCGTGCAGCACCGCATCCGCGCCGGTGCGACCATCCTCGTCACGGTGCGGCACGGGCGGCGCACCCTGGTGGGCAGCACCCTGGGCGTCACCGCCGCCGATCCCGTCACCCTCGCCGTCGAGATACCCCGCGGCGCCCAGTTCCTGATGAGCGACACGCAACTCAGCCGGGACGCCGAATGGTTCGGGAACGTCGGCTCGCTGACGCCCACCCCGCGTCCGGCCGCCGACCTGCCCCTGCCGGACCGGTTCGCCCGTACGCAGGAACTCGGGCTGGCCGGCGTCCTCTCCGTCCGGCAGCTCGCACCCGCTCCGAGCACGGCGGCCCCGGGCGCCGCGGCTCCGAGCACGGGCGCCCCGAGCGCCACGGCGCCGGTCGCCCCGCCCCCGCCCGCGACCGGGCCCGTCGAGCGGCGCGACCGGCTGCGCACCGAACTGACCCGGCTGGTCGAGGCGGAGGCACCCGGATCCACCACCCCCGGGCACTCCGCCTACCTCTCCGGCGTGCGCACCCGGATCGCCGACCTCACCACCTCCACCGCCCTGCGCGCCCTGCCCGGCCGCGGACCCGGCCGGCCACAGCGCTTCCACTTCCTGCACGTCGCCAAGGGCGGCGCCCGGCTCGTCGAGGTGGCCCTGGAGGCCCGGCCCCGGCAGGACACCGCCGGGCTGCGCACCGTGCGCGGCCGCCGCGCCGGAGCCGGTGCGGGACAGGAACAGGTGCACATCCACGCCCCGTCGAACACCTCCACCGGCACCACCACGACCCGGCAGAGCGCCACCACCTTCACCCCCAGTGCCCGCTACCCGCGCCCCGCCGACGACACCCGCACCGACCGCACCGGGCCCGCCCTGACCTACACCACCACCAGTTCCGACGCGGCGAAGAACTCCTCGACGGACGAGGACCGCTACTGGATGCGCACCGACAACGCGGCCGACTTCGAGGTGGAGTACGAGTACACCGCCTCGGTCCGCTCCGAACTCGTCGTCGAATGGCCGCTGAACATCCCCGGCGGCATCGTCGAAGCCGGTGTGATCGGCTGGTTCGACGAGAACACGGGCTGGATCGAATGGGCCCGGCGCACCCTGTTCGGCCGCCCCGTCCGCACCGCCACCGTGCCCGCCCGGGTCAGCCTGCGCTTCACCGGCAGCGAGGCCGCCGACCCGCCGGCGCCCGCCGACCCGCTGCCGCCGGGCCTGTCGGCCACCGACCCGAGGACCGCGACCGCCCCCGCGGGCGGCGGCCGCCGCATCGGCGACGGGGAGCGCCTCGTGCCGAACGGACCGGCCCCGGTGTTCCACTTCAACGCCTACCGGGAACTCTCCCGGGCCCTCACCGAGGTCGCACCGGGGCTCGCTCCGGGCCTCGCCTCGACCCCGCTGTCGGAGTCGGCCGAGGCTGCCGCCGTCCGCATCGGGGAACTGATCCAGGCCGCGCGCGTCAGCGTGGACCTGCCCCGCGGCACCGGGATCACCTCGTCCATGCCCGGCGCCTACCCGGCCGAGGAGGACGCCGGAGCCACCCCGGACCTGCGGATCGAGGTGCGCAACCCCCGGCGGATCACCGACGCCGGCGACGTCACCCTGGACCGGCTGCGGCTGCCCGGGACCACCGCGTCCACCGCCCTCACGGTCGGCGGCGGATCGAACACCATCCTGAACACCGCCCACACCGGGGACGCACTGTCCCCCTCGAACCTGTTCGGCGCCGGCATCCCGGTGCTCGCCCGGCAGCCCGTCACCCAGGGCCCCGGTACGGCGGTCACCGCGAGCCGCCGCGAGTGGTTCAAGGTGGGCGGCACGGCCCTGCCCGCCGACGGCGGACGCGGCACCCGCAGCTACGAGACCATGGTCGACGTCCTGATCACCGTCACCGGTCCCGGCGGCACCCGGTACGTCAGCGGCAGCGCCGAGACGAGGCTGTCCGAGCGCGACGTGCTCGGCTACGGCGTCACCGGCGCCCGCACCGACCCGCAGGTCTACGACCTGCGGTCCATGCTCGCCGGGCAGCCCGCGGCCGACCTGCGCGACTGGACCCGTCACCCCCTCGGCAACCTGCCCGCCGTGCTCGCCCGCGGCCTGGCCCTCAACGAGGACGCGGCGCAGATCTGGCTCGCCCCCGGCCCCGACCCGGACGGATCCCGCCTCGCGCGCGCCCTGTACGCGGCCTCCCGCACCGCCGTCCTCGCCGCACGGCCCGTGGAACTCGTGCTGCGGACCGACGAGGGGCTCCAGCACTGGGCGTTCGCCGCGGACGGCTCCCTGGCCGTCACCGACGCGGCCGCCGTCACGGCGTGGAACGCCCTCGCCGACGCCGTCGCCGAGCACGGCGACGCCCACCGCGGGCAGGCGCTGGCCCGGCAGCAGGAGGCCGACCAGAGCGACCCGCGCACCGCCGCGGCCGAGGCCCTCGTCGCGGCGGGCACGGTGCTGGACACCCGGCAGAAGGCCCACCTGAAGGCCGAACAGGAGCTGCGGAGGGCGGTCAAGGCCCACACGGGGGCGCGGACCGCGCTGACCCGGGGCGAGAGGGCCGCCGTCCGCGCCGACGGGCTGGTGCGGCGGACGGCACGCGACGTCGCCGCCGTGGAGCGCCGCCTGGCGGCCGCCGAACGCGACGAGCGGGCCCTGTCGGTCGAGGCCCGGGCCGCGGCCGCCGAACTGCGGCACATGGCGCGCCAGGTCCGGACGCCACAGCCGCCGCACACGGTGGCGGCCGTGCGGGCGCGCGAGCAGCTCGCCCGCCAGGGCATCGCGCGGCTGCGGGGCCGGCAGACGGGACTGCGCACCCGCCAGACGCAGCTCCGGACCGCGTTGGACACCGCGCGCGCCGACGCGCTGACCGCTGCCGCCGCCCTGCCCGGCCTCACCGGGAACGTGACGACCGCGCGCGCCGACGAGGACGCCCGCCGCGGCGCGCGCGAAACGGCCGTCAAGAGGCGGGACACCGCCGCCGGAGTGCACGACCAGCGGGACGCGGAGCTGAAGGCCGTGGACCTGGTCATCGCCACCGCCCGCACCGCGCAGGCCCAAGCGGCGGGCGTGCAGAGCGCCGCCGCCAAGCGGCTGCCCGGCCTCGCCCGCACGCTCGGGGCCGCCCGCAGCACCGCCGGTGAGGGGCTGGTCGAGGTCACCCGCTCCTCCGTGGCGTCGACCCCGGCCCGCGGTCCGCGCACCGCCCTGGACGCCCGCTCCACGGCGACCCCCGCGCCGCGGGTGGTCCCGAAGGCCTCCCCGAAGGGCGCCAAGGCGAAGACCGGCGTGAAGTCCCAGTCCCAGACCCAGACCCAGCCCAAGGGCACGGTGGGTACGCAGCAGTCCGGCCTCGGTACCCCGCCCGGCACGGGCCTCGGTACCCCGCCGCCCGGCACCGGCACCGGCACCGGCACCGGTACCGGCAGCGGGACCGTGGCCGCCCAGGGGAGCAGCTCGCGCCGGCCGGCCGCGGGGAACGCGCTGCGCACCGTCGCGAACGGCGAGTGCCTGCTGTACGCCTTCCTCGCCAGTGCGCCGCAGCTGGTCCGCGACCGGCTGCCCGGGCTGGCCGCCACCTCCCCGGCCGTCTACGCCTGGCTCTCGGACACCGCGGGAGCCCGTGCCGACCTGTACGCCCAGGCCACCGCCCTCTCGTACACCGCCATCCTGCCCCCGCACCCGGAGTCCCGGGCGGCCGTCGCCGCCCTGCGCACCTTCGTCGCGGACTACCTGCGGCAGGCGGCCCGGGCGAACCAGCTGCCGGACCAGGTCGCGCTGCAGCTGCGCGCCTCCGTCGCCGCCGAGTTCGGCCGCCTGCTGCGCCGGCCCACCACCACCCGGGCCGACCTGCTGGCGCTCGCCCAGCGGCACGGCGTCGCCCACCCCGCAGCCATGCCCGACCACGCGCTGCGCACCGCGCTGGAGACCGCCTACCTCATGAGCACCGCGCCGTTGAGCACCGCCGAACTCCAGGGGCTGCTGGGCGCGGTGCAGTCCTGGGACACCAGCTGGGCGAGCGACCACGGCGACGCCTTCCTGATGCTGACGGCGCACGCCCTCGGATTCGCCGTCGACGTGGCGCAGACCGACGAGTTCGGCGGGCCGCCCTTCGTCGTGGACCGTTACGGCCCCCCGGCCGGGCCCGTCGTCGAGGTCCACTACTCCTCGGACCACCGGCACTACTGGGGCAGCGACGCGATCGCCCCGCCGACCGCCGTACCCGTCCCCGTGCCCGTTCCCGTCCTGAACCCGGCTCCGGTGCCCGCCGGCGCCTCCGTCGCGCCCGGGGGACCGGCCGAGGCGGCGGAGGCCGTCGTCCACGTACCGCAGGCGGTGGAGCCGCCCGACGCGGACGCGCTGGTGGCGCGCCTGTCCCAGCTCCCCGTACGGGAGTTGCTGGACGGGCTCCCGTTGCTGGACCAGCGGCACCGGCGGTGGCTCGCGGGCCGGGCGGACTTCGTGGCGGGACTGCGGTCGCGCCTCACGGCGGACGAGTTCGCCGAGGCGGCGGCGCGGCTGCTGGTGGTGCTGCTGGACGGGACCGCCCGCCCGGTGTCGGCGCGGGGGGAGGCGTACGCGCAGGTGGCGCGCATGCTGCGGGATCCGGACACGGTGGTGCGGCTGCTGGCGTCGGGCGCCACGGTGGCGGTGCTCCCGCAGGACCTGCCGCTGGGAGCCGTGAGCACCTTCGCCGCCGGGCCCGGGACGATCGACCACGGCCTCGACACCCTGCGGGGCGTCACGGCGGGCCACGCGCTCGTGGCGGCGCTGCCGGAGGAGAACCTGCTGGGGGAACGGTCCGGCGTCGGCCGGAACCTGGAGCAGGCCGAGGGGTACTCGTCGGCCACCCACGAGATGGCGCACCTCCTGCACCACGCCGCGCTGACCGCGAGCGACCGGGCGTTGATCTCCCGGAGGTTCGGGGAGCTGCGCGACGGGGGACCGGACGCCCCCTGGCCGGACGGGCCCCGCCGGCACGCCGACGGCACACAGCGCGACACCTACGCGGCGACGAACGAGTGGGAGTTCTTCGCCCAGCTCAGCAACGCTTATCTCGGCACGAACCACGGCGACGACCCCCACACGCTGCGGCCGCGGAACAACGGCGCCCCGTGGGTCCGGGCCAACGAGCCGGTACTCCTGCCCCTGTTGGAGCGGTTGTACGGCCCCGGCTCGGAAGCGGTCCACTTCCCGGCGGCGAACCCGCGGGCGGCGACGGACGCGGACAACGCGCGGTACGAGGCGTTCCGCGAGTTCACGACCGGTGTGGCCGGACCGGCCGGGGCCGCCGCTCATCCTGTCGCCCCGACCGCCCCCCAACCCGTCGTACCGCCCGTCGCCCCGCCCGCCGTCACGCCGGTTGCCCCGCCGGCCGGGCTCGCCTTCGACGAAGCGCTGCTCGCGGCGCTGGGGCCGGCGGACGCGACCCGGCTGCTGGATCCCGGCCGGTCCGTTCCGGTGGCGGACCTCGCGGGCGCGGGCCTGGTCCTCACCGCCGGGCAGACCGCCCAAGCCGTGCTGCTCGGCGGCTCGTTGACGGCCGGGGAGCTGGGCCTGACACCGCTCCGGCACCTGCGCCTGCTGCTGGGCGCCCCCGCCCGGGGCGACGGGCCCGAGGCGGCGTGGGAGGCGGCCGCGCGGGCCCTGGGGATCGAGGTCGTGGTCACCCTGCCCGGCGGGCGGACCGTCACCTTCGGGACGGGCGGCCCCGGCGGCCGCGTACAGCTGAACTTCGACGGCGCGGCGTACGTGGTCACAGGAGGCGCGTCATGACGGCCCCCCACCCCGGACCTGGAGCACCCATGGCGTTCAGACTCCCGACACCGCGGTCAACTACCGTGCTCACCAGCACTCTTGAATCGAACTGCCGGGCGAACGCCGGCCGGCCGTCCCGGATCGGACCCATGACGAGAGCGATGACGATGACCAGCCACGACGGCAGCGCGGCGGCGACGGGCGGAGAGCGCCGGTGAGGCCCTGGAACCGGCGGCGGGACGAGGCCGCCGCGCCGGACGGCGCCTCCGGGGATCCCGGGACCGACGGGGCGGACTTCCTCATCGAGGAGTACGACCGCGTCCTGCTGCTCCGCCGGCCCTCCGACGAGCTGCTCGGCCCCGGAGAGATCGCCGATCTGGTCCGGTCCGCGGAGTCAGACGCCCCCGGCACCGTCACCGTGGTCGCCGGCGCCGACGAGCGGTCCGCCGCCGCCCTGTGGCCGAGGCTCGGCGACCTGCTCGACGGGGTGGCCGAAGAAGGCGCCACCGCCGTCCGGCTCGTCATGTCCGGCTCCGGCTCGGGTGCCGGCTCGGGTTCCGGTTCCGGCGACGGCCGGTCGGCGGGGGGAACCGCGGTGGCCCAACGCATCGCCGATTCCTGGGACATGGAGGTCATCGCCCCGGACGGCACGGTGCTCTGCGTCCCCGGCGGCGGACTCTTCGTCCACGGACCGCCCGGAGCCGAGCGCGGCTGGTGGCGGTTCCGGCCCGGCGCCGCCCCCGTCCCGCTCGGGCTGCGGCACCCGGTCCCCGCCTGGCGGCCCGGACCCGGCCGCCTGCCGTCCCGTACGCGCGGCGGCTGCGTCGTCGAGGAGATACCCGCAGGCGTCCTCATCCGTTCGGGAGACGGACCGGCGCTCCTTCCCGGCGACCTCTGCTACGCCGTACCGGTGGACAGCCAGGGCCCGTTGCTGGTGCTCGGCGGCCCGGACGGGGAGGACGTCGGCGCCGAGGACGTGTCGGACGTCGTCGCCGCCCTGCCCCAGGCCGCACGGTCCGCGCTGCGCGTGGCCCCCGGCGGCCGGCGGGACGTGCTGGGCGCCGGGCAGTCCGCCGCCGACCTCGTGGGCGCCGGCGTCGTCGTCTACAGCGGCTTGCCCCTCTTCGCCGAGACCGGCCCCGCGCCCGGTGAGGTCGTACGGTCCATGGCCATCGGCCGCGACGGGGCGCCGCGCTGGCAGCCGTTCGTCGACTCCGTGCTCTGCGCCCCGGGCGAGACCGAGCCGACCCTGCTGCGGTGGAGTCCGCCGCTGCCCGGCGGGGGAGCCGCCGAGCGGGGCGTGGTGCACCTGTCCGACCGATGGCAGGTCGCGGTGAGCCGGGCGGGCCTGCTGGTCGGCGGCCGCGACGAAGGGGCGCCGCCCCTGGCGGCGCGCCCGGTGGACGCCGAGGGTCCGGCGATCGAGGTAGGACGCCCGGGGGAGGAGCTGGACACCTCGCTCTGGCCCGCCCTCTCTGAGCTGCTCGACTGGCTGGAGCCCGATCTGCGCGCCCGGGCCCGGCTGCACGTGCACGGCAAGGCCCTGGACGGCGGGCGCGAACTGCGCAGCCTGGCAGCCCGGCACGGGGTGCGCAGCGTCCGCTTCGCGGCCTTCGGCCGCGCGGGCGAGGCCGCCGCCCGCCCCGCCGAGGTGCGGCGGACCGCGCCCGGCCTGCGGTCCGCACCGGCGCTGCCCGTGGCCACCGGTACGGAGGGCGGCGCCCCCGCCGGGGTGTCCGCGCCGGTCCCCGCGGGGGCCGCGCCGGCGGGGGTTCCCGTCCCGGCCGGGGAGACGCCGGCCTCGGCCGCACCGGGGCCGACCGCGGTCATCCCGGGCCCGTCCCCGGAGGTTTCCGTACCGGCGGGCGCGGCCTCCGGCCCGTCCCCGGAGGCGCGCCGGGCCGGGGAGCCGCAGGAGCCGGCGGGCGGCGCACCCGTACGCCCGGCAGCGGTACCGCCCCCGGCCGGCCGGCCGGAGCCGGCCCCGGTGGGAGCGTGGGACCCGGCGGTCGCGTCGGACCCGGCGGTCGCGTCGGACCCGGCGGGAGCGGCCGGTTCGGACCCGCTTCCGCAGACGGGCTCGGACCCGCTGCGGCCGGCCGGTCGGGGGCCGCTTCCCGCGGCCGCCCCGGACCCCGTTCCCGCGACCGGGGCGGACCCGCTGCCCGCCGTGCGGCCGGCCTCCCTCGCGGCGGCCGGGTCGGAGCCGCTCCCCGGCACCGGGCCGGGTCCGGCGGAGGCCGGGCCGCTCGCCGGGCCGAGTGCCCCGCGGCCCGTCGTCACGACCACCGCGCCCGCTCCGGAGCGTCCGGAGGCGCCCGCCCCCGGGGAAGGGGCCCGCGTTCCCGCCGGGGCACCCGCCGCCGCCGCCTCCGCCGCCGCCGCATCGGCGGCGTCCGCGACCGGCAGCCCGGCGGGCTCCGCCCCGGCCCGCGGCCGGTCCCCGGAGGCGCCGGTTCGGGGCCGCGGTACGCCGGGGTCCGCCCCTTCGGCGGTCCCGCCCGCCGGTTCTGCGGCGGGTACGGCGACCCCCGCCGCCCGGCCGGACCCGGAGCCGGACCCGGAGCCGGAGCCGGAGGCCGAGCCGGCCCCCGCCGCCCGGCCGCGCGCCGGCCTGGAGAGCGGACCGCCGCGGATCCCGGCGAGCACCACGGCGCCGCTCCCGGACCCGCTCCCCGAGCGCGCCGCGCCGGCGGAGGGGGCCGTTCCCGTACGCCCGCCGGCGCCGGTGGCGGCGCCGCCCCGCGCGCCACTGCCGCCGGTGCCCGTCCGGCCGGAGCACCGCAGCACCGAGGCCGAGCGCACCGCGTTCCGTACGCTCGCCGAGGCGGCCTGGGAGCGCCACGCGGCCGCCGTTTCGCGGACGTTGACCCGGATGCCCGCGCTGCGGGGCGCCGAGCAGGTGGCCGCGCGCGCCGACCTGGTGGCGCTGCTGCTCTACCTCGGCCCGCCGGACGGCCCGTTCGGCCACCGGGAGCTGGACCGGGCCCTGCGCGCCGGGGGCGGACGGCTCCTGCCGTACGCGGCCTGTGTCGCGTCGGCGCTCCGGCGGATGCCGTCCTTCCGGGGGCTGGCACTGCGGGGCGCGACACCCGGCGCGGAATCGGGCGCTGCCGAACTGCTGCTGCCGGGAACGGTGTTGCGCGACCCGGCCGCGGTGGGCGCACTGCCGTGCGGGGCGACGGGCCCGGAGCCCGGGAGCGCCCGGTACGCGATCTGGTCGGTCACCGGCCGCCGCGTGCGGCAGCTCGGCGCCGCGGGCCCGTCCGCGGCGTACGACGAGGTCGTCTTCGCCCCGGGCACCGCGTTCCGGGTGCTCGACGTGCGGACGGACGGCTCCGGGCCGCTCGTGCTGCTGCGCCAGCTGTCCGTCGCGGCCACCGCGCCGCCGCCCGACCGGTACGCCGCACCGGACGCCGAGGACCGCGCGGTGCTCGCGCGTCTCGACGAGGCGCTGCGCGGACGGCCCGCCGCCCCGGCCGGCTTCGCCTGGCCCGAGCGGTGCGCGGGACCGCTGGACGAGGCCGGGCAGGGGGCCGGCTGACCGGCCCGCGAGGCCGCGAGGGCCGCGGTCCCCCACCCGGGGGCCCACGACGTACCACCACGACGTACCACCAGCCAGCCACCGACAGTTCGACCAAGGCAAGAGGAGTGCCCATGCCCCAGCAAGCAGGCGGCTCGCAGATGGCGAGCCCGGCCGTACGACTCGCGGCGGTCCTGCCCGCGGTACCGGGGGACCCCGGCGCCGCGCTCGGCCCGCGCGGGTCCCGGACGGCGCGGCCCCCGGCGGTTGCCGCGCCGGGCCCCGTGGCCCACGGGAGTGAGGCGGCCCCCGCGGGGTCCGCGACCTCCCCGGACCGCACGACCCCACCCGCCGTGGAGGCCGGGACCGCCCCGGCCGCGGCCGCGCCCGAGGTGCGGGGCGGGTCCCGCCCCGCCGCCCGCCCCGCAGCACGCGCCGGTGGAGCGGTGGCGAGGGCCGCCGCCACGTGGCGCGGTGGCGGTGCGCCCGCCGCTCCGGCGGCGGCCGCAGCGGCGCCGTCCGCGCCGTCGACCGGCGCGGTCGCGGCGGCGAGGGGCGACGAGCCCCCCGGCGGACGGCCCAACAGGCCGCTGCTGGCCGCGGCGGCGATAGCGGGGACCGTGCTCATCGGCACGCCGTTCCTCTTCCTCGGCCTCGGCAGCGACGACGAGCGCAACCAGGCGGCGTCGGTCCGAGAGGTGCCGGTCGGCGGCACCGTCGTGGAGAACCTCGCCCCCAACGGGGGGCAGTCCGGGAACGACTACGCCACGGCCGCACCGTCCCGCAAGCCCGTCCCGCAGGTACGGCCGGTGCCTCAGCCCGACCGGCAGGCGGCGGGCGCCGAGCGCCCGGGGGCCGGCCCGAACCCGGGCCCCGAGGAGGAGAAGAGGAACAACGGGCGGGGCGGCACCATCGCCGGCGCCGTCACCGGAGGGGACGCGGCCGGCGGGGACAAGGCGCCGGACCCCGAGGAGCAGCCCGCGTCGGCGCAGGACGCGGGGGCGGACAAGAAGGCCTTCGAGCAGGGCGGACCGGGTCAGGACAAGGACCGGGAGCAGGCGGGCAAGAGCGGCGCTCCGAAGGAGGGCCGGGCCGTGGCCGCGCTCCAGGAGGACGCCGGCGCCCGCGAGGGCCGTTCCGTACCGGCGGTCGCCCCGGATCCGGCCCCCGTCGTGCCGGAGCAGGACCCGGCGGCCCTGGTGCCCGCCGAGAAGAAGGACACCGGGCAGGCGAAGCCCGCACCGGAGCAGCAGCCCGCGGCGGAGAAGCCGGCTCCGAAGAAGGAGACGAAGGCGGCTCCGGCCGAGGAGAAGAAGGCCGCTCCGGTAGAGGAGAAGAAGACGCCCGAACCGGCGAAGCCGGCCCCGAAGCAGGAGCCCGCCGCCAAGCCCGTGGCCAAGCCCGCCGCCCGTGCCGGGGGCGCGCTGCCGCAGAGCGCGAACTTCGGCACCGTACGGAACGTGCCGCTCAAGAACGCCATGACCGGCATGTGCGCCGACGTCCCGAACTACGGCAAGGGCACGGTGGACGGTCCCGTCAACCAGTTCACCTGCAACACCACCACCGCCGACAACCAGCTCTGGGACCTCGTCGTGAGCCGCCCCGGGGCCGGTCCCGGCGGCGCGGACCTGTTCACCATCCGCAACAGCAAGGACGGCCTCTGCCTGGACCTGCCGGACTATGCGGGACAGCCGGCCGGCACCGGCGTCTCCGAGTTCCACTGCCGTCCCACCAGCGCCGACAACCAGCTCTGGTACCTGGACAAGCGGTCGGACGGCAAGTTCTGGATCCGCAGCCACTCCAGCGCCGGCCGGTGCCTGGACGTCTCCGGGTACTACGGCAGCGGCGGCAAGGACGCCCGGCTGACGATCTTCGAGTGCAACAGGCGCGACGACCACGTGTGGTCCTTCTCCTGATCCGGCTGCCGCCCCCCGAGGGCGGCTGACGCGACGACCGTGCCCCGGGCGGCCACCGCCCGGGGCACGGGTGCGTCCGGGGCCGGTTCCGGACGGGTGGGCGGCGCCCCGGGGTGGGTGGGCTGAAGCCAGGGGAAAGGGCCCCGGAACACTTGCCCCGCCCCGGAGGCGAAACCGGACCGAAGCGGAGGTACCCGGCAATTCGTGTTGGGTGTCCGGCCGCCCGCCGTCCTAGCATCGGCCGGGCCGGACCGGTCGGCGGCGCGAACGCCGCGGGCGCGACGACCGGAGCCCCGGACCCTCGTGCACCGCAGACGGAGCGTCAGATGCAGGAGCTCGACTTCCCCGAGGACGTCCGGCGGATGCTCTGGATCCTGATCGGCGAGATGCCGGTCCAGGCCCGGGAGAACCTCGCCTACGAGAGCCGCGAGCTGTACCTGAGGTTCGGCCGGGGCATCAGGGACCTGCGCGACGAGATCCGCCTCTCCATCGCCGAGGCGTCCACGGCCCTGCCGGACGAGGTGGCGGACCGCTACGTCCGGGGGCTGTCGCTGCTCACCGACGACGGGGGAGTGGACCACCTGGACGCGATGGCCGACCGGCTCGACGACATCGCCCGGGGCCAGGTCGACCACTCGATGAACATCCAGCAGGCCAAGTGGGAGATCATCGCCGAGATCGTCGCGCTCCTCGTCGAACTCGCCCTGCTGGCGGCCCTCGCCGCGATCACCGGCGGCACGTCGGTGACGCAGATGGCGCTCGCCCGGGCCCGGAGCAGGCTCGCCGTCCTGCTCGTCGTGGACCGGCTGCTGCGCATGACGCACCTCGCCCCCAGCCTCACCGGGGCCGTCGAGGAGGCCCTCCAGACGCTCGCCGTGCGGCTCGCCCAGATCGCCCTGAATCCGGGCGGCCGCCGACCGGACGGGATCGACTGGAAGGACGTCGGCAAGTCGGCGGCGTTCGGCGCGGTCGTGGGCCTGTTCGGCGGTGCGCTCGGCGGCGCCGCCGACCACTTCCGGAACTGGTTCAAGAACTCCTTCGACGACTTCGACCGGTTCGTCAAGGACCACCCGCGGTTCACGGCCCTCCTCGACGGGGTGAACGACGTGGCGGAGGCGTTCGTGGTCGGCGCGGTCAGCGAGTCCGCGGGCGAGACCCTGGTCCAGGGGCTCTTCGAAGGGACCTGGGACTTCTCCTGGGACACCTTCGTCGGCTCCGGCACGAGCTCGGTCTTCGAGACCGTGGCCGGGGGCGCCGTGGGGGCCGGGGGCCTGTGGCTGCACCAGACGTACTTCACCGACCCCGGCGCCGGAGATCCCTCCACCGTCAACCGGTCCGCGCACCACCGGGGTTCGGGCACGGGTGGCGGGCCGCGCGGTTCGGGCCCGGCCGCCCCGACCGTGCGCGTGCCGACCGCGCTCCCCGCCGCCCCGCCCGCGTCCTCCGTGCAGCCGGCGTCCTCCGCGCCACGGGTCACGACCGGGTCCGGCCCGGCGGCCACCGCGCCGGCCGCGCCCCCGCCACCGGCGTGGACGCGCACCCCTCCGGCGCCGGCGCCGCCCGGTCCGCCCGCCCGCGTCCTCGCGTCGAACGTCCCGGCGGAGTACGGGGGTTCCGGCAGCGGAGCCGGCTCCGGTCCCGGTCCCGGCTCCGGTCCAGGCCGTGGTCCGTACGGGGCCGGGGGCGCCCTGCACGGCATTTCGAGCACCGGCCCCGGCACCGCGGTGCTCCCCCCGGTCGTCCCGCCGGCGGCGCCGGCCGCCCTCCCGGGTCCGCGGGCCTCTGGTTCCGGCATGTACGCCGACACACCCGGCGACGACCTGCCGGGCACCTCGGGCACCTCGGGCGCCTCGGGCGACGACCTGCCGGGCGCCTCCGGTGGGCGCCCCGGGGCCCTCTCCGGCACCGGTGGCCTCCCCGACACCGTTGACCACACGGCGCGCAGGCAGGCCTACCCGGCACCGGACGGTACGCCCGAGTCGTCGGAGGAGGACGGTACGGCGCACGGGGACGGTAGGGCGGAGCAGCACGGTGCGGCTGCCGACGGGCCCGGCATCCCGCAGCCCGCAGCGGCCGATCCGGCGCCGCCGAGCGCGGACGCCCGCACGGCACCGAACCCTTCCCAGGGCGGCCGGGACCGCGGCGCGCCCGCGCCCGGACCGGGGGCGGAGGACGCCGACCGGGCGCCGTCGGAGGCAGAAGCAGAAGCAGAAGCGGAGGCAGAGGCGGAGGCAGAAGCGGAGGCGGCAGCAACGGAGGCGGAGGACGCCTCCCGGGCGGCGGAAGCCGAGGGCGGATCCGGCGGGACGGGGGCCGCGTCCCCCCACGCCCCCACCGCGGTCCCCCTGACGGGGAACGCGGCCTGGGAGGCCGCGCGGGCGCAAGCGCCACCGGTCACCCGCGCGCACACCTGGGTCGACCCGGTGTCCACCCCCGCCGACCCCGAGCGGCCGGGCGAGACCACCCAGTACGTGGTGCGGTCCCTGTTCGACGTCCGGCGGGTCGCGTACGACGGCGAGTGGGTCACCGACCTCACCGTCCGGGTCGCCACCGGCCCGGCGGGCCTGCCGCCGCACGTCTGGGACGCGGTGCGCGAGGGCGTCGAGGCGTACTTCAACACGCCGGGGCACCGCCTGCCGGGAGGCGACCGGCTGCACGTCACCGTCGAGCAGACGGCGCAGGACCCGCACCCCAACGGGCTCGCCGTCACCCTCGCCGGCCGCGACGTGCCGATGACCCGTACGGCCTGGTGGGCGGACGCGGAACCGGTCGACTACGCCCACGAGATCGCGCACCAGCTCGGCCTGCGGGACGAGGCCCGCGGCGGCGACGACGCCACCCGGCGGCCCGACATCCCCGGCAGCCTGCTCGGCGACTACACCCGGCCCGCTCCGGCCGGGCTCCCGCAGGCAGGGCTGCGCGGCCGCCACCTGAGCCTCCTCGCCGCCCACGTCGGCGACCTCGCCGAGCCTCCGGCCGGTGACCGGGCCGCCGGTTCCCCGCCCCGGCCGATCCGTACGGTCGGCGGTCCCCGGGGCGCCGAGCCGCGCGCCCCCCGGCCGGGGGAACAGGCCGTCGCGGCCGTGCCCGTGCCACCGCCCGTCCCCGTGCCCGTGCCGACGGCCTCCACCTCCGCCGCCGTGCCCGCACCCCCCGCCCCCACCGCCGCGGCCGACAGCCGCACCGGCACCGGCAACCGCCTGGACGGCACCCGCCCGCCCCGGCTGGAGCGGGGCGCCGCCGCCCCGGCGAACCGCGGCGGGCGGACCCGGTTCGCGGACGGGAGCGGCATCCCCGCGTACATCGACGACCTGGCCTCCCTGCTGGTGGACGCCCCCGCCGACCTGATGGAGGAACTCCTCTCCCAGCCCGCGACGTTCGGCCAGAGCAGCCTCGTCCTGCGCGGACCCGACCTGATCGCCGCCGAAGCGGAGAGCCTGCTGCGGAGCATTCCGTCGCTGCGGCCCAGGGAGCCCGAGCCCGGTTCCCCGGCCGGTACCGGCCCGGTGGCGGACCTGCGCACGGCCCTGCGGCAGCGGCCCCGCGCCCTGATCGGCGGGCTGGCCCTGCCGTACACCAACAGCGCCGGTGAGCCGCGGGTGCTGCACGTCACCGCCCGCCACTACGGGAACTGGGAGCGGTTCGCCGACACGTACGGCAGCCCCACCAAACTCGACACCATGGACCGCGCCACCGTCCAGGCCGGGCGGAACAGCAGCGTGCAGTCCTCGACCCAACTCGGCCTGGGCGGGCCGTTCCTCGGGCCGTCCTCCGCCGCCGCCTTCGGCGGCTTCGGCCGGCTCGCCCTGCGCGGCGGATTCGGCACCAAGGTGGGCTACGGCCAGAGCGACCAGGCCACCGCGCAGGCCGAGACGCGCACCCTCGACGGCTCCCACGTCCACCTCGACGACCTCCACCTCACGCTCCGCGTCACCGACGCCGACGGACGGGTCGTCACCGAGCCGCCGCCGGCCGGGACCGCCGGACCGGCCCGCGCCGCCCACACCGGTTTCGCCGTGCGCGACGGACTCGCCCTGCGGCTGCCGGACAGCGCGGCGAAGCCGACCGCGCCGGGCCGGATACCCCGCTCGATCGCGATGGACCACGACACCCAGTACCGGCTGGTGCGCACCGAGGGCTTCGGGCCCGTCACCCGCATCCGGGACTGGGCCGCGGGCGTGATCGGCGCCGCCCCCGGGAGCTCCGCCCACCAGGAGCTGGACGCGTTCTTCTCCGGCGAGTCCTTCCAGCGCCACGCCCGGATGCTGGCCGCCGGACGGCTGGCCACCGCCCCCCTGTTCGCGGACGACCGCAGGCGCACCCCGCTCGGCGTCTTCGTGGTCGAGCGCGTGGTGCCCCTCCGGGCCACCCTGGTCGCGGAGACCCCGGACGCCGAACTGCGCGACATCGCCACCTCCACCGTCCGCAACGACCGGTCCCTGACCAGGACCGCCGGATTCGGCATCGACGGCGTGCTCGGCCCGGCCTTCAACTTCCTCGACCTCGGCGACGGCGCGCTGAACCTCCGCCTCCAGTTCGGGCCCGCCTTCCGCTACCTGTTCTCCGTCTCCCGCGGCACCGCCCTCGGCGGCTCCGGCGGGCTCAAGACCTCCGGCCAGGTCAAGGGCGCTCCGACCGGCCTGTACCTGGTCCGCAAGACGGTCTACGTGCGGCACGCGGGCAGCGGCGCCCCCGCCGAGCGCTTCGCCACCTGGAGCCTGGACCGGATGACCCGTACGGAGGCCCGCAGGCTCGCCGGCTGGGACGACGGCACCACCCTCCCGCTGCGTCACGGCGTGCCCGAGCCGTACGCGCCCGCCTACCTGACCCCCGACCGGCCGCCGACCCTCGGCATGCACCGCGTCGAGGAGTTCGCCCACGCCGACGGCCGCCGCACCCGCGATGCCGACGGCCGCCCCCGTACGCTCCTCGACGCCTTCGCCGACACCGTCCTGGCCGCCCTCGCGCAGACCCACCCCGGGATGGTGGCCCCCCTCGACCGGCTCGCGCCGCCCGTCCGGCGCGGCCTCCTCGCCCGCGCCAGAGCCGCCACCGGGGCCGCGGCCCCGTTCGGCCCGCCCCGCCCCGCCGCCCGCTGGGACGACGCCGACGCCTACCAGACCGCGCTGTCCAACACGCTGGCGGTCCTCTCCGCCCTCTCCCACCTCAGCCTCGCCGCCGGCCTGGAGGCCCTGACCACCACCGGCATCCGCGTCCGGCTCACCGAACCCGGCACCCTCGGCCAGGGCCACCGCTTCATCCTGGTGCGCGGCGAACTGACCAACCGGCGCTACGAGGGCCGCCAGGACGACCTGAAACTCCGGCACAGCGCCCCGGGCAGCCAGCGGACGGACGGCCAGGAGAGCCGCAAGCGGACCGCGGGCGGCGGGGCGGACCTCCAACTCGCCTTCCGCGATCCGGACCCGGGCGCCGGCGAGGCGATCGGGGCCCCCGACAACGCCGGAGTCCTCTCCCTCGGCTGGCGCTCCACGGTCCAGCACGAATCCGAATCCGGCTACGGCTCCGCCGCCACCAACGAGCCGATGTCGGTGAGCACCAAGCCCTCCCACCTCTACCGCTACGACCTCGCGCTGAGCGTCGACCACGGCGGATACTGGCGCTTCCGGGGGGTGCTGCGCGGCGTCGCCACCCTCGGCCTGCTCGGCACGCAGCCGTTCGTCTTCCGGACCCCGCGGACCCCGCTCGTCGGCACCGGAGCGGACGGCCTCCCGGTCCGCGGCGGCCCGCTCACCGGGCAGGTGCTGATCAGCGTTCCCGACCGGCACGCCCCCGCCGTCGACCCGCACCGCTCCGGAGCCCCCAACCCCTACCGGTCCCTCGCGGGCCCGGCGGACACCACCGCCATGTCCCCGGCCCGGGCACACGCCCTCGCCACCGGGAACCTCACGGCGCGCGACGCCGGGGGCCGCTCGTACCCGCGCGGCGACCGTCTCTTCCGCGACCTCCAGCACCACCCCTTCCTCACCGTCACCGTCCTCGTGCCGCCCGGGCTGACCGCCGCCGTCGAGGACGTCCTGCACACCGCCTCCGGCGGGTCCTGGCAGTTCGGCCACGAGGGCGCGCCCGCCCGCGAGGCCGTCCTGCGCGCCTTCCAGCCGCAGTACGCCACCGCCAACTTCGACCAGAGCTCCGGCCCGCTCGGCTTCGCCCTCGCCGGGCTGATGGGCAAACCGCCGTACGGCACCCTGTGGGGGACCTTCCGGCACCACGCGGCGGTCCGCGGTGTCCACGCGCTGACGGGACCGGTCGAGATGGACACCGAGATGGTCCTCGGCAGCGCGACCCAGGCGTCCGGCAGGACCGGGCGCAGCGTCACGCACTCCTTCGGCGGCCAGCTCACCTACGCCAAACCCCACACGCACGCCCACGGGCCCCTCGGCACCTACGGATTCGTCGTCAACCCCTGGTCCGAGAGCTCCCAGCGCACCCTGACGCTCACCCGCAGCGTCGTCGCCGACCTCAACCTCAAGAGCTTCGGCCACCAGGTCCTGGTCACCGGCACGGTCGAGCACTGGGCCACGATGGTCTCCAGCATGCTCGGCACCACCGCGGCCCGGCTCCCCCTCGTCCCCTCCTCCTTCGCGGGCGCCGCCGGTTCGGTCACCTCCGTGCCCGGAGGCTGGCTCGCCCACGTGCCCGAGAAGAGCGCCCACCTGCTGGGACTCCTCGACGACGGCATGGGGGAGGTGCCCCGCTACACCGGCCGGGGCTGGTCCCCCCAGCCCTGGACGCACGGCAACACCTCCGGCACGTACCCCGTCAACACCCTGGACCCGACCGACGTGCTCGCCGCGTTCCAGACGAAGGTCCGCGGCCTGGGCCTCGACGACGACGCGCAGGAGGCCGTCCGGCGGCACGTCACCTCGCGCGTCCTGCGCGCCCTGCACCGGGAATCCACCGGGACGGGCACGAGCCTGCCGACGAGGAGCGGCGGCTGGGGGTGGGGCGGCGTACGGATCGGCAGCCGCCGGGCCCGCGTACGGGTGGAACTCCTGCCCGGCACGCCCGTCCTGCGGATGCTCGACCACGGGACCGAGCGGGAGGAGAACCGGCGGGCCGTCGAAACCCGCCAGGAGGGGGCCGACTTCACCTCCGGCCGGGACATCGGCGTACTCGTCGGCGAGGGCGTCCACACCGGCGACGCCACCGCCGTCGCCGCCGGACCCACCTACAGCGAGACGGGGACCTCGCGCCGGACCGTCTCGGCCGCCCGCTCCGTCTCCACCGCGACCACCTACCGGGCGGCGTCGACCGAACCGCACGCCGAGACCACCACCCCCTACCGGCTGCGCCTCACCCTGGAGTTCGACGACGCCCCCGAGCCCACGGGCGCCCCCGGCGGGGACGGCGCTCCCGCCGCCCCGGGCACCGCGCTGCGCCGCTTCACCGGCAGGCAGCGGATCACCGAGACCGGAGCCGTCGGCGAGCTCCGCGAGCACGTCCCGCTCAGCCTGATGGCCCCGGACCCCGACCCGGCGGACCCCGCGCCCGACCCCCGGCTCGCACCGCCCGACCTCACCGTCGCCACCCGCCCGCGGTCCGGCCCCCGCCCGGAACTGCTGGGCCCCGACACCCTCCACGGGGACGGCACCGCCCGGCCGTTCACCTTCCCCGAGAACGGCTTCCACGTCCGCCGCATCGTGGGCCTCGAACACGTCCGGGAAGCCGGCCGGCGCGCCGTCGCCGAGTCCTACGGCATCGCCCTCGCCGGCCTGGACGACCCCGGCACCACCCCCGCACGCCGTACGGAACTGCTCCGCCGCGCCGCCGGAACGGCCCTCACCCGGCCCGGCGGCGGGGCCGCGCAGACCCTGGAGGACGGCACCACCAACACCGCCCTGTCCACCTTCTACGACCAGGCCCTCGCCCCGACCGGGTACGAGGTCCCGGGACTCACCCACCGCGACCCGGCCGGCACCGCGTCGGCCCGGCTCTCCCTGCACGCGAAGCCCGACTTCTCCCGGGCGGTCCTGCTGACCGTCGCCGACGGCAAGAAGCTCGAAGTCCTGCGCGAGAGCGCCGAGGGCGTCGGCACCTCCGCGGGCCACGAGCACGCCCAGGACTCCGCGTTCGGCGGCGGCGTCGCGATCCGCAGCGAGGACACCGGCCTCAACCAGCTCGCCGCGACCGCCACCGGCCCGTACGCGGCCGACGGCGACGGCGCCCCCGTCGGCGCCGAGCAGCTCTCCTCGCTCAACATCAAGCCAAAGACGGGCCGGGCCTTCCTGTTCGCCGTCCCCACCGACTGGCTGAGCGTCGCCGAGGTGCACCGCGGCATCAAGGACAGCGGCCTCGGCAGGTTCCTCGCCGGAGCCTTCGGCCACCCGCCGCGCGGCCCCAAGGCCGTCTCCTCGCAGACGTACGCCCTGGCCTGGATCCGCGACGACGTCGCCCGGGAACTCGGCCTGATCGACGACACCACCTTCCCCGACCGGCTCTCCGCCGCCTGGGACGCCGTCGGCAGTGCGGCCAAGGCGTGGACCGAGGCGGACCGGGCGTACTGGAAGAAGCGCCGCGCCTCGGCCGGACTGCGCGAGGCCCGGGAGGCCGCCCGCGCGGCGCTCGTCCCCGCCCGCTCCGCCGCCGGGGCCGCCGCCCGCCGGCTCGCCCCCTTCCTGGACGCGGCCGAGGCCGCCGACACCGCCCTCGCCCGTGCCGAGGCCGACGCCGTGCGCGACCGCGCGGCGGCGGCCCGCCTCGACGCCGCCGCCGATGCCCTGGACGGCGCCTCCACCGCCCTGCTGCGCGCCGAGGCCGACGCCGTACGCGCCGGGCGGACCGCCCGGGCCGGCGAGGACGCCGCCCGCGAGGCCCTGGAGGCCCTGCACGGCTGGGCCGCCCTGCCCGGCGACGGGCCCGACCCCGACGCCGTGCGGCAGGCCGAGGAGGGGCTGGCCACCGCCCGGCGCACCGCCGCCGCACTCCGCTTCGCCGCGGGCCGGCGGATCGCCGCCGCCCGCACCCTGCACGACACGGCCACGGGCGAACTCGCGGCCGCCGAGGCCCGGGTCCCGGGCGCGGTCGCGGGGACGTCCGGGCCGGCGGGGACGGCCCCCGGACCCGGAGTGCGGCCGGTGTCGGAGCCGTCGCGAGCGGGCGGGGCCGACGTGACGTCCGGGCACGGCGGGGAGTCCTCGACGGGGTCCCGGACCGCCGTGGCCCCCGCGACGGACGCCCCGGGGGCCGCCGTCCCCGGGCCCGGAACGACGCGGGCCCGGCGGACCGCCGGCGCGCTGCGGACCGGAGCCGAGCGGCGGCTGGCCGAAACCACCGCCCGGCAGCGCGCCGCCGCCCGCCGGCTCACCGCTCCCGTGCGCGCCGACGCCGCCGCCCGCGCCGCCCTCGACCGGGCGACCGGCCGGTCCACCGCGGCCGACCGGGCCTTCGACGCCCGCCGGGCCGAACTGGACGCCCTCGCCCGGACCGCGGAGGCCGCCGCCGCCGACCTCGGCCGGGTGCGCACCGCCACCGACCGGCTCACCCGCTGGCACCAGCTCAACGCCACCGCCGAGGGGCGCCGACGCCTCGGCGGCCTCGCGGAACCGGCGCCGGTCACCCACACGGCCCCGCCGGGGCCGCCGGTGCCCGCCACGACCGGGCCCGCGCGCCCCCGCTACGCGCCGTCCACCGACGGCGCCCGGCTGACCTCGCCCGAGGGGGTCGCGTACACCGTGCACGAGGTGCCCCGGGACGGCGACGCCTTCTTCCACGCGCTCGCCGAGGGGCTGGCCAGGACCGCGCCCGCCCTCCTGGCGCGGCACGGCATCGACCCGGCCGACCCGCTGACCCCCCGGGCCCTGCGCCGGCTCCTCGCGGCCCGCCTGACCGACCCCGCCGACGCGGACCTCCTCGCCGTTGTCGCCCCGGACGACACCGACGTCTTCACCGCCGCCGAGGCCGACGCGACCGGGCCCGCCCCGGACCTCGCCGCCGGTACGCCCGGCCGCCGGGAGTTCGACCAGCTCGGCGTCGTCCCGCACGCCGCCGCCCTGGACGACGGCGCCCGCGCCGCCCTCGCGACCGCGCAACTGGTCCGGCCCGGCGACGCGGACGACGGCGCCGGCTGGGACCACTCCGCCGCCGACCTGCTCCCGCTCCTCGCCGCCCGCACCTTCGGCGTCGACGTGACGGTGGTGCGGGGCGACGGGAGCTTCCAGACCTTCGCTCCCGGCAGCCGGGCCGGTTCCGGCCGCCTCCACGGGCTCGTCGACGACCCGGACGCCCGGCGCCCCCACGTCGTCCTCGTCCTGGACGACCGCCACTACCGTCTCGCCGTCGCGGCCCCCGCACTCCGCACGCGGCCGGCCCCGCCCACCCCGCTGCCGGTCGACCCGCCCACCGCGACTCCGTCTGCCGAGCCCCCATCCGTCGAGCCCCCATCCGGCGTGCCCCGGTCTGCCGGGGCGTCGGAATCCCCTTCGGTGGAACCCGAGTTCACCGGCATCCCGCCGGACCGGGGGGAGCCGCCCGCCCTCCGGGCAGCCGACCAGGCCGGCTTCGCGGCGGCGCTGCTGGCGGCGCTCGGTGACGAGCACGGCCGCCGTCTGCTCGACCGCCGCCACCCGGTCCCCGTGGCGGATCTCGCTGCCGTGGACGTGGTCCTGACCGCCGGTCAGGCGGCGCACGCGGTCCTGCTCGGGGGCTCGCTGAGCGTGCAGGAGCTGGGCCTCACCCCCGAGCAGCACCTGCGCTGGCTGCTGGCGGGCCCGGCCGACGTGGCCGCCGCGGCGAAGGCCCTCGGCCTCACCATCGAGGTCACCTCGCCGGGGCGTCCGCCCCGCCGGTACGGCACCGGCCCGGGAGAACCCGTACGCCTGCTCTTCGACGGCCGGCGCTACGGCGCCGGGCCGCAGTCGCCCTGAGCCGCAGCCCGTTGGGGCCGTCAGACGCCCCGTCAGGTGCCCCGTCAGGCGCCCCGTCAGGCCCCGGGGAAGGGGCCGCCGGGCGGCAGGGCGGCCTCCCGGAGCGCCGCGACGGCGTGCAGGGTGCCGCCGGTGCGGCCGGCGAGCCGACCGCGGGGGGTCCGGACGCTCCACAGCAGGTCGGAGGAGGGCTCTGCCCTGCCGACGGGGAACGGCCGCGTGATGTCGGTGATGTCCTGGATGACGACGGCGCCCCCGGACTTCGAGGCGCTGTAGCGGCGCCCCATGCACTTGAAGACCCAGGGATTCGCACTGATCTCGCCGAGTCCCAGGGCGCTCCCGCCCTGATCGGGCTTGGCGCCGGGAACCAGACCCAGCATTACGCCTCCACTACGCAGTGTGTCCGAAGTGCATCCCATGGTAGCCGCAGCGGGCGGGCCGACACCTCCCGTCCGGTAAAGGAATGGGCTGGAAAGCCCTTGGCTTTTGCCATGTTCCGCACGGAAATGTGCCCATCGTCGTGCTCCCCGGCCGCCGCCTGCCCCCGGGAACCACGCGACCCGGCCGCCCACGGCCTCCGGGCCGGCCGCGCCCGCCGCCCCCACGCGTTTGGCAGGCCTTTGGGGAAACGATGGCGGCCCTCGCCAGGATGGGCCCGTCCGCATCACCCACTGGTTGAAGGAGGTGTCCTGAATGAAGAAGATCCAGGTACGCAAGGCCGGTCCGGTCCGCCTGACCTCGTCTGCTTGCAGCGTCTACACCAACCCCAACTGATCCTCGATCAGTTGAGCCCTGGCCCCTAGCACGCCAGGGCCGCGGCGCCGTCGTGCCTGCGGGCAGCCCGAGGCGACTCAGGCCGCCGCCCGGCACGACGGCGCCTCCCGGGGAGGCGGTCACCCGCCCGTGCCGGGTCCGGACCGGAAGCCGAGGGAGACCCCATGCCGGAGCACGGCATCCGCAGCGCCGCCGACACGCCGCTGCCGTTCCACACGCTGGTCTACCTGGAGGACGGCGACGACGTCACCATCGGGCGGCCCGACACGGACTCCTACGCGATCTTCCCGGCCGACGGGGCCCACCTGGTGCGCCGCCTGGCGGACGGGGCCACACCGGCGCAGGCCGCCGACTGGTACGCCGCCGAATACGGCGAGCAGGTCGACGTCGAGGACATCATCGGAGCCCTGCGCGAGCTCGGGTTCGTCCGCGAGGACGGCGAGGAGCCCGCACGGACGGAGCCGGTGCGCTGGCAGCGGCTCGGCCGCGCGATGTTCTCGCCGCTCGCCTGGGTCTGCTACGCCCTCGTCGTGGCGTGGGCGCTGCTGCGCACGGTCCAGTCCCCGGACCTCGTACCGACGGCCGAGGACCTGCTGTTCAGCGACTACTACGCGGTGATCAGCCTCGTGCTGCTGGTCGCCGCCGTGCCCCTCATCGCCGTGCACGAGGCGTTCCACGCCCTGGCCGCACGACGGCTCGGCGTCCGCTCGCGGACCCGCCTGTCGTACCGCTTCTACTTCCTGGTGGTCGAGACGGCACTGGACGGCCTGGTCGCCGTCGAGCGCAGGAAGCGCTACCTGCCGATCGTGGCCGGAATGGTCGCCGACTGCGTCCTGCTCGGCCTGCTCATCACGGTGGCGGACGTGTCCCGGGGCCCCGGCGGGGCCGAAACAATGACCAGCCGGGTGTGCCTCGGGCTGGCCTTCGCCGCCCTGCTGCGCCTGCTGTGGCAGTTCTTCCTCTACCTCCGCACCGACGTCTACGTACTGATCACCACCCTGCTCGGCTGCGTGGACCTGCACACCACCTCCGTCCGCCTGCTGCGCAACCGGTTCCTGCGGTGGACCGGGCGGACCGACCGGCTGGCCGACGAGTCCCAGTGGCACCCGGTGGACCGCCGGGCGGCACGCTGGTACTCCTGGCTCATCGTGGCCGGCTACACCGTCAGCCTGGGCACCTTCGTGCTCGCGCTCGCCCCGGTCTTCGTGCGGATGGTCTCCGGCGCGCTCGACCGCTTCGGCGCCGGGGAGGGATCGAGCTGGACCGAGCTCCTGGACTCCTCGGCCTTCCTCTTCCTGACCTTCGGCCAGATCGCCCTCACCCTCTGGATCGCCGCCAGGGAACGCGTGCGCGCCCGACGGTCCAGGACCCACCACGTCATCGACTGACGCGTGCCCCCGTCGGCCCCCGCGAAAGGTACGTTCATGACCGGCCACTACTGGATATCGGCCCCCCGGCGCCGCGAGCGCGACCGGCTGCGGGCCGGCCTCGGACTGCCCTCCCCGCTGACGGTGGTGGACGCGCACCGGCGCCTCCGGGGCCCCTACACGGCGGCCGGCGAGCTGCTGCGGCAGGTGGCGCCGGACGCGCTGCGCCGGCAGCCGGAGCTGGCCGCCCGCCACTACATCGAACTCCAGGAGAGCACGCCGGAGCTGGCACCCCTGGTGCCGCCGAAGGAGCGGGCGCTGGAGCAGAACGCGAAGGCGCCGGGCGAGGCGACCAGGTACCCGGCCCGGCTGCACTCGCTGCGGGTCGCGCACGGCCTGGTGGACTTCCTGCTCGCCGCGCTGCCCGGGGCCGGCGACGGTCCGCGCACCCTCGTGGTGGAGAACGTCCACCACGCCGACGTCACCGACCGGGAGTTCCTCGCCGCCGCGCTGCGGCGCATCCCCGCCGAGCTGCTGACCCTCGTGATCGGCACCGACACGGACGCCCTCGCCGAGCCGCCCGGCATGCCGTCGGTCTCCCTCCCCGCGGAACTCGCGACCCGGACCACCCGCATCCACCGCCCCGGCGCCGCGTCCGGTCCCGGGTCCCACGGCGCGGACGCCCGTACGGAGACGCCGCTCCGGGCGGCCACCCGGTACGTCGAGGGGGAGTGCACCGACGACGACCCCGCGCTGCACGCCGCGTACCGGGCGCTCGGCGACGAGGAGCGCGCCGGCCTGCACGACCGCAGGGCCGCGGCACTGGCCGCCCGGGCGGAGGCGGAACCGTCCCTGAAGCTGGGCGCCCTGCCGTACCACCTGCTGCGGGGCAGCGACGGCGACGGCGCCGGCCTCGACGCCCTGAGGTGGGCGCAGGGCCGCTGCAAGTACTTCGGCTTCTACCACGCCGCGGCCGAGATGGGGGAGGAGGGCCGCCACCGGGCGGGTCCCGTCACGCGCCCCGACCTCTGGTGGCCCTTCACCCGGGAGACGGGCGTCTGCCTGGCCGCCGCGGGACGGCCGGAGGAGTCGGCCGCGGTCCAGGAGGAGGCCCGGGCGGCGACCGCCGTGCCCAAGCACCACATGGCCCTCGCCTACGAGACGGGCATGCTCTACGCCCGCCACTTCCCGCCCGAACTGCGCGACGACCGGAGGGCCAGGGCCTACGTCAACCAGGCCATCGCGATCTCGGACCTGCTGCCCGACCTCAAGGAGCGCGCGTTCTACTCGGTGTTCAACCGCAACGGGCTCGCCCTGGTGGAGGTCAGGGCCGGCCGGCCCGACGAGGCGCTGCGGCTGCTCGACGAGGGGATCGAGCGGCTGGACCGCGAACTGGGCATCAGCGAGCGGACGTGGCACCGCGTGGGCCTGCGCTACAACCGCGCCCAGGTGAACGGCATGAGCGGCCGGCTGGAGGAGGCGCTCGCCGACTACGCCTCGATCATCGACGCGGACAGCGACTTCGCCGACCACTACTTCAACCGCGGCAGCATGCTGCGCCGCCTGGGCCGCGTCGAGGAGGCCATCGCCGACTACGAGCGGGCGCTGGCCCTGGAACCGCCCTTCCCCGAGGCGCACTACAACCGCGGCGAGGCCCTGCTGGAACTCGGCGACGCCGAGGGGGCGCTGGCCGACTTCGACCGGACCCTGGAACTGGAACCCGGCCATCTGGAGGCGCTGCTCGCCCGGGCGGGCCTGCTGGCCGACCGGGGCGACGACCGGGCCGCGATGGAGGACGTGACGGCCGGTCTGCGGCTCGACCCCGAACACCCTCACCTGCTCTGCCTGCAGGGACGCCTGTGGAGCGAGGACGGCCGGACGGCCGAGGCGCACGCGGCCCTGGCGGAGGCCCTGCGCCTGGACCCCGGGCTGGCCGAGGCCTGGGCGATCAAGGCCGAACTCGCCTACCAGGAAGGCGACCTGGCCGGGGCGCTCGCCGACTTCGACCGTGCGGTGGAGCTCGAAGGCCGGACCGACTTCCGGTTCAACCGGGGCGTGGTGCACGAAGCGGCGGGCAGCTTCGAACGGGCGGTGGCCGACTTCGAGGCCGTCCTGGCCGTCACCGACGACTCGGAGGCGCGGAGCCGTCGGGAGACCTGCCTGCGCGCGGCCGAGCGCGCTCACGCATAGGGGGCCGGATGGACCTCCGACAGCAGGAGAAGCAGCGGCGGGAACGCGCACGCGCCCAGGACCCCGGCCGGGACGAGGGCCGGGGAGCCGGCCCGGCGGGCGGGTTCACGGAGGCGATGTCCCGGCTGGTGTCGGGGGTGGCGGTCCTCTCCGCCCGCCGGGACGACGGGCGGCCCTGCGGACTGCTCGTGTCGTCCCTCTGCTCCTACAGCGCCGCCCCGCCGTCGATCCTGGTGGCGCTCGCCGGCGGTTCGCGGACCTGCCGGGAGCTCGCCGCGGCGCCGGGCGGGCAGTTCGGCGTCCACCTGCTGGCCCGGACCCACTCCGCCCTGGCCCGCACCTTCGCGGGCAGCTCCGAGGACAAGTTCGCCGACGTGCTGTGGGAGTGGGACGGGCCCGTTCCCCGGCTGGCCGGCGTTCCGGTCTACGCGAAGTGCCGTACGGCCGTGCTGCTCCCGCACGGCGACCACGTGATCGTGGTGGGCGAGGTCGTCGACTGCGCGGTGGCGGAGGCCGAGCCCCTGGTGTACTTCCGCCGGCGCCTCGACTGGAGTCTGAGCCCGCCCGCCCGCGGTCGCCCCGCCGCCGGCTGACCGTCCCGCGGGCGGCGGTCGTGGGGGGCCGGGCGCCCGCCCCGGGGCCGGGGCCGGGGGGGGGGGGGCGCGGCGGGGGGGGGCCCCCCCGGGGGGCCCCCCCGCCCCCCCCCCCCCGGCCCGGCGCGGGGGGGGCGGGCGTGGGGCGGCC